>JBOGDF010000166.1:0-12081 GCA_050701635.1 Micromonosporaceae bacterium | reverse complement strand
GCCGGCATGTGCTCCGGCCGCGGGGCGGTCACGCCATCACTACCAGGGTCAGCACTTGTCCGGCGTCGGCGGCTCCGCGGTGGCGCCGGAGCGGCCCAGGGTGCCGTCGTAGATCGTCTTCCAGGTGCCGTCGGAGATGGCGGCCTGGATGATCTCGGTGACCTTGCCGCAGAACGCCTTGTCGTCCTTGGCAATACCGATGCCGTACTTCTCGTCGCTGAAGGTCTTGCCCACGACCTTGAGCTGGTCGGGAGCCTGACCGGCGTACCCGGCGAGGATCGCACCGTCGGTGGTCACCGCGTCGACCTTCTTGTCCAGCAGCTGGGTGACGCACTCGGAGTAGGTCTGGAACTCGACGATGTCCTTCTCGTCGGAGTAGCCCTCGTCCTTCATCCGCTGGATGGAGGTCGAGCCGGTGGCCGAGCAGACCTTCTTGCCCTTGACGTCTTCCGGACCCTTGATCGAGTCGTCGTCCTTGCGGACCAGGAGGTCCTGGCCGGTGATGAAGTACGGGCCGGCGAACGAGATCAGCTTCTTGCGCTTGGTGGTAATGGAGTACGTGCCGACGTAGTAGTCGATGTCGCCGCCGGTGATGGCGGTTTCACGACCCTCCGACGGGACCTCCTTGAACTCGATCTTGTCTTCGGCGACACCGAGCTGCGTCGCGATCAGCTTGGCCATCTCGATGTCGAAGCCGCAGCGCGTGCCCTCGGTGTCCTTGTAGCCGAGGTTCGGCTGGTCGAACTTGACGCCGATGACTACCTTGCCGGCCTTGGAGATCCGGTCGAACGTGGGGCTACCGGTGAGCTTGACGTCGGTGGCCGTCTCGAACTTGGCCTCGGACGCCTGACACTTGTCTGATGCAGCGCCGTCGGTGCCGCCTCCGCCGGGAGGGGCGCCTTCCTTGCCACAGCCCGACAGGATCAGCGCGGCGACGCCGAGTACGGCGGCGATGGTGCGGATGCGCATCGCGTTCCTTCCTTCGTGGGGTTTGCTGGTGTTACGGGGAAGTCTGGTGACAACTTCAGTGAGTGAGGATCTTGGACAGGAAGTCCTTCGCCCGCTGTGACTGCGGGTTGGTGAAGAACTCGTTCGGGGTCGCCTCTTCGACGATCTGGCCGTCGGCCATGAACACGACGCGGTTGGCGGCGCGGCGGGCGAAGCCCATCTCGTGCGTCACCACGAGCATGGTCATGCCCTCCTTCGCCAGCGCGACCATGACGTCGAGCACCTCCTTGATCATCTCCGGGTCGAGCGCGCTGGTCGGCTCGTCGAAGAGCATCACCTTGGGCTGCATGGCCAGCGCCCGGGCGATCGCGGCCCGCTGCTGCTGACCACCGGAGAGCTGGGCCGGGTACTTGTCGGCTTGGTTGGCGATACCGACCCGGTCCAGCAGCTGCATCGCGCGGTTGCGTACCACCGAGGTCTTCTCTTTACGGACCTTGATGGGACCGAGCGTGACGTTCTCCAGGATCGTCTTGTGCGCGAAGAGGTTGAAGGACTGGAAGACCATCCCCACTTCGCTGCGTAGCTTCGCGAGCGCCCGGCCTTCGCTCGGCAGCACCTGGCCGGCGAGCCGGACCTCGCCCTGGTCGATGGGCTCCAGGCGGTTGATCACCCGGCACATCGTGGACTTGCCCGAGCCGGACGGCCCGATCACCACGATCACTTCGCCGGCCTGCACGCTGAGGTTGATGTCCTGGAGCACGTGCAGCGCGCCATACCACTTGTTGACCTGCTGCAACTCGACCAGGGCTTCACCGGTGGGTGCCGGCTGGGGGGATTGCTCGGTCACGGTTGTATCGTCCACAGTTTCGTCCGGCCTCGCGTCTCGTTTCCGCAGAACGGTTGTCGATGGGTGGGCAAGCGACAGTGGTCTGTGCCACCCGGTTCGGGTCACTGTAAGCCTCGATTACCACCCTCAGTGACCGTCCGGGGTCACGGAGAGGTAACACCCGATATGGGCTCGGCTGGGTGTGGAGGCCGGGTGCCGGCTACCCTCGCAAGCGAGATGAGCGCGCCCACCGACACCCCGCCACGTACCTATCAGGTGCGTACGTACGGCTGCCAGATGAACGTCCACGACTCGGAGCGGATCTCCGGCCTGCTGGAGCAGGCGGGCTATGTGCCGGCCGCCGGCGAGGACGCCGACCTGGTCGTGTTCAACACCTGCGCGGTACGCGAGAACGCCGACAACCGGCTCTACGGCAACCTCGGCCACCTGGCGCCCGCGAAGGCGGCGAAACCCGGGATGCAGATCGCCGTCGGTGGCTGCCTGGCGCAGAAGGACCGGGGCGAGATCGTACGGCGGGCGCCGTGGGTGGACGTCGTCTTCGGCACCCACAACATCGGCTCGCTGCCGACGCTGCTCGAACGCGCCCGGCACAACGCGGAAGCCGAAGTCGAGATCCTCGAGTCGCTCGAGGTGTTCCCGTCGACGCTGCCGACGCGGCGGGAGTCCGCGTACGCCGGCTGGGTGTCGATCTCGGTGGGCTGCAACAACACCTGCACCTTCTGCATCGTGCCGGCGCTGCGCGGCAAGGAGAAGGACCGCCGGCCCGGTGACGTACTCGCCGAGGTGTCCGCGCTGGTCGCCGACGGCGTACTGGAGGTGACGCTGCTCGGGCAGAACGTCAACTCGTACGGGGTGGAGTTCGGCGACCGGTACGCCTTCGGCAAGCTGCTGCGCGCCTGCGGCGGGCTACAGGACACGGGGCTGGAGCGGGTGCGGTTCACCTCGCCACACCCGAAGGACTTCACCGACGACGTGATCGCGGCGATGGCCGAGACCGAGAACGTCTGCCACCAGCTGCACATGCCGCTGCAGTCGGGCTCGGACCGGGTGCTGAAGGCGATGCGGCGCTCGTACCGGAGCGAAAAGTATCTGGGCATCCTGGGCAAGGTGCGTCAGGCGATGCCGGACGCCGCGATCACCACCGACATCATCGTCGGCTTCCCCGGCGAGACCGAAGAAGACTTCGAACAAACCCTCTCGGTGGTACGCCAAGCGCGGTTCGCCGGCGCGTTCACCTTCCAGTATTCGAAGCGCCCCGGTACGCCCGCCGCAGACCTGCCCGACCAGCTCCCGAAGCAGGTCGTCCAGGAGCGGTACCAGCGGCTGGTCGACCTGGTCAACGAGATCACGTGGCGGGAGAACCAGGCGCTGGTCGGCCGTACGGTCGAGGTGCTGGTCGCGGTGGGGGAGGGGCGCAAGGACGGCGCCACCGGCCGGATGTCCGGACGTGCCCGCGACGGCCGCCTGGTGCACTTCGCCGGCGGCGACGCGGTACGCCCGGGTGACGTGGTGCGGACCGTGGTCACGTACGGGGCACCGCACCATCTGGTCGCCGACGGGCCGCTCGTGGCGCATCGGCGTACCCGCGCGGGAGACATCGCGGAGGCAGCCACCGCTACGAAGGCTCCCGGCGTGATGATCGGCCTACCGACCGTCGGCCCACCCCCGGCGGCGCCCGCGAGTCAGGGCTGCGGCTGACCGATCGGCGGTGCCCACTTCGGGCGGCGGATCAGGCAGAACGGATGGCCGGCGGGGTCGGCGTACACGTCGGTGTCGGAGGAGAGCAGGCTGGCGCCCAGCGCGAGCACTTGCGGACGCGCAGCCGCCAGATCGTCGACCATGACGTCCATGTGGTACTGCTGCGGCTGGTCGGGGTCCGGCCAGCGGGGCGGCTGGTGGTCGGGCGCGAGTTGGAACGCGATCCCGGAGCTGGTGTCGTTCTCCGCGATCACCACCCAGTCCTCGCTGCGGTACGTCACCGGCAGCCCCAGCAACTCTGAGTAGAACTCCGCCAGCGCGGCCGGGTCGGCGCAGTCGATCACCACGTGGTGTAGCCGGCCGATCATTGCGCTCCCCTTCGGGGTCGTTAGCCGGCGCGTTCGGCGAGCTCCAGGAACTTCCGCTTGCTCTCCAGCGCCTGCTCGGCGTCTTTGATGCGGCGCTTGTCGCCGGCCTCGCGGGCCCGCTCCAGCCGCTGCTCGGCTTCGGCCACCTGGGTACGCATCTGCTCCAGCAGCGGGCTCTCCGCCGGCGCCGTACGCCGCCACGCCGAGTCCATCGCCTGGCGTACCTTCTCCTCGACGGCGCGCAGCCGGCGGTCCATGGTGTGCTGGGACTCCCGGGGCACCCGGCCGGCTTCGTGCCAGCGACCCTGGATCTCGCGCAGCTTGGCCTGCGCGGCCTGCGGGTCGGTGTCGACGTCGAGCGCCTCGGCCTGCTCGAGCAGGCTGCGCTTGGTCTCCAGATGGTCGCGCAGCTCGGCGTCGCGCGCGGAGAACACCTCGCTGCGGTGGCTGAAGAACGCGTCCTGGGCGGCGCGGAACCGCTCCCACAGCTTCTGCTCGGTGTCGCGGGCGGCGCGTCCGGCGGCCTTCCAGTCGGCCATCAGCTGCTTCATCCGGGTGGCGGCGGCCCCCCACTCGGTGGAGTTGGCGAGCTGCTCGGCCTCGGCGACCAGCTCCTCCTTGCGCGCCTGGATCTCCTTGCGCTGGGCGTCCAGTCCGGCGAAGTGGGTGCCGCGGCGGCGGGAGAACGCGTCGCGGGCAGCGGCGTACCGGCGCCACAGCTCGGTGTCGAGCTTGCGGTCGCCGATCCGGATCGTCTTCCACTCCTCGAGGATCTCGCGCAGCCGGTCGCCGGTGGCCTTCCACTGGGTCGATTCCGCCGCGAGCTGCTCGGCCTCGGCCGCCAGCGCCTCCTTGCGCGCGATCGCCTCGGCCTTGGCGGCGGCCTTCTCCTCCTTGACCGCTTCGTTTCGCTTCTCGGCGTCGGCGATCAGCTCGTCGATCCGGGCACCGATGGCATCGAAGTCACCGACGGCGTGCGCCGTGTCCAGAGAGCCGCGCAGTCGTCGCAGGCTCTTCAGGGAGTGCTGCGGATCGGCGGCGCCGCTGGCCATCCGAGTGCCCAGCAGATCGACCTCGGTCACCAGGTCGGCGAAGCGCCGGGCGAAGTGAAGCAACCCCTCTTCGGGGGTGCCCGCCTGCCACGAACCGACCTCGCGTTCCCCGGCCGCGGTCTTCACATACACGGTGCCGTCCGCGTCGATTCGACCGTAGGTCGTCCACTCGCGGGCGTCAGTGCTCATCGGATCCATCCTCGCGTTTCAGGTCGGCTCCCGGTTGGTACGCCGACGCGGCGTGTCACCACGCCCACCGGCATTGTCACAGGTCCACCCCGGTGCGCGTCCATCGGCTGCCGCCGAACCGTGACCTTATTGCCTTTTGTGACTCCTGTCGTGTGTCAATCCCGCAGCAGCGTGAGACGCGGGGCTTCACCGCTACGGTGGGGGCGTGCCTGTCCGAGCCGTCGCGGTGTGCCCGCACCCGCCGATGCTGATCCCGGAGATCGCTCAGGGCGCCGCCGGCGAGCTGGACGAGCTGCGTACCGCCTGTGGTGATGCGGTAGCCCGCATGCTCGCCACCGGGCCGCAGACCGTGGTCGTGGTGGGTTGCGGTCCCGACGATGCGAGCTACCGGCCCGCTGACCACGGGACCTTTCGCCGGTACGGTGCCGGCCCGTCGGTGAATCTCGGCGGTGAGCCGGGTCCGGGTGCTGGCGAGCTGCCGCTGTCGATCATGGTGGGCGCGTGGCTGCTGGGACAGGCCGGCACCGAGATTCCGCAGTACGGGCGCGGCGTACCGCCGTCGGCGACCACCGAGCAGTGCCGGCGGATCGGCGGCGCGCTGCGGGAAGCGGACGGTTCGCTCGGGTTGCTGGTGATGGGGGACGGATCGGCACGGCGTACCGAGAAGGCTCCGGGCTCTTTCGACCCCCGCGCGGAGGCGTACGACAAGGCGCTCGCGACCGCCCTGGGCAGCGCCGACCGGCAGGCGCTCGACGGGCTCGACCCGGCGCTCGCGGCGGAGCTGATGGCCGGCGGGCGGGCAGCGTGGCAGGTGCTCGCCGGCGCCACCATCGGCGCCGGGTTTCGGGGCGAGCTGCTCTGCCAGGACGCGCCCTACGGAGTCGGCTACTTCGTAGCGTCGTGGGTGCCGGCGTGACTCGGGTGATTGCCGTGGTGGGGCCGACCGCCACTGGCAAGTCCGGGCTCGGGGTGGCGCTGGCACAGGCGCTCGGCGGCGAGGTGGTCAACGCCGACTCGATGCAGCTCTACCAGGGCATGGACATCGGCACCGCCAAGCTCACGGAGGCGGAGCGGGACGGCGTACCGCACCATCTGCTCGACATCTGGCCGGTGACCCGGGAGGCGAGCGTCGCGGAGTACCAGGAGCGCGCCCGGTCGGAGGTGGACCGGCTGCTCGCCGCGGGTCGCCCGCCGTTGCTGGTCGGTGGCTCCGGGTTGTACGTGCGCGCCGTACTGGACCGGTTCGAGTTCCCCGGCACCGACCCCGCGTTGCGCGCCCAGCTGGAGGCGGAGCTCGCCGCATTCGGGCCGGCCGCGCTGCACGCCCGGCTCGCCCGGGTCGATCCGGCGGCCGCCGAGCGGATCCTGCCCAGTAACGGGCGCCGGATCGTACGGGCGCTGGAGGTGGTCGAGCTGACCGGCGGGTTCGTCGCGGCGCTGCCCGAGCCGGGGCCGGCGTACCCGGCGGTGCAGCTCGGGCTCGATCTCGACACCGAGCTGCTGGACGAGCGGATCGCGCTGCGGGTGGACCGGATGTGGGCGGCCGGGTTGGTGGACGAGGTACGCGCGCTGGAGGCCGCCGGGCTGCGCGAGGGGCGTACCGCGAGCCGGGCGCTCGGCTACCAGCAGGTGCTGCGCTTCCTCGCCGGCGAGTGCACCGAGGACGAGGCGCGCGCGGCGACGGTGCAGGCCACCCGCCGGTTCGTACGTCGGCAGCGCTCCTGGTTCCGCCGCGACCCGCGGATCGTGTGGCTGGACGCTACCCGGCCCGACCTGGTTGCCGCCGCGCTGAAAGCCGCCGAGGGTACGTAGGATCGACGGGTGCGGTTCAGCAAAGGCCACGGCACCGGCAACGACTTCGTCCTGCTGCCGGACCTGGACGGTGCGCTCGATCTGACGCCCGCGCTGGTACGCGCGCTGTGCGACCGGCGTACCGGGATCGGCGGCGACGGCGTACTGCGGGTGGTACGCGCGGCGAAGCACCCGGACGCGGCGGCGATGGCCGGCGACGCCGAGTGGTTCATGGACTACCTCAACGCCGACGGCTCGGTCGCGGAGATGTGCGGCAACGGCAGCCGGGTCTTCGTGCGATACCTGCTCTCGGAGGGGCTCGCCCGGCCCGGACAGTGGTCGCTGGCGACCCGAGCCGGCCTGAAACCCGTACGCGCCCCGGCCACCGGCGACATCGCCGTCGACCTGGGCCCGCCCGGGTACGGCGGCGAGTCGTACGCCGTGATCGCGGGGCGCCGGCTGCGCGGCACCGTGGTCTCGATGGGCAACCCGCACCTGGTCTGCGGGGTGGCCGCCGACGAGCTCCCCGGCTTCGACCTGGACGCTGCCCCGTCGTACGACACCGCCGTCTTCCCGGACGGCGTCAACGTCGAGCTGGCCGCGCGGACCGGCGAGCGCGACGTGACGATGCGGGTGCATGAGCGGGGGTCGGGGGAGACCCTCTCCTGCGGCACCGGCGCGTGCGCGGTCGCCGCGGTGGCGCTGCGGGACGGTGGGCGTACCACCGGCGAGGTGTCGGTGGAGGTGCCCGGCGGCAGGGTGGTCGTCACGCTGGAGGAGCAGGCGTGCTGGCTCGCAGGCCCCGCGGTCCTCGTCGCACACGGCACCCTCGACCCCACCTGGCTCGCCACCGTCACCTGAGCCGCCCCACCCACGCGGCGCCTTCCCGTGATCTTGGGGTATTGGCTGGTCGGGAGTGCGGTGAGACCGCCAGAACCCCAAGATCGCTCGGCCTAGCTGGACTCGCGGACGATCAGCTCGGTCGGCAAGATCACCGGGTCGGTGGGGAGTTCGCCGGCGAGGCGGCGTACCAGGAAGCGGACCATTTCGCGGCCCAGGCCTTCGACGGGCTGCCGGATGGTGGTCAGCGGCGGGTCGGCGTACCGGGCGGAGTCGATGTCGTCGAAGCCGACCACCGCGACGTCCTCGGGGACCCGGCGTCCGGCGGCGTACAGCGCCCGCAGCGCGCCGAGCGCCATCGGGTCGGAGGCGACGAACACCGCGTCCAGCTGCGGGTCGTCGGCGAGCAGCTGCCGCATCGCCTGCTCCCCGGACTCCCGGGTGAAGTCGCCGACCGCGATCAGGGAACGTCGCTCGCCGCCGGCCAGCGCGGCGCGGTAGCCGGCAAGCCGGTCGATGCCGGCGTTCATGTCCTGCGGGCCCGCGATCGTCGCGATCCGGCGCCGGCCCCGCTCCATCAGGTGGCGTACGGCGACCTCGGCGCCGCCGGAGTTGTCGCTGTCGGTGTACGGCAGCGCCACGCTCGCCAGCGGCCGGCCGCCGCACACCACCGGCAGCCCCATCCGGGCCAGCGTGGCGGGCAGCGGATCGGCGCCGTGCAGCGAGATCAGCATGACGCCGTCGACGTGGCCGCCGGCGACGTAGCTTTCGATCCGGCTGTGGTCGGCGTTCGCCTCGGTCATCATCAGCACCAGCTGGCGTCCGGCGGCGTCGAGCTCCTGGCTGACGCCGCGGATCACCCCGGCGAAGAACGGGTCGTCGGAGAAGATCCGGGTCGGCGGCTCGGAGATGATCAACGCGACCGAGTCGGTGCGCTGGGTGACCAGGCTGCGGGCGGCCGGGTTCGGTACGTATCCGAGCTCCGTCACCGCCCGGTTCACCACGTCGCGTACCGACTCGGAGACGTGCGGGTTGCCGTTGACCACCCGGGAGACGGTCGCCCGGGACACGCCGGCGCGCAGCGCCACCGCCTCCAGGGTGGGTCGCCGCCGGGTCGCTCCGGTCGTCACCTAGGGCTCCTCACTGTCGGTCCATGGTCGGGCGGGCAGGCCGCCGCGTGCGATGACCTCCCGGTACCAGCGTGCACTGTCCTTCGGTACGCGTTGCTGGGTGGTGTAGTCGACGTACACCAGACCGAACCGTTTGGCGTACCCGTACGCCCATTCGAAGTTGTCCAGCAGCGACCAGACCAGGAAGCCGCGCAGGTCGACGCCGCGGCGCAGCGCCTCGTACGCCGCGCGCAGATGCCCGTCGAGATAGCCGATCCGGCCCGGGTCGGCGACCCGCCCGCCGGCGGGCGTGTCGTCGAATGCCGCCCCGTTCTCGGTGACCCACAGCGGCACCGGGGGATAGTCGGCGGCGATCCGCTCCAGGATCGCGGTCAGCCCCTCGGGCCGGATCGACCAGTCCATCGCGGTACGCGGCCCGTCCGCCCCCACGAACCGGATCCCCTCACTCCCGGGGTACGCCGGATTGGCGGGCCCGCCCGGCACGGCCTCCCCGAGCACGATCGGCTGGTAGTAGTTGACGCCGAGCGCGTCGAGGGGCTGCGCGATGGTCTCCAGGTCGCCGTCCCGGATGAAGCCGAGGTCGGCGAACCGGGACGCGGTCGCCAGCACGTCGTCGGGGTAGCGGCCCCGCAGTACGGGGTCGAGGAACAGCCGGTTGTGCAGTCCGTCGATGTGGCGTACGGCCTCGGGGGGTCCGCTGACGGGTGCGGGGTTGAGCACCAGCGAGATCTCCGCCGCGCCCGCCGCCCGCAGCGCCTGGGTCGCGACGCCGTGCGCCAGCAGCAGGTGGTGGGCGGCGGTGAACGCGGCGGCGGGGTCCCGCCGGCCCGGCGCGTGGATGCCGGCGGCGTACCCGAGGAAGGCGGAGCACCACGGCTCGTTGAGGGTGGTCCAGTGGCGTACCCGGTCGCCGAGCCGCTGGTGGACGAGCGCGGCGTAGTCGGCAAACCGCAGGGCGGTGTCCCGGCTGGTCCAGCCGCCGGCGTCTTCCAGCGCCTGCGGCAGGTCCCAGTGGTAGAGCGTCGCCATCGGCGCGATCCCGTGGGCGCACAGCGCGTCCACCAGCCGGTCGTAGAAATCCAGCCCGGCCCGGTTGGCGCCGCCGCCCGCACCCGGCCCCCCGCTGCCCGCTCCCGGCTCCCCGCCGCCGGCACCGGACGGCTGCACCCGGGGCCACGCCACCGAGAACCGGTACGCCCGCAGCCCCAGCTCCGCCATCAGCGCGACGTCGCCGGCGTACCGGTGGTAGTGGTCGCACGCCACGTCACCGGTGTCGCCGCCGTCGATGGCGCCGGGGGAGTGGCTGAACGTGTCCCAGATGGACGGTGCCCGCCCGTCGGCCCGTACCGCCCCCTCGATCTGGTACGCCGCCGTCGCCGCACCCCACAGGAAGTCCGGTGGAAAGCGGAGCGTCTGATCGGTGGCCGCCTGCGTCTGGGTCATCCCTTTATCGCCCCGTGCATGATTCCTCCGACGATGTACTTGCCCAGCAGGACGAAGACCAGCACCAGCGGTACGGTGCCGAGCACCGTGCCGGTGAGCACCACCGTGTAGTCCGGGATCAGGCCGCTGGCCAGCGAGGAGATCGCCACCTGCACCGTCGGGTTGTCCGGGGTGAGGACGACCAGCGGCCAGAAGAAGTCGTTCCAGGCGGTCATGAAGGTGAGCATCCCGAGTACGGCGGCGGCGGGCCGGGCAGCCGGCAGTACGACGTGCCAGAACAGCCGCAGCGTGTTGCAGCCGTCGACCCGGCCGGCTTCGAGGAGCTCGGTGGGGAGCGCTTCCCGCAGGTACTGGGTCATGAAGAACACCCCGAACGCGCTGACCAGCGACGGCACGATCACCGCGGTCAGGGTGTCGGTCCAGCCCAGCTCCACCATCAGCAGGTAGAGCGGGATGATGCCGAGCTGGGTGGGCACCATCATGGTGGCGATCACCGCCAGCAGCAGCGCGTTGCCGCCGCGGAACCGCAGCTTCGCGAACGCGAACCCGGACAGCGTCGACAGCAGCACCACCGCGAACGTGATCGTGCCCGCGACCAGGAACGAGTTGGCCAGCGCCATCCCGAAGTACGACAGCTCGAAGACCTGCTCCGCGTTGCTCCCGAAGTTCGGGCCCGGCAGCAGCTGCGGCGGGATCGCGGCGTACGCCCGGTTGTCGTGGCTGGCCACCACGCCGGTCCAGTACAGCGGGAACGCCGAGACGAACAGCACCCCAGCGAGCGCCAGGTACGTCAATCGCCCCGGCCGCCGGATGCCCTGCGCTCCGGTCATGTCGCCTCCCTCACGTCGCTCGGATCCTGCGTACGACCAGGAAATTCACCGCGGCGGCGATCACGATGATCACGAACATCACCCACGCGGACGCGGCGGCGTAGCCGAACTCGTACAGCCGGAAGCCCTGCTCGTACAGGAAGAGGGTCAGGGTCTGGAACTGCCGGGACGCGCCACCGCTGGCGCTGCCGGGCGAGGTGTCGAACAGCAGCGGCTCGGCGAACAGCTGCATCCCCCCGATGGTGGAGACGATGACGGTGAAGATGATGGTGGGCCGGATCATCGGGACCGTGATCTGGCGCAGCTGCTGCATCGGCGTGGCCCCGTCGAGGGTGGCGGACTCGTACAGCTCGTGCGGGATCGCCTGCATCGCGGCCAGGTAGATCAGCGCGTTGTAGCCGGTCCAGCGCCAGATCACCATCACCGCGATCGCGATGTGGGAGCTGGCGCGCCCTGCCTGCCAGTCGACGTGCCCGAGGCCGAGCCCGCCGAGCAGCCAGTTGATCAACCCGTAGTCGCGGCCGAACAGCTGGGTGAAGATCACCGCGACCGCGACCACAGAAGTGACGTTCGGCAGCAGCATCCCGGCGCGGAAGAACGTACGCGCCCGCAACCGGGTGTTGAGCAGGTGCGCCAGCAGCAGCGCCAGCAGCAGCTGCGGCACGGTGGAGAGCAGCCAGATCGACACCGTGTTGACCAGCGCGTTCCAGAAGTACGGGTCGCTGAACAGCCGGGTGTAGTTGGCGAACCCGACGTACGGGTGCTCGGTGTCGAGCAGGTTCCAGTCGTGCAGCGACATCCAGCCGGTGTAGAGCAGCGGGAAGCCGCCGAAGACGGCGAAGATCAGAAAGAACGGCGCGATGTACGCGTACGGCGACCCCTTCACGTCCAGCCGGTGCAGCCACACCCGGGGCGTCCGCGGCGGGTCGGCCGCCCGGGTCACGC
>JBOGDF010000165.1:0-12096 GCA_050701635.1 Micromonosporaceae bacterium | reverse complement strand
CGCCAACGCGGCGCCCGCCGCGGCGCCCGAGGCGGCTGCTCCCGAGGCGGAAGCCGCGCCCGAGGCGGCTGCTCCCGAGGCGGAAGCCGCGCCCGAGACGGCCGCGCCGCAGGAGGCACCGCCGCAGCAGGCTCCCCCGGCTCCGCAACCAGCGCCAACGTCCCCGGCGCCGGCTCCGCAGGCGCAGGCCGCCGCTGAGCAGGCCGAGCCGCAGCCCCAGCCGGAGGCCCAGGCCGCCGCGCCGCCGGCAGCCACGGGCGGCGCCGCCGAAGGCACCGTGATCACGATGCCGGCGCTCGGTGAGAGCGTCACCGAGGGCACCGTCACCCGCTGGCTCAAGCAGGTCGGCGAGGAGGTCGCGGTCGACGAGCCGCTGCTCGAGGTGTCCACCGACAAGGTCGACACCGAGATCCCCTCCCCGGCCGCCGGCACACTGCTGGAGATCAAGGTCAACGAGGACGAGACCGCCGACGTCGGCGCCGAGCTGGCGGTGATCGGCGGCGGTGCACCCCAGGCATCCGCACCGCCCCAGGAAGCACCGCCCCAGGAAGCCCCCGCTCAGGAGGCTCCGGCCCAGAAGGCGCCAGCTCAAGAGGCGCCGGCTCAGCAGGCGCCAACCCAGACCGAGCCCCCGGCTCAGCAGGCGCCGCCAGCACCAGCCCAGGCCCCGCAGGCCACCGCGGTGGAGTCCGCGCCGGCGCAGGCGGCGACCGCACCTGCGGCCGAGCCTCAGGCCGCGCCGCAGGAACCAGCCGAGGCCGAGCCGAGCGGGTACGTGACGCCTCTGGTACGCAAGCTCGCCGCCGAGCACGGGGTCGAGCTGGCATCGCTGACCGGCACCGGAGTCGGTGGCCGGATCCGCAAGCAGGACGTACTCGACGCCGCCGAGAAGCAGAAGCCGGCCGAGCCCGAGCCGGCCCCGGCGGCTCCCGCGAAGGCGCCGCAGCCAGCGGCGGCGGCACCGGCGGCGACGCCGAGTCCGCTGCGGGGGCGTACCGAGAAGCTGTCCCGGATGCGGTCGATCATCGCCAAGCGGATGGTGGAGTCGCTGCAGACCGCCGCGCAGCTCACCACCGTGGTCGAGGTCGACGTCACCCGGATCGCGCGGCTGCGCCAGGAGGCGAAGGCCGACTTCCAGGCGCGGCACGGTGTGAAGCTCTCGTTCCTGCCGTTCTTCACGCTGGCCGCCGTCGAAGCGCTGCGGGTGCACCCGAACGTCAACGCCTCGATCGACACCGACGCCGGTACGGTGACCTACCACGATGCCGAGCACCTGGGGCTCGCGGTGGACACCGAGCGCGGGCTGATGCTGCCGGTGATCCACAACGCCGGCGACCTCAACCTCGCCGGGCTGGCCCGCCGGATCGCTGACCTGGCGGACCGTACCCGGGCCGGGAAGATCACCCCGGACGAGATCTCCGGCGCGACCTTCACGGTGACCAACACCGGCAGCCGCGGGGCGCTGTTCGACACTCCGATCGTGCCGCAACCCCAGGTCGCGATGCTCGGCACCGGCGCGGTGGTGAAGCGGGCCGTGGTGGTCGACGACGAGCACCTCGGGGAGATCATCGTGCCGCGCTCGATGGTCTACCTGGCGCTGTCGTACGACCACCGGTTGGTCGACGGCGCGGACGCGGCGCGTTTCCTGGCCACCGTCAAGGAACGCCTGGAGGCCGCCAACTTCGAGACCGAGGTCGGCCTCAGCTGAGGTCTCCGTCATGAAAGTCGTGGTGTCGGGAACGTCCGGGTTTCTCGGCCGGCACCTGGTGACCCGGCTGCGCGAGGACGGCTGCCGGGTGGTCCGCCTGGTACGCCGTCCGGCCCGCGCCGACGACGAGGCGCAGTGGCGGCCCGCCGCGCACGAGCTGGACCCGGCCGTCCTGGACGGCGCGGACGCGGTGGTCAACCTCTCCGGTGCCGGCGTGGGCGACCGGCGGTGGTCGCCGGCGTACAAGAAGATGATCCTGGACAGCCGGGTGGACAGCACCGCCACGCTGGCCACCGCGATCGCCGCCACCTCGCACCGCCCGGCGGTGCTGCTGAGCGCCTCGGGCATCGACTGGTACGGCGAGACCGGCGACCACGCGGTGGACGAGTCGGCGCCGGCGGGCAGCGGCGGCTTCCTCACCGGCGTCACCCACCAGTGGGAGGCCGCCACCGAGCCCGCCAGCGAGGCCGGCGTACGGGTGGTGGCGCTGCGTACCGGGCTGGTGCTGTCGGCGTCCGGCGGGCTGCTGACGCCGATGCTGCGGCTGTTCCGGCTGGGGCTGGGCGGGCCGCTGGGGTCCGGTCGGCAGTACATGTCGTGGATCTCGCTGGCCGACTGGCTGGGCGGGGTGCGGTTCCTGATCGATCACGAGATCACCGGCGCCGTGAACCTGACCGCGCCGCACCCGGAGACCAATCGGGACTTCAGCCGCACGCTGGGTGCGGCGCTGCGCCGGCCGGCGATCCTTCCGGTGCCCGGCTTCGCGCTGCGGATCGGGCTGGGCGAGTTCGCGCACCAGGCGGTGGCGAGCCTGCGGGTGCTGCCCGGCGTACTGACCCGGGCGGGGTACGGCTTCGCGCACCCCGAGCTGCGGCCGGCGCTGGACTGGGCCCTCGCGCACTGAGCTGGCACACCCCGTCCTCGCAGGTGGCGCGCCAGCGCCGGCCGTACCCGCTGGTCAGCAGTTGCGCAGCTCCGGGGACTGGTTGAGCAGCTGGTTGCGTACCGAGATGAAATTGCGGTACGTGTCACCGTCCACAGCGGACAGTCGGAACGCCGCCACCCGGTGGCAGTTCTGGAACGCGAGCTTGACGCCGAAGTGGCGCTCCAGGCCGCCCCGGATCGCGTCGCTGGCGAGCGCCCGTAGCAGCTGGCCACGGTCGGCCTCGGTGGGCGGCGGGATCTCGTTGTCGGCGAACGGGGCGCTCGCCCCGTCCAGGTCGGCGACCACCCGGCTCACGGTCTCCCAGGCGTACGGCAGCGAGGTCCGTACGCACTCGGCGAACTCCTCGTCGGTCACCTCGCCGGACTCGGCGCGGGCGAGCAGGGCGGGGGGTACGTCAAGCGACATCGCAGGCTCCTTGAGGTTGATCAGGCACGTGATCTTATTGGTAGTGGTTTTCGTTTCGAAAGTCAACGCTCCGCGATAGCGCAGTTACGAAGGGCTGCGACGGCGGCGCACGGCGCTCCGGGGCGGCGCGTCGCGGCGCTCCGGGGCGGCGCGTCGACTGAAACAGATTCAGGTACCGTCCCCTGCTTGTGAGCCGCACTCCGATCATCGTCGCCAGCTCCGGCGGTTTCGTGCCCGGCGTACGCCGCCACTGGAACGCCGGACCGGTGATGCGACACGCGTTTCAGCTCTCGGGTGCGAGGCAGCCGAAGGTCGCCTCACTGGGCACCGCTCTCGGCGACCAGGCCATCCTGAACGCCGCCATCCACGAGGCGTTCTACGACACCGAGGCCCGGCTGACCTGCGTCAACCTGTTCCCGATGCCCAACTTCGCGGACCTGCGCGGGCACCTGCTCGACCAGGACGTGATCTGGGTCGGGGGTGGCAGCGTGGCCGGCCTGCTGGCGATGTGGCGGCTGCACGGGCTCGACACCATCCTGCGCGAGTGCTGGGAGGCGGGAGTTGTGCTCGGCGGCATCTCGGCCGGATCGGTCTGCTGGCACGCCGGCGGCACCACGGACTCGTACGGCCCCGACCTGCGGGCGGTCACCGACGGCCTGGGCTTCCTCCCGTACGCCAACGGCGTGCACTACGACACCGAGGAGCAACGCCGTCCGCTGCTGCACAGGCTGATCGGCGAGGGAACGCTGCCCGCCGGATACGCCACCGACGACGGAGTCGCGCTGGTCTACCACGGCACCGAGCTGGCCGAGGTGGTCAGCGACCGCGACGACGCCGCCGGCTACCAGATCGTTCCCGACGCCGGCGGCGGCGTGGTGGAGACCCGGCTGGAGCCACGCCGGCTGCCCGACGTACCACCCGTCTGAGGTTCTTAGTCGGCCAGGCGGAATGCGAGCGTGGTCTGCCAGGTCGCCGGGTCCGGGTGGGTACGGGGATCCGTCTCGTACACCTCCAGGCGGCAACCCCACCGCTCCCCCGCTTCGGTCTCCGTCATGTCCCACCGCCAGCCCTGTTCGGCGCCCCAGCGCAGCAGCGCCGCGGTCAGGTCGGTGAGCCGCTCGGGGTGCCCGACGTGGGTGACCGTGGCGTAGCGGCCGGCCGGCAGTACGCCGTACCGGATGAGACCCTCTCCGGTCACCTGGGAGGGCACCGGGACCCCCGCTTCGATCTCCAGCCGGTGCGGCATGTCGATCACGTGGTACCGGAGGAACGGCGCGGCCGCTGGTGCGATGCCGCGCTCGGCGAGCCAGCCGATCAGCTCCGGTAGCCGGTCCGCGATCTGGCTGAAGGTGTCCCTGGTGACCACTCCGGCGATCGCCACGTACGGCTGCGCCGCCCGCTCGACCACGCGTGGCGGCGCCGTCATCTGCTCCGTCATACCTAGGTAGACCGGCGCCGGTGACGGAACTCATCGCGCCGGCCGGTACGGATCCGGACTAGGCTCGGCTGGTGACTTCCCCCGCCTCGCCACCCGCGGCCACCGACGCCCTGCGGGTAGTCCACGCCGGTACGGTCGACTACCAGGACGCCTGGGACGAACAGCGCCGGCTGCACGCCGCCGTGGTGGAGGGATCCGCGCCTGACACGGTGCTGCTGCTGCAGCACCCGAGCGTCTACACCGCGGGCAAGCGCACCGAGCCGTTGGACCGCCCGTTCGACGGGACGCCGGTGATCGACGTGGACCGGGGCGGCAAGATCACCTGGCACGGCCCGGGCCAGCTGGTCGGCTACCCGATCACCCGGCTGCCCGACCCGGTGGACGTGGTGGCGTACGTACGCCGCGTCGAAGCGATGCTGATCGACGTCTGTGCCGAGCTGGGGCTCACCGCCCAGCGGATCACGGGGCGCAGCGGCGTCTGGGTCCCCGCCGACGCTCGGGGACAGGACCGCAAGGTCGCCGCGATCGGGATCCGGGTCAGCCGCGGCGTCACGCTGCACGGTTTCGCGATCAACTGCGACTGCGACCTGGCCGCCTTCGACCGGATCGTCCCCTGCGGGATCCGGGACGCCAGCGTGACCTCGCTGTCGGCGGAGCTGGGCCGGCCGGTGACCGTGGACGACGTGACACCGCTGGTGGAACGCCGGCTCGGCAGCATCCTGGGCTGAGCACCACCCTTGCGGCGCCCGGTGTCCAGCTCCGCACCGGACGTCAGAGCACCGGAATCCGGACACTCGGGTCGACTCACACTGGATGTGAATCAACGTCACGATTAACGTGTCTGCAATGCGCCCCCACCCCCGATCCCGCGTCGCCGTCGTCACCGACTCGACCGCCGCCCTGCCGCCACAGGTGGCCAGCTACTACGGCCTGTCGGTGGTGCCGCTGCGACTCCAGATCGGCGCCGACGAGACCGACGAGGCGCGCGCCGACCCGGAAGAGATCGCCAGCGCGCTGCGGGCCGATACCGTGGTCACCACGTCCGAGCCACCGTCCGCGGAGTTCTTCTGGGCGTACCGCGACGCGGCGGTGTCCGGGTGCTCCGAGGTGGTGTCGCTGCACATCTCCGGTCGGCTGTCGAAGACCTCCGAGTCCGCCCGGGAGGCGGCTGCCCGAGCGACGGTCCCGGTGCACGTGGTCGACTCCCTGACCAGCGGCATGAGCCTCGGCTTCCTGGCGGTCGCGGCCTGCGAGGCGGCCGCGGCCGGGGCGAGCGCGGCGCAGATCGTACGGCTGCTCGAAGACCGCCGCCGGTACGCCAGCCAGATGATCTACGTCGACACGCTCGAGCACCTGCGGCGCGGCGGCCGGATCGGAAAAGCCGCAGCTCTGTTGGGTACGGCGTTGTCGATCAAACCGCTGCTCGGGCTGTCCGGCGGCGAGATCGTGCCGCTGGCGAAGGTGCCCGGCACCGGCCGCGCACTCGCCAAGCTGGTCGACGTCGGCGTCAAGCAGTGGCACCGGCAGCCGACGGACGCCGCGGTGGAGTATTTCGACGAGCCGGAGCGCGCCGAGCTGGTGGCCGGCCGGCTGCGGGCGCGGATGCCGCAGCTGCGCCGGCTCGTGGTCACCCGCGGCAGCGCCGTGATCGCCGCCCACGTCGGCCCCGGCGCGGTCGGCCTGGCCATCTCCCCGTGCTGAGCCCCGGCCCGCTGGGCGAGCCAGCTCACGCCCGGCTGGCGGAGGTCCCCGGGCGGACTCGCGTTAGGGTTGCGCCGTGACCGTCGTACAGCCCGAGGGGCGCCGTCTGCTCCGTGTCGAGGCCCGCAACGCGCAGACCCCGATCGAGCGGAAACCGCCCTGGATCAAGGTCAGGGCGAAGATGGGCCCGGAGTACACCGAGCTCAAAGGGTTGGTACGCCGGGAAGGCCTGCACACCGTCTGCCAAGAGGCCGGCTGCCCCAACATCTACGAGTGCTGGGAAGACCGCGAAGCCACCTTCCTGATCGGCGGCGACCAGTGCACCCGGCGCTGCGACTTCTGCCAGATCGACACCGGAAAGCCCGCCGAGCTGGACACCGACGAGCCGCGCCGGGTCGCCGAGTCGGTCGCCACCATGGGGCTCAAGTACGCCACCATCACCGGCGTAGCCCGCGACGATCTCGCCGACGGCGGCGCCTGGCTGTACGCCGAGACCGTACGGCAGATCCACGCGGCACTCCCCGGATGCGGCGTCGAGCTGCTGATCCCGGACTTCAACGCCGTACCGGAGCTGCTGGCCGAGGTGTTCGGGTCGGCGCCGGAGGTGCTCGCCCACAACATCGAGACGGTGCCGCGGATCTTCAAGCGGATCCGCCCCGCGTTCCGGTACGACCGCTCGCTGGACGTCATCTCGCAGGCCCGCGCCGCGGGGCTGGTGACCAAGTCCAACCTGATCCTCGGGATGGGCGAGGAGCGGGCCGAGATCAGCCAGGCGATGCGCGATCTGGTGGACGCCGGCTGCGAGCTGCTGACCATCACGCAGTACCTGCGACCGACTCCCCGCCACCACCCGGTGGACCGCTGGGTGAAGCCCGAGGAGTTCGTCGAGCTGCAGGCCGAGGCCACCGAGCTGGGCTTCGTCGGCGTGATGTCCGGGCCGCTGGTGCGCTCCTCGTACCGGGCGGGTCGGCTCTACCAGCAGGCGATCCAGGCCCGCCAGAGCACCCCTTGACCGGTTACCTGCCGGTCTTCCTGTGACAGACCTTGCATAGAAACGGCCCGGTCACACGCCCGAAACTCGGTGCGACGAAGATGTAGCCGTGGGTGACATCATTTCAGCAGCCAGGGCAGTCGGCCGATTCGCCGCGGGTGTGCTTACCGCCGCCGGCCAGACCTCGCACCAGACCGCCATCGACAACGCGCGCAGCGCCCTCGCCGAGGCGCAGAGCCGGGCTCAGGAACGCCGCGAGGTGGACGCCGTCTTCGCGGCCATCGCCCACGCCAGCCGGCCGCCCCTCACAGAGAGCGGTACGCCTGCTCGTACCGGGGTCCGATAGCGGCGCCCACGGCACCGACCAGGTAGCCGAGCACCGGCAGGTACGCCATCCCCGACAGCCACGGCGCATCCCAGGTCGCCAACGTGCCAGCGTGCAGCAGCACGCAGACGACCAGGTAGCTCGCGGCGGTCACCCGCAGCACCAGCCGCTTGCTGATCCCGATCGCGATCGCCCACAGCAGGTTGACCAGCGCGAACCCGATCGCCAGCGGTACGAAGCTGGGCGACGCCGTCAACCCGTACAGCGCGGCGATCCCCAGCGCGACTACCGCGATCCCCAGCTGCACCAGCTTCACCGGCTTGAGGTCGGTGCCAGCCGCGAACCCGGCCAGCAGCGCGATCAGCGCCATCGGGCCGGCGAAGCAGAGCAGGTAGAAGTCGCCGAAATCCCGTACGCCGCGGTCGGCGAAGACCGACGCGACACTGAAGAACCCGTCGCCGCGCTCGGTCCACGGCACCAGGAATCCCACGGCGATCAGCAGCGCCGCCGCGGCGGGCATCAGGATCCGGAGGCTCAGCTTCGGCTCCGTGACACTCGGACCGATCGGCGGCAGGCCACCCAGCTCCGTCGGCCACGCCCCGGTGGCGCCGGTTTCCGTCGAGAGCGCCAGCTGCGGCGGGCCGCCAGGCGTGTAGCCGGCGTCGTCCGGCCAGGACGGCACCGGATCCGCCGACGACAGCGGGTCGAACTGCCCCACCCCGGGATGCGCGGCCGCCCCCGGGTATGCCGCCGGCCCAGGCCCAGGCCCAGGCCCCGGCCCATGGCCCGCGGGCACCGGCCCGTAGCCCGGGGCCGGTCCGGGTCCGTACCCCGCCGGTGCGGCCGGCCGCTGCTGATGCGGCACCGGCGGTTGCCGACGCGGCGCCTGAGGCGGCGTCGGTTGTCGCGGCGGCGGTTGACCTGGAGCGGGTCGTTGCTGCCATCCCCCGTACTGCACGAGTCTCCTCCCCTGGTCCACGAGCACCGCCCGCCGACCATACAAAGCTCCGGCGAACCCGGCCATCCCGTGACAGTGCCAGATTGCCGCGGCCGCCCCGGACCGGGCGATCGGCGTACCACCGCGACGGGATAGACTCGCCGACATGGCCAAGGCGCCCGCGAAACCCTCCTTCACCGACCGGCTCAAGCAGATCGGTATGGCGTTCAGCTATACCGCCAAGCGCGACAAGCTGTTCGTACCGCTGGCGGCTCTCGCTGCCCTGGTGCCGATCGCGGCCGCGGTGGCGTTCGTGTTGTTCGCCCCAGAGTCGTGGAGCGGCAACACGATCAGCGCGGTGATCTGGGTGGTGCTCGGCGTCCTGGGCTCGCTGCTCGCCGTGATGATGGTGCTCAACCTGCGCGCCAACAAGGCGATGATGACCGAGGCCGAGGGCCAGCCGGGCGCCGCCGCGGCGATCCTGGAGACGATGCGTGGCGACTGGCGGGTCAAGGCCGCCGTCCAGGCCACCACACAGCAGGACTTCGTACACCGGGTGCTCGGCAAGCCCGGTGTGGTGCTGGTGGCCGAAGGCGCCCCTGGGCGGGTACGCGGCCTGCTCGGCCAGGAGAAGAAGCGGCTGTCGAAGGTGGTCGGCGACGTCCCGATCTACGACTTCACGATCGGCAGCGACGAGGGTCAGGTGCCGATCCGCAAGCTGCGCAACAAGCTGGTGAAGCTGCCCCGCAACATCACCGGCAAGCAGATCAACGCGCTCGACACCCGGCTCACCGCACTCGGCACCCGACCGCAGATGCCCAAGGGCCCGATCCCGAAGAACATGCGACCCAAAGGCATGAACCGCGCCATGCGAGGGCGTTAGCGGTTAGCCCCTGGGAGCGGTCAGCATGACCGAACCCACGGCGCGGTCGTGCAGGCCGCGGCCGTACCGGTCCATGATCAGTACGGGCACCACCAGGCACATCAGGATCGTCCGGAGCACCGCCCGGGGCACGCCGATCGGGCGGCCGGGGTCGTCGGCGGAGGCGCACCGTACCTTCGCCAACCACATTCCGGGGGTCTGTCCATAGAGGCCGACGAAGAAGCCGTACTCGGCGATCAGGATCGGGTACACCCACAGGCCGGTGGCGGGCGGGCGGGTCACCAGGCCCGCCAGCATCAGGCACAGCACCCAGTCGACCATCAGCGCCAGGAACCGTGCGCCGTAGCTGGCGGTCTCCTGCTCGCTGGTCTCGGAGTCGGTACGGGGATTCTCGTCAGCGCCGGCCACGCAGCGCAGCGTATCCGACCCGAGATCGGGTGCTCCGGCGTACGGTGAGGCGGGGGTCACCGAGGCGCGTTACATCGACGAAACAATCGAGACACCGGTGGGCAACGAGCTGTGCATACGTTCGCTGCTAGTGGCCGAGTCAAACTCGGAACGCTAGGACCCCCTACCTGGGCAACTTCCCGCCATCGGACCTGGAGGAGTACGAGTGTTCGCCAACTCCGAAGAGCTTCTGCGCTACCTCACCGACGAGAGCGTGAAGTTCATCGACGTACGGTTCTGCGACCTGCCGGGCGTGATGCAGCACTTCAACGTGCCGGTCGAGTCGTTCAGCGAGAAGGTGTTCAACGAAGGGCTGGCCTTCGACGGCTCCTCGATCCGCGGCTTCCAGCAGATCCACGAGTCCGACATGCTGCTGCTGCCCGACGCCACCACGGCGTTCGTGGACCCCTTCCGCGCCGAGAAGACCGTCGCGTTGAACTTCTTCATCCACGATCCGTTCACCCGTGAGCCGTACAGCCGGGACCCGCGCAACATCGCGAAGAAGGCTGAGACGTACCTCGCCTCGAGCGGTGTCGCGACCACCGCGTACTTCGGCCCGGAAGCCGAGTTCTACGTCTTCGACTCGATCCGGTTCGACGACAACCAGCACGAGGCGTACTACCACGTCGACTCGATCGAGGGCGCCTGGAACAGCGGCCGCGAGGAAGACGGCGGCAACCGGGGCTACAAGCCGAAGTACAAGGGCGGCTACTTCCCGGTGCCGCCGCTGGACCACTTCGCCGACCTGCGCGACAAGATCACCCGTACCCTGATAGACGTCGGGCTGACCGTCGAGCGGGCGCACCACGAGGTAGGCACCGCCGGCCAGGCTGAGATCAACTTCCAGTTCTCCACGCTGCTGCACTGCGCGGACAACCTGCAGCTGTTCAAGTACGTCGTGAAGAACACCGCGTGGGCCGCCGGCAAGTCGGCGACCTTCATGCCGAAGCCGCTCTACGGCGACAACGGCTCCGGCATGCACTGCCACCAGAGTCTGTGGCGGGACAACGAGCCGCTGTTCTACGACGAGGCCGGGTACGCCGGGCTCTCCGACACGGCTCGCTGGTACATCGGCGGTCTGCTGCACCACGCGCCGTCGCTGCTCGCCTTCACCAACCCGACGGTCAACTCGTACCGCCGGCTGGTGCCGGGATTCGAGGCACCGGTCAACCTGGTCTACTCGCAGCGCAACCGGTCCGCGTGCACCCGGATCCCGGTCACCGGCAACGACGCGAAGGCCAAGCGCGTCGAGTTCCGGGTGCCGGACCCGTCGTCCAACCCATATCTCGCCTTCTCGGCGATGCTGATGGCTGGCCTGGACGGCATCAAGAACAAGGTCGAGCCGCCGGAGCCGGTGGACAAGGACCTGTACGAGCTGCCCCCGGAGGAGTTCGCCGGGCTCAAGCAGGTGCCGGGTTCGCTGCCGGAGGTGCTCACCGCCCTGGAGGGCGACCACGAGTACCTGCTCGAGGGTGGCGTGTTCACCCCCGACCTGATCGAGACCTGGATCGAGTGGAAGACCGAGAACGAGGTCGACCCGATCCGGGTGCGTCCGACCCCGCACGAGTTCTCGCTGTACTACGACGTCTAAACCGCGACGTCTAAACCGCGACGTCTAAGCGCAGCCCAACGCAGGGCCCCGCCTCCGTCCTACCAGGGAGGCGGGGCCCGTTGCGTACCTGGTTCGGCGGGGAACGCCGGCTTGACGGCAGCGTGATGGGATTATGCGATCAGATCAACTCTGTCGCTGGGGGTACACCGTGAGCGTCGAACTGTCCCGCGAGTCGCGCATCATCGCCGGCATCCTTCTGCTGGCGCTCGTCACCGTGGAAACCGGTGGCCTCTACCTGGTCAGCATTGTCAGCGGCGCGACGGAGGTGACGGCGTTCCAGCTCGGGTTCGCCCGCGCCGGGCACGCGCACGCCGGCGTACTGCTGATCCTGTCGCTGGTCGCCTGCTGTATGCCGACGCGATCCGGTTACGCGGCGTGGTCGGCCTTGTGGGGCGGCTGGGGATCCCGCTGGCGGCGCTGCTGATGCCGGCCGGCTTTTTCTTCTCCTCGATGGGCGACGGCGTGACCCGCCCGAACGGCCTGATCTGGCTGGTCTGGGTGGGCGGGGTGTCGCTGGCGGTCGGGCTGATCACGCTCGGCGTCAGCGTGCTGCGCGCGGGTACGCGTACCGCGGGAAGCTAGTGCCCTGCGCCAGAGATTCGCTTGCGAATTCCGGCGCCCAGCCGGCGCCTCGCGGCGTTGTCGTCGTCGCCAATACAACACCGGTATTGGCTCCTCCTCCGCCTTGCGACGCACCACCTGG
>JBOGDF010000164.1:0-12122 GCA_050701635.1 Micromonosporaceae bacterium | reverse complement strand
GGCTCCGGCTGACGGTGCGGCCGTTGGCGGCGCGGCAGGGCGGCCGGCGCGGCAGGCTCCGGCTGGCGGGGGTGGCCGGGGTGGCGGTTAGTGTGGCCGGCATGTTGTCACGTACCTGTCTGGTGACCGGAGCCGGGCGCGGGATCGGCCGGGCCGTTGCGGTGCGGCTGGCCGCCGCCGGGCACCGGGTCGCGCTCACTGCCCGCAGCGAGGACCAGCTGAACGAGACCGCCGCCGCGTGCGGCGGCGCGGAGACCCTCGTGCTGCCCGCCGACCTGACCGCGCCGGGCGCGGTGGGCACGCTGGTCGGCCAGGTGTCCGAGCGGTGGGGCCCGGTGGAGATCCTGGTCGCCAACGCGGGCGCCGCCACCTCGGCGCCGCTGCCGAAGGTCACCGACGAGGACTGGCAGCGGATGCTCGACCTCAACCTGACCGCGCCGTTCCGCTGCCTGCGCGCCGTCGTCCCGTCGATGATCGACCGGGGGTACGGGCGCATCGTGGTGATCGGATCGGTCGCCTCGAAGCGGGGCGAGCCGTACATCACGGCGTACACGGCGGCGAAGCACGGAGTGCTCGGACTGGTACGCGCCGCGGCGGCCGAGCTGGCGCGTACCGGCGTCACCGTGAACGCCGTCTGCCCCGCGTACGTCGACACCCCGATGACCGACCAGTCCGTCGCCTGGATCGCGTCCAACACCGAGCGGAACGAGGCCGAGGCCCGCCAGTTCCTGGAACGCAAGCAGCCGATCGGCCGCCTGATCACCGTCGACGAGGTGGCCGACGCGGTGTGGTTCTGCATCGAGAACGCCGCGGTCACCGGCCAGGGCGTCAACATCGACGGCGGGGCGATCCAGTCATGAACGCCCCGGAAGCCAGCGGCGGCGGTACGCCAGGTGCCGGCAGTGCCGCGACCGAGCCCGATGCCGGCGCACCGCGGATCGAGCGGGTGAATCCGCCGGAGCTGGCGCGGCCGTCAGGGTTCTCGCACGCGGTGGTGGCGACCGGCGGCCGTACCGTCCACCTGGCCGGCCAGACCGGGATGGACGCCTCCGGCACAGTCGTGGCGGGCGGCATCGTGGCCCAGTTCGAGCAGGCGCTCAGCAACCTGCTGACCGCCCTCGCCGCCGCCGGCGGTACGCCGTCTCACCTGGTCAGCGTCACCATCTACATCGTCGACATGGACGCGTACCAGGCGTCGGCCCGTGAGATCGGCGCCATCTGGCGCCGCCTAGCGGGCCCCCACTACCCCGCCATGGCCGGCATCGGCACCCCCCGCCTCTGGTCCCCCGAAGCCCTAGTAGAACTCCAAGCCACCGCCACCCTCCCCTAGGGCCTGTGCCACTTGGGAGGGCGACGGCTGGTCGACACGCCGGCCGGTACGGCGTGTCGAAGTGCCGTCAACCGCCCAAGTGATCGACGGAACCGGGGTGGAGGGCCCCGAGGATCCAGTGGGCGAGGGCGTCGGGGCGGTGGAAGGCTTCGCGCCAGCCCCAGCGGACGAAGCGATAGCCGAGGCGTTCTAGGAGTTCTTGGCGTTCCTTTTCGTGGCGTAGCGCTTCGGGGTCGGTGTACTTGGCCATGCCGTCGGCCTCGCCGATCACTCGCTGCCGGGGCCATAGGAAGTCCACACGGTCGTACGGCGTGACCCACTCCTGAAGCGATGGCGCTGGTACGCCGTGCTCGTGGAACGCGACACGCGAGATCGACTCCAATGGAGATTCGCTGCGTGGATCTGCGAATGCCACCACGTCGCGGGCGCGGCGGATGCCTGGCCAGCGGGTGCAGGATGTGGCCACCTGCAGCAGCTCATCTGGGGTGCACAGCTTCTGGCGGAGCGCGGAATCAGCGGCGACCACACCGGCTCGGAAGGGCCGTGTGCGTGCGATGTCAACGACGGTACGAGCCGCGCTGGTCACGGCCACGCCGTGCTGTCGCGCGAGGTGCTCGAGCGGCAGCGCGGCGTGGTGGATCGCCAGGTTCGGATAGGCCGTCGCGCCGCCCTGCCCACGTCGCGCACGGGTCAGCTGCACTGTCTCCCCGCGCTCCCCGCGCCGTTCGCCAAGAATGTCGATGCCCCACAGCAGCGCAGCGGATTCGTGGCTCGCCGCCGGCTGCCCCGCCACTCGCAGGATCGCCGCCGAGATCGCGAGTGCGTGGCGATCGGCCTTGCTCGACGCGGTCAGGTCGGCCAGCCGGGTGTCGACGTACACCGAACGGCGCAGCGCCGCGTAGTCACCGAGCCGTCGCCGGCGCGCCAACCGCGACCGCGTCAGCCCCGCATCGAACGCCTGCCCCGCCCGAAACGCCCCACCCTGCCGAAACCCAATCTCCTCAAGCCCCTCATCCACCGCCCCACCCCACACACCCCACCCCCCTCACCCGCCACCCCCCGCCCCACCTATCCACAGCGCACCCTCCACTTGGGAGGTTGACCGCACGTCGACACGCCGTCTCGATCGGCGTGTTGCCCTGCGCTCAACCCCCCAAGTGGGGCAGGCGCCCCGCTTGGTGCGCTAGCGGGTGATCTGGTGGATGTGGTGGTGGGCGGGGGCGGCTAGGCGGGATTGGAGGTCGTGGAAGAGGCGGGCGGCGGCGGTGCCTTTCCAGTCGGGGGGGAGGACTTCTGTGGGGAGGCCGGGGTCGAGGTACGGGAGGCGGCGCCATGCGGTCAGGGCGCGTACCCAGTCGGCGAACGCCTCCGCTTCGCGGCCGGACGCGCCGGTACGGCGGCGCTGCCACTTCGCCAGCACCGGGCGGTACGTGGTGCTGAACTCGCCGTACAGCTGCTGCAGTCCGGCGAGGTCCCACCAGGAGCCGACCGATTCGGCGACCGACCCGAAGGCGAGGTAGTCGGCGCGGAACAGGTTGACGTACCGGTCGAGGCCGTGGCGTTCCAGGGTGGCGCGGGTGGCGTCGTAGAGGTGCGCGGGGGCGACCCAGACTCCGGGTGCCGCGGTGCCGAAGCCGAGCCAGGTGAGCCGGGAACGCAGGGTGTGGCGGCGCTGCCGCTCCGACTCCGGTACGGAGAACACGGCGAGCAGCCAGCCGTCGTCCAGCGACGCGCCGACTTCACCGAAGATCCGTTCGTCGCCTTCGTCGAGTACGTCGCGCCCGGCGTCGGACAGCGCGTAGCCGGCGAGGCCGTCGCGGCGTACGGGTTCCAGCAGGCCGCGCCGCTTCAGGCGGGAGATCGCGGAGCGTACCGCCGGCTCGTCGACTCCGAGCTCGGCCATCAGCCGGATCAGTACGGACACCGACAGCCAGCCGCCGACCTCCCGGGCGTACAGCCCGTAGACGGTGACGATCAAGGCGCGGGGCTGCGCGGCACGCCCCGGGGCGTTGACGAGCTCAACCAGGTCGTCGTCCGTTTGCTGGATCGTCGTCACGAGGACACGATACGGCCAGTGAGCGGGAAATGGTCCTACCGTCGCGGGTTGTAGTGACGCCTTGACTACCGTCACAAAAACGGAATACTGGCGGCCGAGACCCGTAGACACCAGATGGCCACAAGCCGTCACATCACCCGGGGGGATCCGAGCAATGGCGCTCTCGCCGTCCGCGCACGTGGACACGTTCACGCGCGACAACCTGCCGCCGGCCGACCAGTGGCCGGAGTTCCTGTACGAGCTGCCCGAGCTGCAGTACCCGGAGCGGCTCAACTGCGCGGTCGAGCTGCTCGACGCGACGATCGCGCAGCACGGCGCCGACCGGCGCTGCCTGATCACCCCCACCGAGACCTGGACGTACGGGGACCTGCGGCGCCGCGCCAACCAGATCGCGCGGGTGCTGACCGAGGACCACGGGATCGTGCCCGGCAACCGGGTGCTGCTGCGGGCGCCGAACAACCCGTGGCTGGTGGCGTGCTGGTTCGCCGTACTGAAGGCGGGTGCGGTCGCGGTGACCACGATGCCGCTGCTGCGCGAGGCCGAGCTGCGTACCATCGGCGAAATTTCTGGGGTTGATCTTTCCCTCACCGACCACCGGTTCGCCGAGGACCTGGCCGCCGCCGACATCGCGCCGCTCCTCACCTTCG
Organism: Micromonosporaceae bacterium; assembly: GCA_050701635.1. Taxonomy (GTDB): domain Bacteria; phylum Actinomycetota; class Actinomycetes; order Mycobacteriales; family Micromonosporaceae; genus WHSM01. The sequence goes on along the minus strand of JBOGDF010000164.1, from coordinate 8,089 downwards.
GCGGCGACGCCGGCGACGACCTGATCGCGCGCGCCGCCGCGAAGGACGACAGCTTCCGCCACGTCGCCACCGCCGCGGACGACGTGGCGCTGCTCGCCTTCACCTCCGGTACGACCGGCCGCCCGAAGGCCACCATGCACTTCCACCGCGACGTACTCGCCATCGCGGACACCTTCTCCCGGCAGGTGCTCAAGCCGACGCCGGACGACGTCTTCGCCGGCTCTCCGCCGCTGGGCTTCACGTTCGGGCTGGGTGGCCTGGTGGTGTTCCCGCTGCGGGACGGCGCGTCCACGCTGCTGCTGGAGAAGGGCACCCCCGACCTGCTGCTGCCGGCGATGGTCGAGCACAAGGTGACGATCGTGTCGACGGCGCCGACCGCGTACCGGGCGATGATCCCGGAGCTCCCCGAGGGCGGGCTGCCCGACCTGCGGATCGGGATCTCGGCCGGCGAGCCGCTGCCGAAGGCGACCTGGGAGGCGTGGCACTCCGCGACCGGCATGAAGCTGGTCGACGGCATCGGCGCCACCGAGATGTTGCACATCTTCATCTCCGCGATCGGCGATGACATCCGCCCTGGCGCCACCGGAAAACCTATCCCTGGGTACGAGGCCGCCGTGCTCGACGACAACGGCAAGCCGGTCCCGGACGGCGAGTTGGGCCGGCTCGCGGTGAAGGGCCCGACCGGCTGCCGCTACCTCAACGACAAGCGCCAGACCACGTACGTGCAGGACGGCTGGAACCTCACCGGGGACACGTACCTGCGGGACGCCGACGGCTACTTCTGGTATCAGGCGCGCAGCGACGACATGATCATCTCGGCCGGCTTCAACATCGCCGGTCCCGAGGTGGAGCAGGCGCTGCTGAAGCACCCGGACGTGCTGGAGTGCGCGGTGATCGGCGCGCCCGACCCGGAGCGCACCATGACCGTCCAGGCGTACGTGGTGCTGCGCCCCGGCATCACCGGCGACGACGCGAAGGTCGCCGAGCTGCGGGAGCACTGCAAGGCCGAGATCGCGCCGTACAAGTGCCCACGCCGGGTGGAGTTCCTGGACGCGCTGCCGCGTACCACCACCGGCAAGGTGCAGCGCTTCGTACTCCGCGACCAGGCCGCCGCCACGGGCTGACCGCGTGGGTTACGCCGGCATGTAGCGACCGCCGTTGACGTCGAGGGTGACGCCGGTGATGTAGCTGGAATCCTCGCTGGCGAGGAACAGCACGGGGTCGACGATCTCGCGTAGCTCTGGCATCCGGCCCAGCGGGATCGCGTCGAGCACCTCGCGCTGCTCGGCGGCCGGCATCGCGTCGTACATGCCCTGCAGCCGGCCGGTGAGGAACAGCCCGGGGGCGACCGCGTTGACGCGTACTCCCGTGGGGCCGAGCTCGCGAGCCAGCCGCCGGGTGAGGCCGCCGATCGCCGCTTTGGCCGCGGCGTACGGGACTCCGGTCACCGGCGACGGCTGGCGGCCGCCGATCGAGGAGACGGTCACGATCGCGCCGCCCGGGCCGAGCAGCGGGGCGGCGGCCTGGCAGCAGTAGAGAGTGCCCTTCACGTTGACGCCGAGCACCAGGTCGACATCGTCCGGGCTGATCGCGTCCAGGTCGCGCGGGGTGCCGAGCGAACCGCCCGCCAGCGTCACCAGCACGTGCGGCCCGCCGAGGTCGTCGTGGATCCGCTGGATGACCGCCTGCACCGCGGCCGGGTCGGTGACGTCTACCGGGTAGCCGCGGGCCACCCGACCGCTGGAGGCCAGGTCGTCGACCGCGGCGGCGACCGCTTCACCGTCGACGTCGAGCACCGCCACCCTCGCGCCCTCGGCCGCGAACCCGGCGCTCACCGCGCGCCCGATCCCGCCCGCGCCCCCGGTCACCACCGCCGTACGCCCCGCAAATCTCACGCCGCCACCTCCGCTGCACACCTCACGGCCGCCACCGCCGCCGCAACCCACGCGCGCACATCCCTAGCGTGTTGTTGACGACCGTCGTGGAAACAGCATACGCTCGCAGCGTGAACTATGTTGGCGGGCGCGCGAGTCGAGCCGCCCGCACGATTGCGGTCGTGGGCGGCGGCCCCGGCGGGCTCTACTTCGCCGCGCTGGCCAAGCAGCTCGATCCTGCCCGCGACGTCACCGTGTGGGAGCGCAACGCGCCTGACGACACGTTCGGCTTCGGCGTGGTCTTCTCCGACGAGACGCTCGGCGGCATCGAGCACGCCGACCCGGTGGTCTACCGGGCGATGGAGGCCGAGTTCGCGCGCTGGGACGACATCGACGTGCACTTCCGCGGCCAGGTGATCACCTCCGGCGGTCACGGCTTCGCGGCCCTGGCGCGGGTACGCCTGCTGCAGATCCTGCAGGAACGCTGCCGCGAGCTGGGCGTCACCGTGCACCACCGGGCCGAGGCGCCGCCGGTGGACGAGCTGGCCCTGGACCACGATCTCGTGATCGCCGCCGACGGCGTCAACTCCGCGGTGCGTACCAAGTACGCCGACACGTTCCGCCCGAGCTCCGAGAGCCGGTGCTGCCGGTACATCTGGCTCGGCACCGACAAGGTCTTCGACGCGTTCACCTTCGACGTGCACGAGACCGAGTACGGCGTGATGCAGGTGCACGCGTACCCGTACGACAAGACCGGCTCCACCCTGATCGTGGAGATGCACGACGACGTCTGGCGCCGGGCGGGTTTCGGCGCGGATCCCGACGCCCCGCCGCTCGCTCCCGGCGAGAGCGACCACGCCGCGATCGCCCGCTGCGGCGAGCTGTTCGCGCACCGCCTGGACGGCGGCCGGCTCACCGGCAACAACTCGAAGTGGATCAACTTCACCACGGTGCGCTGCGAGACCTGGCGGCACCAGAACGTCGTGCTGCTCGGGGACGCCGCGCACACCGCGCACTTCTCGATCGGCTCCGGCACCAAGCTGGCGATGGAGGACGCGCTGGCACTCGCCGCGTGCCTGTCCGAGCAGCCGTCCCTGGACGCGGCCCTGACCGCGTATGAAGCAGAGCGCCGGCCGGTGGTGCTCTCCACACAGCGCGCCGCGCAAGCCAGCCTGGAATGGTTCGAGAACCTCGGGCAGTACGTCGACCAGGAGCCCGAGCAGTTCGCGTTCAACATCATGACCCGTTCCCGCCGGGTCACGTACGACAACCTGCGGCTGCGGGATCCGGAGTTCACCGAGCGGATCACCGACTGGTACGCCGAGCACGAGGTGCGGCGCGGCGTCACGGAAGGCCCGCCGGTAAGGCGTCCCCCGATGTTCCAGCCGTTCCGGCTGCGCGACCTCACCTTGAAGAACCGCGTGATCGTGTCCCCGATGGACATGTACGTCTCCGACGACGGCGTACCCACCGACTTCCACCTGGTGCACCTGGGGTCGAAGGCGCTCGGCGGCGCCGGGCTGGTGATGACCGAGATGGTCTGCGTCTCCGACACCGGCCGGATCACGCCCGGCTGCGGCGGCCTGTGGACCGACGAGCAGGAAGCGGCGTGGGCGCGCGTCGCGACGTTCGTCCACGACAACACCACCGCGAAGATCGGGATGCAGCTCGGCCACTCCGGCCGCAAGGGCTCCACCCGGCTGATGTGGGAGGGCATCGACCAGCCGCTGCCGTACGGCAACTGGGAGCTGGTGGCGCCGTCGCCGCTGCCGTACTCCCCGGTCAACCAGGTACCCCGCGAGTTGACGCTCGACGACCTCGCCGAGATCCTTGACCAGTTTGTAGACTCCGCGCGGCGCGCCGACCGCGCCGGGTACGACCTGCTGGAGCTGCACTGCGCCCACGGCTACCTGCTGTCCAGCTTCATCTCGCCGCTCACCAACCAGCGCACCGACCGCTACGGCGGCAGCCTGGAAAATCGGCTCCGTTTCCCGCTCGAGGTCCTCGATGCGATCCGCGCCGTCTGGCCGGAAACCAAGCCGATGTCGGTACGGATCTCCGCCACCGACTGGTACCCGGGCGGCATCGACGCCGACGACGCGGTCCAGGTGGCGCGGGCTTTCGCCGACCACGGGGTCGACGCCGTCGACGTCTCCACCGGCCAGGTGGTCTCCGACGAGCGCCCCGCGTACGGCCGGTCCTACCAGACCCCGTACGCCGACCGGATCCGCCAGGCGGTCTCCGACATCGCGGTGATCGCGGTGGGCGCCGTCTCCTCGTACGACGACGTCAACTCGCTGCTGCTGGCCGGGCGGGCGGACCTGTGCGCGCTCGGGCGTACCCACCTCTACGATCCACAGTGGACATTGCACGCCGCGGCGGAGCAGGACTACCCGGTGGAGTGGCCCGACCCGTTCAAGGCCGGCAGCCGCCGCCCGCAGGCGGGACGTACGGATGGGCCGAAGCCCCGCCTGGAGCTGATCCGCGCCCCCGACACCGGCACCCGCCACCAGCGCTGGCGCCCCTGACCTCCCCGCCCTCATGATCATGGGCACCTTCATGCAGTCATGACTACGTGAAGGTGCCCATCATCATGGGGCTGGTGTGCCCCACTGCACGCGGCGGGCGCTGCTACTGCTGCTGCTCGGTCCAGTCCTTCGCCTTCTCGGCGCCTTCCTCGATCTGCTCGCTGTACTTGCCGCCGGTCTTCTCGTCGGCGAAGTCCTTCGCCTTGTCGACGCCCTCGTTGACCTTGTCGCCGTGCTCGCCGGCCAGGTCCTTGCCCTTTTTCTTCATATCGTCGAACTTGTCCATCAGGCCCATCACGGGCTCCCTTCTTCCCCCCGGGCTCCGGCTCCCACGCAGCGCGCGGCCAGAGCCGTTCGTCGGACTCGTTCCACTTCGAATGCCAACACATCGGGATGGATCTCGCAGCTCGTACCAGCAAATAGGCGGGACACCGCACGCAGACAGGCGGTTTCGACGCACCGCCCCGCGCCCTAGGACAAGGAAAGGGGCGTGGCCGCCCCGGCCACGCCCCTTTCGTCAGCTCAGCAGATTACTGCTGCTCGCCGTCCGTGCCGAGGAAGTCTTTCGCCTTCTCGGCGCCCATGTCGATCTGGTCGCCGATCTGGTCGCCGGTCTTCTCGCCGATCATGTCCGCAGCCTTGTCGAGTCCCTCGTTCACCTTGTCCGGGTGGTCACCTGCGAGGTCCTTCGCCTTGTCGGCGTACTCACCAAGGTTGTCCATGAGGCCCATGACGGGATCCCCTCCGTAGCCGTGCGGCATCCCTGAAGATGCACGCGATCATCGATAAGAACGCGTGTTCGCGTCCCCCCGACATGACCTGTGCTAACCGCCCAACAGGGACATACCAGGTCACGCCGCTTACCGTTGGTCATCTTGTCGCGCAGGCCGCCAAACCACAAGGGCACTCTCCCGAACGGGTACCAAATCCCTCCGATAGGCGCGCGCGGCCGCCTCGACCTCGACCCGGCGCCGGTGCGCGGCCTCCAGCTCGGCCTCCAACTCGTCCAGCCGGGCCTGCAGCGCCGCGACGGTCTGCTCGAGCTCGATGATCCGCTTCACCCCGGCGAGGTTGACGCCCTCGTCCTGCGAGAGCCGCTGGATCTCCTGCAGCAACGCCACGTCGCGGGCGCTGTAGCGGCGGCTGCCGCCGGCCACCCGCCCGGGCTGCACCAGCCCGATCCGGTCGTACTGCCGGAGGGTCTGTGGGTGCATCCCGGCCAACCGTGCCGCCACCGAGATCACCAGCACCTTGGCGTCGGGCGTCTGCTCCAGGCGTACGTAGAACCGCTGCTCACTTGGCACGGCGCTTCACCTCCGCGTCGATCCGCTCCCGGGGCGCCGGCGGGCCGGCTGCCTCGAAGTCCACCAGCGCCTTGCGGGCCTCGTCGGACAACTGTGACGGTACGGCGATCTCCACGGTCACCAACAGATCCGCCGCGCCGGAACCGTCCCGCTTCGGCCCGCCCTTGCCGCGTACCCGGAAGGTACGGCCGCTCGGCGTGCCCGGCGGCACCCGCAGCCCCACCGAACCGTCCAGTGTGGGCACTCGCAGCTCGGTGCCGAGCGCCGCCTCGGGGAAGCTGACCGGCACCGAGACGGTGAGGTTCTCCCCGGAACGCCCGAACAGCGTGTCCGCGCGTACGTGGGCCAGCACGTACAGGTCGCCGGCCGGCCCGCCCCGGTCGCCCGGCTCGCCCTTGCCCTTGAGCCGGATCCGCTGCCCCTCGGTGACGCCCGGCGGGATCTTCACCCGGAGCGTGCGCGACTTGGTCACGCCGCCGGTGCCCCGGCACTCCGGGCACTTCTCGTCCACGATGGAGCCGACGCCCTGGCAGTTGCGGCACGGCTCGGCGAAGCTGAACGCTCCCTGGTTGGTGGTGATCAGCCCGGAGCCGTGGCAGTGCGGGCAGGTACGCGGGATGGTCCCCGGCTTCGCGCCGTTGCCGTGGCAGGTGTCGCACACGCCGGGGGCGCGCAGGGTGAGCGGAATCGTGGCGCCGCGTACCGCCTCGTCGAAGTTGAGGGTCACCTCGGCTTCCACGTCGCGGCCCCGAGCGGGGCCCCGGCGTACCCGGCTGCCGCCGAACATCGACCCCAGCAGGTCGGAGAAACCGCCTCCGCCCTGGGGTGCCCCGAAACCGGGGCCGCCGGCCGGCTCGCCGAACAGGTCGTTGAGGTCGAACGGCATCCCGCCCGGTCCGGCGCCCGCCCCGGTACGCGCACCGCGCCGGAACGCGCCCGCGCCGAACAGCGAGCGCATCTCGTCGTACTCTTTGCGCTTGCTCGTGTCGGAGAGCACGGAGTACGCCTCGGAGACCTCCTTGAACCGCTGCTCGGAGTCGGCGTTGCCGGGATTGCGGTCCGGGTGCAGCTCCCGAGCGAGTTTCCGGTACGCCTTCCTGATCTCATCCGAGGGGGCGTCCTTGGATACGCCCAGCACCTCGTAGAAGTCCTTCTCCAGCCAGTCCTTGGCACTCATCGGAACACCCCCTCTCGCGCTCTCAGCTCAGCTCTTGCGGGAGTCGTCGGACTCGCCCGCCTGATCTTTCGCGGGTACGCGGTCCGCCTCGGTCACCTGGTCCGACTCGGCTACCTGGCCCGTCTCGGTGACCTGGTCTGTCTCGGTGACGTGGTCTGTCTCGGTGACCTGGTGCGGCGCGTCGTCGGAATCCTCGGCTTCGTCCTCGGCGTCCTCGGCGTCCTCGGCGGTGTCGGCACCGTCGGCGTCGCCGGCCGCGCTGGCCGGGTCGGTGTCTTCATCCGGCTCGTCGGCGACCGCTGCGGCTTCCGCGTCGACCACCTCACCCTCGATCACCTCGGCCTCGACGGCGTCCGGGTCGACAGCCTCCGCGTCCGCCTCGTCGCCCTCGGTGTCGGCGGCGTCAACATCGCCGGCTTCGGTCGCGCCGGTGTCGCTAGCCGCAGCCGCGGCCCTGTCACCGGCCGCGGCCCCGTCACCGGCCCCGGCCTGAGCCGCCTGAGCCGCCTGAGGCGCCTCGGCCGGCTCGGTCTCCGGCTCCTCGTCGGCCGGGTCAGCCACCGCGACCAGCGCGGGTCGCAGCAGCCGCTCGCCGTACTGGTAGCCCCGCCGGAACACCTGTACGCAGGTCGGCTCGTCCACCTCGCTCGACAGCGAATGTGCGACCGCCTCGTGCCGGCTCGGGTCGAACACGTCGCCCGACTCGGCGAAGGGCGCCAGCCCGAGCTTGGTCAGTACGGAGACCAGCTGGTCGGCCACCGAGCCGAACGGACCGACCAGGTCGCCGTGGTCACGGGCCCGGTCGATGTCGTCCAGTACGCCGAGCAACTCCTGCAGCACCGCACCGGTCGCCTGCTCGGCGACTGCGGCGCGGTCCCGCTCCACCCGGCGCCGGTAGTTGGCGTACTCGGCGGTGAGCCGCTGCAGGTCCTTCGTACGGTCGTCGACCTCGCCGCGCAGCGACTCGAGCTCGGCGGTGAACACGTCGGTGTCCGGCTTGGCGTGCTTGCCGGTACGCGCCTCGCCCTGCCTCGCCGCGCGCGCCTTGTCCGGCCCGGTCGCGCCAGCCTTGTCATGGGCGGTCGCGGCGGCCTTGTCCTGGCGACTCGCGGCAGCCCTGCCGTCCGGTGCCGCCCCGGCCTTGTCCTGCCCGGTCGCGCCGTCCCGGCCAGCCGCGCCGGTCTGCCCAGCCGCGCCGGTCTGCCC
>JBOGDF010000163.1:0-12149 GCA_050701635.1 Micromonosporaceae bacterium | reverse complement strand
CCTTCATGCAGTCATGACTGCATGAAGGGCCCCATGATCTTGATGGGGCTGCGGCAACGGTCAGGCGTCCCGCAGCACGCGGCGGGCGGTCAGCTCGACCACGCCGAGTACGGCGGCCGCCTCCACCGCGAGTAGCCCGATCAGGATCAGCAGCTGCGTCGCGCCCGCCTGCACCGGACTGCCGCCCCCCAGCAGTACACCCACGAACGCGCCCGGCAGCGTCACCAGCCCGACCGTACGGGTCTGGTCCAGCACCGGCATCAGCGCGAGCGCGCCGGCGGGACGGCACAGCTCGACGGCGGCGTCCCGGTCGGTGAAGCCGAGGGCGAGCGCGGCCTCGTACTCGCCGCGGCGTACCCGGAGCTCCTCCAGACAGCGCCTGCCGGCCAGGGCGCTGGCGGTCATCGCGTTGCCGATCAGGATCCCGGCGATCGGCACCACGGCGATCCCGGTGAACGGCACCAGTCCGGTCGCCAGCACCAGCGCCAGCACCGGCGCGGCTCCCACCGCGATCGGCAGCGCAACCCAGAGACCGGACCAGCTGCGGGTGATGCGCCGGGCGGCGGTGCCGACCGCGACGGCGTACATCAGGCCGACGAAGCCGGCCACCAACGGACCGGAACGCACCACCGCCACGATCACCAGCGACACCAGGCCGAGCTGCAGCACCGCACGCCCCGCGGCGACCAGTACGCCCCAGGTGAGCCCGAGCTGGCCGAGCGCCACCAGTGCCGCCGCGGCCAGGGCGAGCAGCACCAGTACGACGGCGAGCAGCGGCCCGACCTCGATCACGCTGGAGTCCATCCCCGAAGGCTATGAGGCGGCCCCGGCGAATCGAGGCGGCCCCGACGAATCGAGGGCGCCCCGACGAATCCGGGGAATGGCGGCCGGATAGCTGTGAAGGAAATCTTCAGTCAGCTCGTTGACTTTGTTCCTCAAATTCCGGGATCATTTCCGGCGTACGGCAGGCCTGCCGACCACCACAAACCAGCGGGTGGGAGGCAACATGTCCCGATTGGTCCGATCACTGATGGCTGCCGCGCTCGCGGCCGCCTTTACCCTCACGGTCGGCGTTCTGGCCGCGTCCCCGGCGGCGGCGGACGCCTGTTACACCTGGAACCGGACGCTCAACCGGGGCGACTCCGGCGGCGATGTCAAACAGCTGCAGATCCGGCTCGCCGGCTGGGTCAGCTTCGACGAGAATCTCGCGATCGACGGCGACTTCGGCCCCGCCACCGAGGCCGCGGTGAAGCGGTTCAAGAACGGCTACAACATCGGCGACCAGACCTCGGGCGTGGCGGGGCAGGCGGTGTTCGACAAGCTGTACGCGCTGCAGGACGCCGACTGCACCCCGATCCACTTCGCACACTCCGAGTTCAACGACAGCTGCGGCGAGAACGACTACACCGGCGGCGCGGTCTCCGCTGACCAGGTACGCGAAAACATGAAGCGCGTGATGTGGCAGCTCGAGGCGATGCGGCACAAGCTCGGCGACCGGCCGATCGCGATCGGCTCCGGCTTCCGCAGCATCGCCTGCAACAACAGCGTCGGCGGCGCCACCGGCAGCCTGCACACGTACGGGAAGGCGGCCGATCTCGGCACCGGCAGCGGACCGACGCTGTGCGAGATGTGGCGCGCGGCCCGGTACGCCGGCTTCGAAGAGATCCTCGGCCCCGGCTACCCCAATCACAACGACCACACCCACGTCGGCAACGACTCGTCGGACTTCTGGCGCGCACCGAACTGCTAGCCGCGTCCGGGCACTACGGGAGGCACCCATGCGTACCAACAAGCTCACTCTGCTCGTGGCGGTCCTGTTAGCCATCGCCACCACCTTCACCGTCAACTTCGCGACCGCCGGTCCGGCGAACGCCGACGCCTGCTACACCTGGACCCGTACGCTGCGGCAAGGGGCCAGCGGCAGCGACGTCACGCAGCTGCAGAAGCGGATCGCCGGCTGGGTGGCATACGGCGAGAACCTGGCGCTCGACGGCGCCTTCGGCCCGGCCACCACGTCGGCGCTCAAGCGCTTCCAGTCCGGGTACGGGCTGGTCGCGGACGGCATCGCCGGGTCGGCGACGTACAGCAAGATCTACGCGCTGCAGGACGACGACTGCACGCCGATCCACTTCAGCCACTACGAGATGAACAACAACTGCGGCAAGCACACGTACACCGGAGGGCCGCTCTCCGCCTCTGCCACCGCGGAGAACGCGCTGCGGGTGATGTGGCAGCTGGAGGCGATGCGGCGCAAGCTCGGCGACCGCCCGATGGTGGTCACCTCCGGCTTCCGTGACTACGCCTGCAACCGCGCCGCCGGCGGCTCCTCGACCAGCAACCACCTGTACGGCCGGGCCGCCGACCTGGGCACCGCCAGTGGCCCCACGCTGTGCGAGATGTGGCGTACCGGCCGGTACGCGGGATTCGAGGAGATCCTCGGCCCCGGCTACCCCAACCACAACGACCACACCCACCTGGCCAACAGCGGCAGCCAGTACTGGCGCGCCCCCAACTGCTGACGTCCCGTTCCGCGGAGGCCGGTCAATCCCGGCCTCCGCGGCCGTGGTGAGGAGACACCATGAGAAGTCGCTTACTCGTCGGCATCGTCGGGGCGGCCGCGGCGGTGCTGGTCGCGGCGCTGATCCCGGCGCCGGCGAACGCGTACGCCAACGCGTTCTTCCACACCCAGAGCCAGGGCAACCGCGGCGTCGACGTACGGGCGATCCAGTACCTGTTGCAGGCGCGAGGCCAGAGCGTGACGGCCGACGGGATCTTCAGCTCCGGCACCACCACCGCGGTGAAGAACTTCCAGTCCAGCCGGGGGCTGACCGCCGACGGCATTGTCGGGCCGGCCACCTGGGGCGCGCTGGCGCCGACCCTGTCCCAGGGCGCCAGCGGCGCCGCGGTGAAGGCGCTGCAGGTGCAGCTGAACGCCAAGCGCCGGCTCAGTCTCGCCGTCGACGGGGTGTTCGGCTCCGGCACCCGCAGCGCGGTGGTGAGCTTCCAGCAGCACGCCGGGATCAGCGCCGACGGCGTGGTCGGGCCGACCACCTGGCGCAACCTGGTCTGGCACTACGACTACCCGAGCCTGTCCGGGATCTGCGACAAGGACCCGGACGGCAACGGCACCGCCAACTGGGGCACCGGCGGCACCATCGGTCAGCTCGAGGCGGCGGTCCGCTCCTTCGGTACGGCGGACGGCCCGGTGCCGCTGGGTGACGTCAGCTTCGAGCACGGCGGCGATATCCCGGGTCACGCCTCGCACGAGGTCGGGATGGACGTCGACGTGTGGCCGATCCGTACCGACAGCGCGCAGTGCACCGCCAGCCGGATCACCTGGCAGTCGGGCACGTACGACCGGGCGGCCACCCGCCGGCTGGTGCAGGCGATCCGCGCCACCGCACCGGGGCACATCAAGTTGATCTTCTTCAACGACCCGACGTTGATCAACGAGGGGCTGACCAGCTCGTACCCGAACCACGACAACCACCTGCACATCCGCTACTGCGAGAAGGTCCACCCGAACTCGCTCTACGACTGCTAGCAGTCCGGTCGCCCGTGCGGTGTTACAGCAGCTTGCAGGTTGTGCGAGCTGCTGTAACACTTGGCGGGTGTACGGAAACGACTTCGGCAACGATGCCGACGAGATCGCCGCCGGGGCTGGCGCCGAGACTCCGCAGCAGCCCGGCGCCGAGGGGCTGCTCGCCGAGGTGGCCGACGCCGAGCGGGCGCTGCGGGAAGCCGCGGGGAAGGACCGGGCGGCCGCGCGGGGCGAGACGCCGGATCCGCTGCAGGGGCACTTCGACGCGGTGATCGCCGCCGACCAGAAGATCGAGCCGCGCGACTGGATGCCGGAGGCGTACCGCAAGACGCTGATCCGGCAGATCGCGCAGCACGCCCACTCCGAGATCATCGGGATGCAGCCCGAGGGCAACTGGATCACCCGGGCGCCGAGCCTGAAGCGCAAGGCGATCCTGCTCGCCAAGGTGCAGGACGAAGCCGGCCACGGCCTCTACCTGTACGCCGCCGCCGAGACCCTCGGGATCCACCGCGACGAGCTGTACGACCTGCTGCTGGCCGGCAAACAGAAGTACTCCTCGATCTTCAACTACCCGACGCTGACCTGGGCGGACATGGGCGCCATCGGCTGGCTGGTGGACGGCGCCGCGATCGTCAACCAGGTCCCGCTGTGCCGCTGCTCGTACGGCCCGTACGCCCGGGCGATGATCCGGATCTGCAAGGAGGAGTCGTTCCACCAGCGCCAGGGGTACGAGCTCCTCTACGTGCTCGCCAACGGGACCGAAGCCCAGCGCGCGATGGCGCAGGACGCGGTCGACCGCTGGTGGTACCCGTCGCTGGCGATGTTCGGCCCGCCGGACGCCGACTCCACCCACTCCGCGCAGTCGATGGCGTGGCACATCAAGCGGTTCACCAACGACGAGCTGCGCCAGAAGTTCGTGGACATGTGCGTGGGTCAGGCTCGCGTGCTCGGTCTGACGATCCCGGACCCGGACCTGCGGCTCAACGAGACCACCGGGCATTACGACTACACGCAGCCGGACTACGACGAGCTGATGCAGGTGATCAAGGGCAACGGCCCGTGCAACCGGCAGCGGATGGCGCACCGCCGGCGCGCCCACGAGGACGGCGCCTGGGTACGGGAAGCCGCGAACGCGTACGCCGCCAAACGCAAGGAGAGTGCCGCGTGAACTGGCCGTTGTGGGAGGTCTTCGTACGGCCCCGGCGCGGGTTGAACCACACCCACGTCGGGAGCCTGCACGCGCCGGATGCCGAGCTGGCGCTGCGCAACGCCCGCGACCTCTACACCCGGCGCCAGGAGGGCGTGTCGATCTGGGTGGTGCCGGCCGCGGAGATCACCGCGTCCAGCCCGGACGAGAAGGACGCGTTCTTCGACCCGGCCGCGGACAAGGTCTATCGGCACCCGACGTTCTACGACGTACCCGAAGGGGTCGAACACCTGTGAGCCTCGGGTACGTGCTCCAGCTCGGCGACGACGCGCTGATCGCCGCGCAGCGGCTGTCGGAGTGGGTCAGCCGGGCGGCGGAGCTGGAAGAGGACATGGCGCTGGCGAACATCGCGCTCGACCAGCTCGGCCAGGCCCGGCTGCTGCTGTCGTACGCCGGCGAGCTGGAGGGTCGCGGCCGTACCGAGGACGACCTGGCCTATCTGCGTACGGACCGGGAGTTCCGCAACTGCCAGCTGGTGGAGCTGGAGAACGGCGACTTCGCGGTCACCATCGGCAAGCTGCTGTTCTTCGCGGCGTACCAGCACGAGCTCTACCAGCGGCTGGCCGGCCACTCCGACGAACGGCTGGCCGGGATCGCGGCCAAGGCGGTGAAGGAGACCGCGTACCACGTCGACCACGCGACGATATGGACACTACGGCTCGGCGACGGCACCGAGGAGTCGCACCGGCGGATGCAGGCGGCGGTGGACGCGCTGTGGCCGTACACCCATGAGCTGTTCGAGGACAACGCGCTGCGACCGGCCTGGCTGTCCACTGTGGAGAAAGTGCTGGCGGAGGCGACGCTGACCCGGCCGCAGGACGGCTGGGCGCCGACCGGCGGCCGGCAGGGCATCCACACCGAGGCGTTCAGCTACCTGCTGGGGGAGATGCAGTCGCTGCACCGGATGCACCCGGGGGCGAGATGGTAGGCACTCTCACGCTGCTGGACGTCGTGGCCGCTGTGCCGGATCCCGAGCTGCCGATGGTGACCATCGGGGATCTGGGGATCCTGCGGGACGTGTTGGTGGACGAGGGCCGCGTGGTCGTCACGATCACGCCGACGTACTCGGGGTGCCCGGCGATGGACGCCATCCGGTCCGACATCCGGCGGGCGCTGGCGGGTGCCGGATGTCGTGACGTCGAGGTGCGTACCCAGCTCTCGCCGGCGTGGACCACCGACTGGATGAGCGAGACCGCCCGCCGCAAGCTGGCCGACGCCGGCATCGCGCCGCCTCAGGCTGGTGGCCGGGTGACGCTGCGGCTGTCGGTGCGCTGTCCGCAGTGCGGGTCGCCCGACACCGAGGAGATCAGCCGGTTCGGGTCCGCCTCGTGCAAGGCGCTGTGGCGGTGCCGGGCGTGTGCCGAGCCCTTCGACCACTTCAAGGCGCTGTGAGGCAGCGGAAAGCCGAACCGGAGGCACAGATGGCGGTCACGATCACGAAGCCGGTGCGGCGCCGCGCGCAGTTTCACAAGCTGGCGGTGGCGGCGGTGGACGAGCTGACCGACGATGCCGTGGCGGTGGCGTTCGAGGTGCCGGCCGAGCTGCGCGAGGTGTTCGCGTTCCAGCCCGGGCAGCACCTGACGCTGCGGCGCCCCGGCGAGGACGACGTACGCCGTTCGTACTCGATCTGTTCGACTCCTGACGAGCTGGAGCAGGGACGGCTGCGGATCGGCGTACGGCTGGTCGAAGGCGGGGCGTTCTCCACGTACCTGCACGAGGAGCTGAAGTCGGGCGACCTGCTCGAGGTGATGCCGCCGCTGGGGCACTTCACCACCGCGTACGCCCCGGACCGGGCCCGGCACTACGCCGCGATCGTCGCCGGCAGCGGCATCACGCCGGTGTTGTCGCTGCTCAGCACCGGGTTGCAGACCGAGCCGGAGAGCCGCTTCACCCTGTTGTACGGCAACCGCTACGCCCGCTCGGTGATGTTCACCGAGGAGCTGGCCGATCTGAAGGACGTACACCCGCAGCGGCTCCAGGTCGCACACGTGCTGTCCCGGGAGCCCCAGGAGGCGGAGCTGTACTCCGGCCGCCTCGACCCCGATCGGCTCAACCGGATCTTCGACACGGTAGTGCCGCTGTCCGATGTGGACGAATGGTTCCTGTGCGGCCCGCAGGGGCTGGTCGACGGCGCCCGCGCGGTGCTGGCGGAGCGGGGAGTGGCGGCGGAACGCGTACACGTGGAGCTGTTCTTCGCCGAGGGTGAGGAGGCAGATCGCCGCACCGCCGTCGCGCCCCCGGCCGCCGACGACACTGACGCCGCCGACGTCACCATCGTGCTGGACGGCCGGTCGTCCAGCTTCCGGATGGGCCGTGCCGAGCGGGTGCTCGACGCCGCCCGCCGGGTACGCGGTGAGGTCCCGTTCGCGTGCACCGGCGGCGTCTGCGGCACCTGCCGCGCCAAGCTCGTCCAGGGCGAGGTCACCATGGCGCGCAACTACGCGCTGGAGCCCGACGAGCTGGCCAACGGCTACATCCTGACTTGCCAGTCCAGCCCCGTCACCGACGAGCTGACCGTCGACTACGACGCCTGAGCGTTCACTTTTTGACCGTGTTCATTTTTGCTGAACATGCGCGTACTATGAACACGTGGTCACGGAGCAGGAGCTGCTCGATGAGGTAACGGCACGCTTGGCCGACCTCGGGCTTCACCCTGATCTCGACACGTCAGCTCAGGGCTCGGAGACAGCTGCCGATGTCGTGCTTCGGTGGCGCGCCGACGGTGAGGAGCACCAGGCGACAGTGGAGGTCAAGCGGTCGGTGACCTTCGGGACTGCCGGTGCCATCCGTGCGCAGCTCGCTCGTGACGGTAGGGATGCGGTCCTCTTTACCGACTACGTCAGTACGCCGGTGGCGGAGCGGTTGCGCTCACTGGGTCTGCAGTTCGCCGACGCCGCCGGCAACGCATACTTCTCGGCCCCAGGCGTGCTGGTGTGGGTGACAGGGCGGCGGTCGCCGGGTTCGCGGTCGGCGCCGCGCCGATCCAGCCGCGCGTTCACTGCGAGCGGCATCCGTGTCGTGTTCTGTCTGTTGGCGCAACCATCCCTGGCCGATGAGTCGTACCGGTCGATAGCCCACACCGCTGACGTGTCTCTCGGTGCGGTACAGAGCGTGATCAAGGACCTCGTGGATCAGGGGTACGTGTCGGACGGCAAGGCGCGCCGGTTACTGCGGCGGGATCGGCTACTCGACCGGTGGTCCGAGTTCTACGCCGACGTACTGAGGCCGAAGCTGGAAATCGGGCGATTCCGCTCAGCGGACCCCGGGTGGTGGCGGACGTCCCGGGTCACCGACTACGGCGGTCTCTGGGGCGGGGAGCCGGCCGGAGCACTGTTGACCGACCATTTGCGACCGGAAACCTCGACGGTGTACGCAGCATCCCTGCCCGGCCGGCTGCTGATCGATCATCGACTGAGCCGAGACGCCGACGGAGATGTGGAGATCCGGCGCCGGTTCTGGCGGCGGGATCTGCCGAGTCCGCGGGCCGATGTGGTGCCCGGCCCCTTGATCTACGCCGACCTGCTGGCGATCGGCGATTCACGTACGAGCGAGATCGCGGAGATGGTGCGTGAGCGATACCTCGATTGACCTTTCGGCCCGCACGGACATCGACTACCTCCGGTCCCCGGTTTCGGCGCTGGACCGAGTGACACGAGAACTCGGCGTCGACTATCTGGTGGTCGGCGCCGCGGCACGCGATCTGGTGCTGTGGTTCGGGTACGGCGGGGCGGTGGGCAGGGCGACCGCGGATCTCGATGTCGCCGTCGCGGTGGCGAGTTGGCAGACGTACGAATCTCTCACGTCGCGGTTCCCGCATCGCACCGGCGATCCCGCCCACCGGCTCCGGATCACTGGCATGCCGGTCGACATCGTCCCGTTCGGCGGCGTGGAGCGTCCCGACCGGACCATCGCGTGGCCGCCGGACGGACATTCTGTGATGTCCACCTTCGGGATGGCCGAAGCCCTCGCGGACGCGATCGAGGTGCGCCTCGACACCGATCTGAGGTGCAAGGTCGCGTCGCTCCCGGCGCAGGTCATCCTGAAGTTGACCGCTTGGGGAGAACGCGGCGTCGACCGGCCTCGACACGACAGCGCAGACATCGCTGTTTTGCTCCGGTCGTACAGCGAGGACTGGAACTTGGACCGGCTCTACGGCGACGCGGCTCTGCTCGAGCAGTTCGACTTTGACGCGGAGCTTGCGGGCGCGGCGCTGCTCGGCAGGGACGTCGCGCGACTCGTCGGCACCGGTGGGGGCCGGCTCGTCTCGCTCCTGTCGGGCGACCTCAACGGCGCTGGGCTACTCCCGTACGACATGCCGGGCCGTACGGATCAGAACCGGGCCCGGCGGGCCGCCTTCCTGCGAGGGCTGATCTCCGGCTGACGCCAGGCACCCCAGCCGACTACGACGCCTGAGCTCGCCGGGGTCGGCCTGGCGTACGCGGCGCGCGTTGGCGGTGGCGAACGCGGCGGCGAAGACCGGGTTCGCCAGCCGGTACGTGTGCCACTCCCGTTCGAAGGTGTCCGCCTCGTCGTCGTCGAAGTCGAACGCGCCGGTGATCGACGTCGGCTCGGGCACCCGGTACGCGCGGGTCACGCTCCAAGCGCGCATCAGCGCGAGGGCGGCGATCAGCGCGAAGCCGGCCGTGAAGGCGCCGAGCAGCAGCGCGGACCGCGGATTGTCGCCGGTCACGCGCCGCAGCACGTCGGGGAGCAGCAGGAACGTGAACAGCGTGAACGCACCGGACGTGATCATGAGCGGCGTACGGAGCAGGGTCAGCAGCCGCAGCACCGGCGACGTCTGCGGCAGCTCCGTACGGTGGCGCCCGGCGCACGTCGGGCAGAACGGCACGCCGACGCCGTACACGACGGAGAAGGACGGCTCGTGGATGTAGCTGCGGTGGAACACCTTCTCGACCAGCAGCCGCTCCCGGGTCGCCGCCCCGCAGTTGGCGCAGATGTCCGGGTACGCCAGTCTCCCGGGATCGCCCCTGATCGCCAGCTGCCTCGTGCCCGCTTCGTCCACGGGGCCAGGCTAGGCCCGTACCGAAGTCACCGCTGTCGGGCGGCCGACCCGGGTCAGACCTTGTCCAGCGCCTGCGTGATGTCGGCGAGCAGGTCGTCGACGCCTTCGATGCCGACGGAGAGCCGGATCAGATCGTCGGTGACTCCGACCTTGGCCCGGTCGGCAGGGCTCATCCCGGCGTGCGAGGTGAGCACCGGGCGGGTGATCAGCGACTCCACCCCGCCCAGGCTGGGCGCCGAGGACGGCAGCCGTACGGCGTCCAGCAGCGCGTCGGCGGCGGCGACGCCACCGGCGGGCCGGAAGCTCAGCATGCCGCCGAAGCCGGACAGCAGCTCGGCGGCGTACGCGTGGTCGGGGTGTGTCGGCAGGCCGGGGTAGTTGACGGCGGCCACCTTCGGGTGCGACGCCAGCAGCGACGCCACCGCCGTCGCGTTGGCGTTGTGGGCGCGTACCCGTACCGCCAGGGTCTTGATGCCGCGGGCCAGCAGGTAACCGGCGTGCGGGTCGAGGCTGCCACCGAAGTGATTCAACGTGTGGCGCACCTCGCCGACCAGCTCCGCCGAGCCCATCACCGCGCCGGCGACCAGATCCGAGTGGCCGTTGAGGTACTTGGTCGCGCTGTGGAAGACCAGGTCGAAGCCGGCGGCGAGCGGGCGGAAGTTGACCGGGGTGGCGAAGGTGTTGTCGATGATGCTGACCAGGCTGTGCTCGCGGGCGAAGTCGGCGACCTCGCGGAGCCGGCCGACCCGTACCAGCGGATTGGTGATGGTCTCCACCAGGAACACCCGGGTGCGGTCGGTGAGCGCCTCACTCCAGGTGTCCGGCCGGGCCGGATCCACGAAGGTGTACGTCCACCCCAGCTGCTCCGCGTGGTGGGTCAGGAAGTCGTGGGTGCCGCCGTACAGCACGTCGCTGGCGAGCAGGTGGTCGCCGGCGCGCATCAGGCTCAGCAGCGCGGTGGTGACCGCGGCCATCCCGGAGGAGGTGGCGAGCGCCGCCTCGGCGCCTTCCAACGCGGCCAGCTTGTCGTGCAGGTACGCCTGCGACGGCGTCGACGACAGCCGGTGGTACTTGATGTCGTGGTAGTCGGTGCCGGCGGCGACGCCGTACACCGTGCCCTGGTAGATCGGGAACACCACCGAGCCTTCCGGCCCTGGACGGCGTTCCCCACCGTGGACAGCTGTGGTCTCGATCCCGGATCCGTCAGCGGCGCACATGCGTTGACGCTAGGCCGCGACCGCCGGTGGGCACAATGCGGCGCTGGCCACAGCGGGCGGGGTTCAGTGGCTGGGCCTCAGTAGATCGCGGCGGCGGCTTCGGCGGGAGCGACCAGGAAGATCCCGATCACGCCGAGCGCGGTGAGCAGGAGCAGTAGCAGCCGGATCAGCAAGCCGGAGACATCGGTACGGGTCGTGATCGTCGGCTGCATAGCGACACCTCCCGCGTGGCTTGCGTGGCCGTCCTACAGGGTGTCTCGTAGAGTTAGTTTCCCATCGTTACGCCCTCAAAACACCTCAAATGATGATGTTTCTCTGAACGGCAGGCCAACTTCATCCCATCCGGGTATGCGATCGCCTCCGAATCCACAGAAGGCGCGATGCTAGGCACGGAGGTGCGGATGGGTGAGCCGCGCGAGTCCGGCGTGCCGCGAACGTCCGACGGTACGACACTCGACGAGCTGTTGAGCCGTACCGCCCGGGGCGACGACGCGGCGTTCGCCGCGCTCTACGACCAGGTCGCCCCACGGGTGTACGGCCTGGCGCTGCGGCTGGTACGCGCGCCGGCGCTCGCCGAAGAGGTGGCGCAGGACGTACTGGTCGAGGTGTGGCGTACCGCCAGCCGGTACGACCCGGCGAAGGGCGCCGCCGTCTCCTGGGTGCTCACCGTCGCCCACCGCCGCGCCGTGGACCGGGTACGCAGCTCCCAGGCCAGCGCGGACCGGGAACGCAAGGTGGCGCCGACCTGGAGCGAGCCGGCACGCGACACGGTCTCCGACGAGGTGGTCGGCCGGCTCGAGCAACTGGCGGTACGCCGCTGCCTGCGTACCCTCACGGAGCTGCAGCGCGAGGCGATCGACCTGGCCTACTACGGCGGCTACACGTACCGGGAGGTGGCCGGCCTGCTGCACATCGGGCTGCCGGCGGTGAAGACCAGGATCCGGGACGGCCTGATCCGGTTGCGGGACTGCCTGGGGGTGGGCGGATGAGCGCGGACGTGCACACCCTGATCGGCGGGTACGTGCTGGACGCCGTCGACGA
Source organism: Micromonosporaceae bacterium (assembly GCA_050701635.1). Lineage (GTDB taxonomy): Bacteria > Actinomycetota > Actinomycetes > Mycobacteriales > Micromonosporaceae > WHSM01. The sequence goes on along the minus strand of JBOGDF010000163.1, from coordinate 120 downwards.
CGTGGAGCGCGCCGCCGTCGAGCGGCATCTGCTGACCTGCCAGGAATGCGCCGCCGACGTCGCGGAGCTCCGCGAGGTGGCGGCCCGGCTCGGCGAGGCGGCGAGCGCGCCGGCCCCGGC
>JBOGDF010000162.1:0-12183 GCA_050701635.1 Micromonosporaceae bacterium | reverse complement strand
GCGCTGGTGCAGACCGGTTTCGAGGTGCTCACCGAGGCCGGGTACGCCCCCGAGATCGCGTACTTCGAGTGCCTGCACGAGCTGAAGCTGATCGTCGACCTGATGTACGAGGGCGGCATCGCGCGGATGCGCTACTCCGTCTCCGACACCGCCGAGTACGGCGACGTCACCCGGGGCCCGCGCGTGATCAACGCCGCGGTCAAGGAGGAGATGAAGCGGATTCTCGGCGAGATCCAGAACGGCGAGTTCGCCAAGGAGTGGGTGGCCGAGGACGACGCCGGCCGGCCCAACTTCGGCAAGCTGCGGGAGCAGGGTGCGCAGCACCCGATCGAAGAGGTCGGCACCAAGCTGCGCGGCATGATGTCGTGGGTGGACAAGCCGCTCACCGACACCGCCTGAGTCACGGCGTCACGCGGGCTCTCGGGGATCTCCCGGGGGCCCGCTCGCGTTACGGCTCGTTGCGGGACCAGGCCTCGCGTACGTACGCGACGCGTTCCCGTTCCCGGGCGGTGAGCCAGCGACGGGCGCGCGCCGTACCGAGCAGGGTGAGCAGCACGATCGCCGGCGCCAGGAAGATCAACGGGACGGTGACCGCGACCCCGGGCGGCTTGCCCATCATCACCCCGGCCAGCATCACCGCGGTGAATCCGATGGTCAGGTAGCTGCCGAGCTGGCTGAGCCGGGCCGCGCCGCGCTGCATCAGCGCCACCGCGCCGATCAGGTTGACGCCGGCGATCCCGAGCACCACCAGCGACATCACACCGGAGACCACGGATGCCCAGCCGTCACCGGAGGTGGCGTGGGCGAACAGGGAGCCGGCCGCCGCGAGCATCGGCACCGCCAGCAGGCCACCGATCACGGCGGCGATCACGATACGGACAGGTGGAGTGTTCTTGCGACTCTGAGTCACGAGTGCGCTCCTCCCCGTGAGGCTCTTTGGGAGATGGTAGCCGTCAAAACTGTGCCGAGCACCACGAAGTGGGTGAGCACCCTCACCGCAAAGTGACCCCCGTACCCACCCTGTGTGGCCCTACGATCGGAGTTACCGCTCGTTGTCGCAGGTCATACCCATCGTCGGGGCCGTGATCCGCCCGGGCGGGCGCAGCCAGAGTGGTGCCGCTTCGCAGTGACGCGTTCGCGTGCCAGCTCAGCATGTGAGAACAGATACCAAGACCAATCCCGCATTCCGGCAAGATCCCATCGTTCGTGAGGAACGCATGCCCACTGACGCCGTCCCGCCCGCCACTGTCCCCGCCGGCACACAGCCGGTCGTGCTGGTCGCCGAGCCGCTCGCGCCGTCCGCGATCGACGTACTCGCCCATGATTTCGACGTACGCCAGGTCGACGGCACCGACCGTCCGGCGCTGCTCGCGGCGATCGCCGACGCGGACGCCCTGCTGGTACGCAGCGCCACCAAGGTCGACGCCGAGGTGCTCGCCGCGGCTTCCCGGCTCAAGGTGGTGGCCCGTGCCGGCGTAGGGCTGGACAACGTCGAGGTGCCGGCGGCGACCGCCCGGGGCGTGATGGTGGTCAACGCGCCCACCTCCAACATCGTCAGCGCCGCCGAGCAGGCGGTCGCGCTGCTGCTGGCCTGCGCCCGCAACATCGCCCCGGCGAACGCCGCGCTGAAGCAGGGGGAGTGGAAGCGGTCGAAGTACACCGGCGTGGAGCTCGCCGGCAAGACCGTCGGCATCGTCGGGCTGGGCCGCATCGGGGTGCTTTTCGCGCAGCGGATGGCGGCCTTCGGCACCCGGCTGATCGCGTACGACCCGTACGTGCAGCCGCCGCGCGCCGCGCAGCTCGGCGTACGGCTGGTCAGCCTGGAGGAGTTGCTCGCCGAGAGCGACTTCATCTCCATCCACCTGCCGAAGACCGCCGAGACGCTCGGGCTGATCGGTGAGAAGGAGCTGGCGCTGGTCAAGCCGTCGGTACGGATCATCAACGCCGCCCGCGGTGGCCTGGTGGACGAGGCCGCGCTCGCCGCCGCGATCGACGAGGGCCGGGTCGCCGGCGCCGGCGTCGACGTGTTCGCCACCGAGCCGTGCACCTCCTCGCCGCTGTTCGCGCACGAGGGCGTCGTGGTGACGCCTCATCTGGGCGCCTCCACCAGCGAGGCCCAGGACAAGGCCGGCACCGCGGTCGCGAAGAGCGTCAAGCTGGCGCTGCAGGGCGAGTTCGTACCGGACGCGGTGAACGTACAGGCCGGCGGCGTGGTGGCCGAGGACGTACGCCCGCTGCTGCCGATCGCCGAGGGGCTCGGCCGGGTGTTCACCGCCGTCAGCGGCGGCGGCGCCGCCTCGATCACCGTGGAGGTACGCGGCGAGGTGGCCGACAACGACGTGTCGGTGCTGCAGCTGGCCGCCACCAAGGGCGTGTTCCTCGACGTGGTGGAGGAGCAGGTCACGTACGTCAACGCGCCGCTGCTGGCCAAGGAGCGCGGCGTCGACGTCGGGCTGCTCACCAGCCTGGACAGCCCCGACTACCACAACCTGATCACCGTACGGGGAGCCCTCGCCGACGGCCGCAGTGTGAGCGTGTCCGGCACCCTGACCGCGGGCCCGCGCGAGGTCGCCAAGCTGACCGAGGTGGACGGCTTCGACATCGAGATCCCGCTCACCGGCAACCTGCTGTTCCTGCGCTACACCGACCGCCCCGGCGTGGTCGGCACGCTCGGTAGCACGCTGGGCGAAGCCGGCATCAACATCGCGGCGATGCAGGTCTCCCGGGCCCAGCCCGGCGGCGAAGCGCTGATGGGCGTCGAGGTCGACTCCCCAGTCTCCCCCGAGCTCCTCGACGCGGTCGCAAGCTCCGTCGGCGCCACCACCGCCGCCGCCGTAGACCTCACCGAAGACTGACGCGCCGCGCGCCGTACCACCCCTTGGTGATCTTGGGATTTTGGTTGGTCGGCAGGCTCTACGGGCAGCCAAAACCCCAAGATCAGCGAGGCTTCTTCCAAGGAGTGGGAGCGGCGTACCGGGGAATGGGAGCGCGGCTAGGCTGGGGCGGTTGGCTGCGGTGAGAGGTGGGGACAGTGACGGCGCGGATCGCGGTAGTGCCCGGTGACGGGATCGGCCTGGAGGTGACGGCCGAGGCGCTCAAGGTGCTCGACGCGGCGCTGCCCGGCACCAGCACCGCCGAGTACGACCTCGGCGCCCGCGCGTACCACCGCACCGGAGAGGCGCTGCCCGACAGCGTGCTGGGCGAGCTGGCCGGGCACGACGCGATCCTGCTCGGCGCGGTCGGTGACCCCACGGTGCCACCCGGCGTGCTGGAGCGCGGGCTGCTGCTCAAGCTCCGCTTCGACTTCGACCAGTACGTCAACCTGCGCCCGTCCCGGCTCTGGCCCGGCACCAGCAGCCCGCTCGCCGCGGTCAAGCCGGGCGAGATCGACCTGGTGGTGGTACGCGAAGGCACCGAAGGCCTGTACGCCGGCGCCGGCGGCACCCTGCGGCACGGCACCCGAAACGAGCTGGCCACCGAGGAGAGCCTGAACACCCGGCACGGCGTGGAGCGGGTGATCCGGGACGCGTTCGCCCGGGCCGAGCGCCGCCCCCGGCGCAAGCTCACCATGGTGCACAAGACCAACGTGCTGGTGCACGCCGGCGGGCTGTGGGCCCGTACGTTCGACGAGGTGGCGGCGGACCACCCGGAGGTCACCACCGAGTACCTGCACGTGGACGCGGCGGCGATGTTCCTGGTCAGCGACCCGCAGCGGTTCGACGTGGTGGTCACCGACAACCTGTTCGGCGACATCCTGACCGACATCGCGGCGGCGGTCACCGGCGGCATCGGGCTGGCCGCGAGCGGGTGCGTCAACCCGGACCGTACGCATCCGTCGATGTTCGAGCCGGTGCACGGCTCGGCGCCCGACATCGCGGGTCAGGGGATCGCGGATCCCGTCGCCGCGGTGCTGTCGGTCGGGCTGCTGCTCGAGCACCTGGGCCATCCCGAGGCGGCGGAGCGGGTCACCGGCGCCGTCGGCGCCGAGCTGGCCACCCGTACGCCCGGCGCGCCGCTGCGTACCGCCGAGGTGGGGGACCGGTTGGCGACGCGGGTCGCCGGCGGCTAGCGCGAACCGGCCCGCAGTTAGCGCGAACCAGCCCGCGGTTAGCGCGAACCGGTCCGCGGCCTTCGCGGTCCGGGTAGCCCGCTGTCCTCGTAGCCATCCCGCCCGGCGAGTCGGCCCGGAAGCGGGATGCTGAATCTGGAATCGCTTTCCTATGCTTGCGACTGAACCCTGTGGAACTGTCGCCGGCGCGCGTCGCCGGGGGCCGGTGGGCGCCGGGTTCGGCACAGGACGCGTACGCGGTCCTGGGGAGGAGTGCAGTGGTGCAGCCAGGGAACCCGTACCAGGGTGAGCCGTACGGCGGTGAGCCGGCGTGGGGTCAGCAGCCGCCGCCTTCGTACGACCAGTGGAGCCAGCCAGCGGCGCCGGGCGGCTGGCAGGACCCGAACCAAGGTGGCTGGCAGGACCAGGGCGGTTGGCAGGACCAGAACCAGGGCGGCTGGCAGCAACCGACCGCCCAGCAACCCGCCGCGGGCCAGGCGTCGGCACCGCCGGGGTACGGCGCCGCGCCCGAGCAGTGGAACGCGGCTCCGGTCTCGGCCGCCCCGACCACGGGCTGGCCCGGGCAGCCGGGTTACCCACCGGCGCCGCCCAAGTCCAACACCGGGCTGATCCTGGGGCTGGTGGGCGGTGGCGTGGTGGTGCTGCTGCTGGCGGTGGTCGGGCTGGTGCTGCTGTTCGGTCAGGAGGAGCGCAAGCCTCCGGTCGCCAACCCCACCGCGGGCTCGAGCGCCTCGCCGTCGGACCAGCCTTCGCCAACCCCCAGCGAGAAGGATCCCGAGAGCCTGGACAGCAAGGACACCGACACCACCCCGCTGACCACCGACGCGATCTTCGGCGACAGCAGCTTCACCGGCGGCAATGACGAGACGTACACCCTGGCGGGCACCACCAAGGGCAGTGCGTGCACCGGCGTCGGTAGCGGCGCAGTGAAGAAGCTGATGGAGAAGTACGACTGCGGCCAGATGGTGGTCGGGGTCTACCTCAACGAGAAGCAGAACCTGTTCTCCGCGGTGCTGGTGGTGCCGTTCGCGTCCAAGGACACCGCCGACTCGGTGCACGGCGACATCCTGGCGGACAAGCAGAAGTACATCGACGTGCTGGGGTATTACTGCCCGAGCGACGGCAAGCCCGGCGCCGAGCTGTGCGAACGCAGCGACGACAACCTGCCGACCTGGTTCGCCAGCTTCACCGCCTTCCACCGCTACCTGTTGGTGGCGATCTCGTTGTACACCGACGGTCACCGTACGACCGACATGACCGCGGTGGACGGGATGACGACCGAGACCATCGGGCACGTCACCGAGGTGCTGCTGCGCGCCGAGTGACCGGTGTCCGGCGCCACCCGCGGGGTGCCGGAGCGGGTCCGGCCGGCCAGCCACCTGAACGACGGTTCGGGTAGGTTACTGACATTCGGCTGCCGTACGGTCGGCGGCTTGTCTGATACCGGAGGTTGCAAGCATGAGCGGCGGTGAGAGCCTCACCTTCGAGACCCATCTGAACCCTGCACCGGTATCGGAGGTAGAGCGCACCGGGTTGCTCGCCGACCCCGGATTCGGGCGGATCTTCACCGACCACATGGTCACGGTCCGCTACACCGAGGGCAAGGGCTGGCACGACGCCCGGGTGGAGCCGTACGGCCCGATCCCGGTCTCGCCGGCCTCGGCGGTGCTGCACTACGCGCAGGAGATCTTCGAGGGGCTCAAGGCGTACCACGCGGCGGACGGCAGCATCACGCTGTTCCGGCCCGACGCCAACGCGCGCCGGTTCCAGCGCTCCGCGGAGCGGATGTCGATGCCGAAGCTGCCCGAGGAGCTGTTCCTCGGCTCGCTGCGCAAGCTGCTCGAGGTGGACCGCGCCTGGGTGCCCAGCCAGGACGAGGCGAGCCTCTACCTGCGCCCGTTCATGTTCGCCAGTGAAGTCTTTCTGGGGGTACGCCCGGCGCATGAGTACCTCTACATGGTGATCGCCTCCCCGGCGGGCGCTTACTTCTCAGGCGGCGTGAAGCCGGTCAGCCTCTGGGTGTCGGAGAACTTCACCCGGGCCGCGCCCGGCGGCACCGGCGAGGCGAAGTGCGGCGGCAACTACGCGGCCAGCCTCGCCGCGCAGGCCGAGGCGATGGATGCCGGCTGCGACCAGGTGGTGTTCCTGGACGCCGTGGAGCGCCGCTGGATCGACGAGCTGGGCGGCATGAACGTGTTCTGCGTGTACGACGACGGCACGCTGGTCACCCCGCAGCTCAACGGCTCGATCCTGGCCGGCATCACGCGGGATTCGGTGATCACCCTGGCCCGCGACATGGGGCTCACGGTGGTGGAGCGGCCGTACGCGCTGGAGGAGATGCGTACCGACGCGGCGTCCGGGCGGCTGCGGGAGGCGTTCGCCTGCGGCACCGCCGCCGTGATCACGCCGATCGGGGTGATGCGGTCGGCGTCCGGAGACTTCACGGTCGCCGACGGCGGCACCGGTGAGATCACCGCCAGGATGCGCAGCACGTTGCTGGACATCCAGCACGGTCGCGCCGAAGACCCGTACGGCTGGGTGCACCGGATCGTCTGAGCCGGCGTACGGGGCGCCGCGGACGGCGTACCCCCGGATCAGGTTTGCAGCGAAGTGCCGCTGCGCAACGCGAGGGCGACCGCGCCGAGCACCTCGGCGCGGTCGCCGAGCGCGCTCTCCAGGACCGTCACGTCGCCCGCCGCGGAGCGGATGGTGCCGCGGGTGAGGGCGTCCCGGATCGGCGTCAGCAGGATCTCTCCGGCCGCGCCCAGCTCGCCCCCGACGACGATCACCTGCGGGTTGACCAGGTTGCAGAGGGTGGCGAGTGCGGTGCCGATGGCGTGTCCGGCGTCGGCGATCGCGCGCCGGCAGCCGGCGTCGCCGTCCCGCGCCAGGCTCACCACACGGTGGATGCTGAGCTCGCCGCCGTGGGTGGGGCGCAGCGCGTCGAGCACGGCACCCGTACCGGCGGACATCTCCAGGCAGCCCCGGTTGCCGCAGCGGCAGATCGGGCCGGCCGGATCGATCACCGTGTGCCCGATCTCCCCGGCGGTGCCCCCGGCCCCCCGGTACGGCCGCCCGGCGATGATCAGCCCGGCGCCGATCCCGGTGCCGATCTTCAGGTACGCCAACTCGCTGGCGTCCCGGCCGGAGCCCCACATCCACTCGCTGATCGCGCCCAGGTTGGCGTCGTTGTCGACGGTCACCGGCAGCCCGAGCGCTTCGGTCATCGCGGTCGCGGCGCTGACCCCGACCCAGCCCGGCAGGATCGTGGAGTGGCCCAGCTCGCCGGTGTCGCGGTGCACCGGCCCGGGCAGCCCCATCCCGACGCCGACCACCTGATCCCGCTCGACCCCGGCCTCGGTGAGCAGCTCGCCGACGAGAGCCACCGCCGACTCGATGTCCTCGCGGGCGTCCCGGTCCCGGGTGACGGTCAGATTCCGCTCGGCGAGCAGGGTGTGGGCCAGGTCGGACACCGCCACCCGCAGGTGTCGCCGCCCCAGGTCGATGCCGACCGCGACGCCGGCGGAGCGGTGCAGCGCGAGCAGGATCGGGGGCCGTCCGCCCTTCGTACCGGGGGCGGTGGCGTGGCCGGCCAGCTCGTCGACCAGGCCGGCACGCTGCAGCTCACCGACGATGGTGGACACAGTGGACGGAGCCAGACTGGTACGCCGTGCCAGCTCGGCGCGCGAGACCGGCCCGAGCCGGCGCAACGCCGCGAGCACGCGGTTGCGCCCGTCGAGCCGTTGTCGCTCGGCGCCAGCCGTGCCGTCGACCACCGTCTGCGGCTCCTCTCGCGGAAGGGTCACATACCCTGGTTTCTGCGGTATCGACCTAAGAATAGGCGTACTCAGGGATACTAAACCGAGCCGTAACAGCCTTGACTCGAATTATTAGCGATGTTTACGGTGGTGGTTAGTTCAGTATGGAAGTTACTTGTTTTCCGGCCTGCGGGCGGTGACAACGATGTCTGGAGGTAAGCATGCGGAAGATCTCGCTGATCGCCGGTGCCCTGGCTACGGGCCTTGTGCTCGCGGCCTGCGGCGGCGACGGTGGTACGGAGACCAAGGATGTCGAGGTCTTCACCTGGTGGACCGAGGGCGGGGAGAAGGCCGGGCTTGACGGCCTGGTGAACACCTTCAAGAAGCAGAACCCGGACTACAAGTTCGTCAACGCGGCGGTGGCCGGTGGCGCCGGCAGCAACGCGAAGAACGTACTGGCTTCGCGGCTGCAGTCGGGTCAGCCGCCCGCGTCGTTCCAGGCGCACGCCGGTGGCGAGCTGTCCGACTACATCAAGTCCGGCCAGCTGCAGGACCTGACCGACCTCTACAAGGAGGAGGGCTGGGACAAGGTCTTCCCGCCCGGGGTGGTCGACGCGTTGACCCACGACGGCAAGATCTACTCGGTGCCGGTGAACGTACACCGGGCCAACGTGGTGTGGGCCAACCCGACGGTGCTTAAGAAGGCCAAGATCGACAAGCCGGCGGCCACGATCGACGCGTGGATCGCCGACCTGGAGAAGCTGAAGAAGTCCGGTGTCAAGGAGCCGCTCGCGGTGGCGACCGACTGGACCCAGGTGCACCTGTTCGAGACCGTCCTGATCGCGGATCTCGGCGCGGAGGGCTACAGCGGGCTGTGGGACGGCAAGACCGACTGGAGCTCCGCCGAGGTCACCGACGCGCTGAAGGACTACCAGACGCTGCTCAGCTACACCAACTCCGACCGCGCCAACCTGGACTGGCCGGACGCGGCGAAGTACGTGACGAGCGGGCGGTCGGCGTACACGGTGATGGGTGACTGGACCGCGGGCAGCTTCAAGGCCGACGGCCTGACCGAGGGCAAGGACTGGATCTGGCACCCGGTGCCCGGCACCGACGGGATCTTCGACTTCCTGGCCGACTCGTTCACGCTGCCGGTCAACGCCCCCAACGAAGCGGGCGCGAAGGCCTGGCTGAAGGTCTGCGGCAGCGCCGAGGGTCAGAAGGAGTTCAACACCAAGAAGGGCTCTATCCCGGTACGCACCGACGCGTCGCCGAGTGACTATGACCCGTACCAGCAGGCGGCGATGGAGTCGTTCAGCAAGGACACCGCGGTGCCGTCGCTGGCGCACGGTGCGGCCGCATCGATCGGCTGGCTGACCGACATCACCTCCGCGGTGGGCCAGTTCGGCTCCGGTGGTGACGTGGCGAAGCTGCAGACGGCGCTCGTCGAGGCCGCCAAGAAGCACCAGCAGAAGTAGCTAGGGACGCCCCGCCCGGGGTCGGTGCCACACCGGCCCCGGGCGGCGCCCATGCGGGAAAGGACTGTTCGTGAAGCGTGGGAACCGCAGCTGGGGGCCCGGCCTGCTGCTGGTCGCGCCGTCGCTGCTGGCGATCGCGATCTTCGTGTACGGGTTGATCGGCTACAACATCAACATCTCGCTCACCGACCAGCACACCGGTCTGCCGTCCGACGAGTACGTCGGCATCGACAACTACATCGCGCTGTTCGGCGAGGAGCGGTTCCAGCACGCGTTGACCAACCTGGCGACGTACACCCTGGTGTTCCTGGTCGGCACGATGTTCTTCGGGCTGCTGTGGGCGCTGCTGCTGGAGCGCGGCGTACGCGGGGAAGGTTTCTTCCGGGCGGTCTACCTGTTCCCGATGGCGGTCTCGTTCGTCGCGTCCGGCGTGGTGTGGCGGTGGCTGCTCAACAGCTCCAAGGGTGAAAACGCCAGCGGCCTGAACCGGCTCTTCGGCGAGCTCGGGCTCGGCGCGTTGGAGAACACCTGGTGGACCGACCCGGACTGGGGGATGGCCGCGATGGCGCTGCCCGCGATGTGGCAGCTCTCCGGGTACGTGATGGCGCTGTTCCTGGCCGGGCTGCGCGGCATCCCGGAGGAGCTGCGGGAGGCGGCCCGGATGGACGGTGCGAGCGAGTTCCAGCTCTACCGGCACGTGATCTTCCCGCAGCTGTCGCCGGTGGCGCTGTCCGCGCTGATCATCATGGGCCACATGTCGCTGAAGGTGTTCGACCTGATCATGGCGGTGTCCGGGGCGATCTTCCTGACCGAGGTGCCGGCGACGTACATGTGGACCTCGTTGCTCGGCTTCGACTACGCCAAGGCCGCGGCGATCGCCGCCGTGCTGCTCGCAGTGGTCGCGGTCGTGGTGATCCCGTACCTGGTCTACACCGTACGGACGGAGCGCCGGTCATGACCGCGATCGCGGCGACGCGCCGGACCCGGAGTCGGTTCTCGGCGGCTCGTACGGTCCGGTACGTGCTGCTGCTGGTGATCCTGGCGTTCGTGATGATCCCGGCGTACGTGCTGTTCGTGACCAGCTTCAAGCCGCAGGCGGAGACGTCTTCGGCGCAGGCGTGGCTGCTGCCGCAGCAGTGGACGCTGGACGGCTGGCGTACCGCGTGGGACGCGCTCGCCGCGCCGCTGGGGCGTACGTTCATGCTGGCGATCCCGGCGTCGCTGGTGTCGTCGATGCTGGGCTCGATGAACGGCTTCGTGCTCTCCCGGTGGCGGTTCCCGTACGCCAACGCGGTGTTCGCGCTGATGCTGTTCGGGATGTTCATCCCGTACCAGGCGGTGATGATCCCGCTCAAGCAGCTGACTCTGGGGATCGGGCTGGCGCCCGGCATCCCGACGCTGATCCTGGTGCACATCGTGTTCGGGTTGCCGATCTGCACCCTGATCTTCCGCAACTACTACGAGTCGATCCCGATGGACCTGATGGAGGCGGCCCGGGTGGACGGCGCCGGGATGCTACGTACGTACGCCTCGGTGGTACTGCCGCTGTCGGCGCCCGGATTCGTGGTGACGATCATCTGGCAGTTCACCTCGGTATGGAACGACTTCCTGTTCGCGATCTTCCTCTCGCACGCCCAGAACGGGCCGGTCACGCTGTCGCTGGCGGCGCTCGCGGGCGGTCAGCTGTCCAACTACTCGGCCAGCATGGCGGGCGCCATGATCGCGTCGGTGCCGACGTTGATCGTCTACATCATCCTCGGCCGGTACTTCGTCGGCGGCCTGATGGCCGGCTCAGTCAAGGGATGAATCGGAGGGGATGAATCGGAGGGGATGAATCGGAGGGTGAGTCACCCGACGTTGCGCTACTGAGTGCGGTGGGGGTTCGCGGTTGGTTGAGGTGTCAGTGCCGGGCTGGGGGTTGGGGTTCGCGGGTGGTTGAGTGCCTTTGCCCGGCGTACCCCCGGAAGCTGCTGAAGGGGACAGCTTCCGGGAGGGGTGGGAGGTTAGCGGGTGGCGGCGCGGTGGGCTAGTTCGAGGCCGGTGAAGACCGCCGCGGCGACCACGAAGTGCATCGACGCGAGCGCGATCCGGGTGCCGCCGTCGGTGTCGGCGAGCAGCGGTCCGGCGATGCTGAGCAGCCCGAGGCCGGTGCCGATCACCTGGGCGAGGCGCAGGAACCACGCCTTCCACAGGCTCAGCAGAACCGCGACCGCGGTGGCCGGCAGCAGCGGTACGAGTGACGAGAAGGCCACGCCGCCCGCGGTGACCACGTGCGGCCCGGTGGGCTGGGCGAGCACCAGCGAGGCGCCGGCGGCGGTGGCGACGAGGTAGACGGCGAGGTTGAGGACCACCGCGCCGGCGGCGCCGGCGACGATCGCCTGCCACCGTGGCAGGCCCCATCGGGCGGAGGTCGAGGAGTCGGGGGTACGTGAGATCCGAGTGGTGTCGGTGGCGATGTCCATGCCGTCGAGCTTCGGAGCTCAACTCAACTTGAGGTCAAGGTCTTGTGATCTCCTTCACCTGACGGTCCCGGTGCCGTAGCCGCAGGGCTGGACAGCGCCGGCATACTTGCCGGGGTGGATCCGTCCAATGCGGTCCGCCGCACTACCGGCCGGTGCGGTTCGCGGCATCGACCGCGGCGTCGACCAGCGAGGAGCCCGGGTGCGGCCGAAGAGATCGAGTGTGGTGCGGTTCGGCGTCCTCGCCGTGCTGCTGATCGCTTGCGCCGTGGTGCTCGTGGTGGTCGGCCTGCCAGCCCCAGGTGTGCTCGCCGCCGCGGTGGGCAGTACGGGCGTGCCGGCGCCGGTGGTCGCGGTGGTGGCCGCGGCGGTGCTGGTGGTGGGGCTGGTGCCGCGTACCTTCCTGGCCGCCGTCGCAG
>JBOGDF010000161.1:0-12317 GCA_050701635.1 Micromonosporaceae bacterium | reverse complement strand
GGCCGCCACCTCCGCCTCGTCCGGCACCTCGGCGCCCCGGGTGAGCAGCCGTAGCTCCGGCGCGGTGCCCTCCGGCTCCACCGGCAGCCCGATCGGCGCCGTCGAGGTAGCGCCCGCGACCAGCTCCCGCTTGACGATCCGGTCTTCCAGCGAGTGGTACGCCAGCACCGCGATCCGGCCGCCCACCCGCAGCGCGTCGAGCGCCGCCGGGATCGCGTCGCGCACCGCGTCCAGCTCGCCGTTGACCTCGATCCGCAGCGCCTGGAACACCCGCTTGGCGGGGTGGCCGCCCTTGCGCCGGGCGGCGGCCGGGATCGCGTCGCGTACCAGCTCGGCGAGCGCGGCGCTGGACACGATCGGCGCCCGCTTGCGCTCCCGGTCGATCGCGGCGGCGACCCGGCCGGCGAACCGCTCCTCGCCGTACTCGGAGAAGATTTTGCGCAGCGCGGCGACCGGGTAGCTGTTGACCACCTCTTCGGCGGTACGCCCGGTGGTGGGGTCCATCCGCATGTCCAGCGGCGCGTCCTGGGCGTACGAGAAGCCGCGCGCCGCCTCGTCCAGCTGCAGCGAGGACACCCCGAGGTCGAACAGGATCCCGTCGATCCGCTCGTGCCCCAGCTCGGCGAGCACGTCGGTCAGCTCGCTGTAGACGGTGTGTACGAAGTGCACCCGCCCGGCGTACGGCTCCAGCCGGGCACGCGCGCGGGCCAGCGCCGCGGGATCGCGGTCGAGCCCGATCAAGGTCAGCCGGGGGTACGCCGCCAGCAGCGCCTCGGCGTGACCGGCCAGCCCCAGCGTGGCGTCCACGCAGACCGCGTCCCGATCGGCGAGTGCGGGGCCGAGCAGCTCCAGGACGCGCCGCAGCATCACCGGCACATGGATGTCGTGCCGTGCGCGTTCGCTGTCCATCTCGACCCCCCTTGTCGCGTCGATGGTGGTGCGGTGTGTGCCGGCTCTCGGTCGCGGTCGAGAGCACTTGTGTCGTGCGTTCCTCCTACGGTTGTCGCGGACCGGTGTACGAAACGTCGTGCCACCAGATCCCCATCCGCTCGCTCGCGCCTGGCGCCGGGGAAGTGACGTCAGGTGACGCCGAGCGGCTGGAGATCTCACGGCACGACTGGCCGCCTGTCCCGCAGGATCAGAACCCGGGCAGCACCCCCTCCTCGATGTCGGCGAAGGACTCCTCGCTGTCGGAGAGGTAGGACTCCCACGCCTGGCTGTCCCAGATCTCCACTCGGTTGCTGGCGCCGATCACCACCAGCTCGCGGTCGAGATCGGCGTACTGCCGGAGCGGCGGCGGGATGGTGATCCGTCCCTGCCGGTCCGGCAGCTGGTCGAACGCGCTGGCGAAGAACACCCGGCTGTACGCCCGTGCCGCCTTGTGCGTCACCGGCGTGGCCTGCAGCTGCTCGGCGATCTGGCGGAACTCGGCCATCGGGAACACGTAGAGGCAGCGCTCCTGCCCCTTGGTGATCACAAGGCCTCCCGCCAGCTCGTCCCGAAACTTCGCCGGGAGGATCAGCCGGCCCTTGTCGTCCAGGCGTGGGTTGTGGGTGCCGAGAAACATCGGCCCACCCCCTTACGGCCTGTCCGCCCCCTGGGCCGGCGGAGCACCCCCTGCTCCGCCATTGCGCCCCACTGTACTCCACTTTCCTCCACCGTCAACGCGAATCAAGCCCGTGCGGCAGCCACGATCGAGCGAATCCGCAGGTCAGAGGGGGTGGAGCGCGGTGGAGGGGTTTCGACCCCGGTCGCCTTTCCGACAGCCTGGGTACACGCGCTGCCGCGTACCCACGCCGCAAAAGCGCACAAAGAACCGGGCGGTGCGCAGTGGCACCGCCCGGTGTGGAGCGAAGTGGAGCCCCGTTCAGGCTTCGGGCTGCGAGCCCTCCCGGCCGACCGCCTCGTCCAACGCCTCGGAGGTACGCCCCACCAGCGCACCGCCGTCGTCGAGCAGCAGGATCGGGCGCTGGATCAGGCTCGGATGCGCCGCCATCGCCTCGATCCAGCGCTGCCGGGACGCGTCGGCGCGCGGCCAGTCCGCCATCCCGAGCTCACCGGCGACCGGCTCCCCCAGCCGCGCGATCTCCCACGGCTGCTTGCCGAGCCGCCGCAGTACGCCGTCCAGCTCCGTCACCGTCGGCGGCTCGTCGAGGTAGCGCCGGATCCCGAAGTCCACGCCGGCGACCTCGAACCGCTGCACCGCCGTACGGCACTTCGAGCACGACGGGTTGAACCAGACCTCCATCGGCTACAGCACCACGCTGACCATGCGGCCGGGGACCACGATCACTTTGCGGGGGGTACGGCCGGCCAGGAACTCGGCCACCTTCTCGTCGGCCAGCGCCGCCGCTTCCACCGCGTCGGCGCCGGCATCGGCGTCGACCTCGATCCGGCCGCGTACCTTGCCGTTGACCTGCACCGGGTAGACCACGGTCTCGCCCTTGACCAGCTCGGGGTCGGCGACCGGGAAGTCCGCGTACGCCAGCGAGTCCTCGTACCCCAGCCGGCGCCACAGCTCCTCGGCCAGGTGCGGCGCGAACGGCGCCACCATCAGCACCAGCGGCTCGGCCACCTCGCGCGGGCAGCCGCCGCCCGACACCGACGTCAGCCGGTTGTTCAGCTCGATCAGCTTGGCGATCGCGGTGTTGAACCGCAGCCCCTCCAGGTCACCGCGTACCGCGTCGATCACCTGGTGCAGCAGCCGCCGGGTCTGCTCGTCAGCCGGGGTGTCGACCACTCGGGTCTCCCCGGTCTCCTCGTCGACCAGGTTGCGCCACACCCGCTGCAGGAACCGGTACGAGCCGACCACCGCCCGCGACTCCCACGGCCGGGAGACCTCCAGCGGGCCCATCGACATCTCGTACACCCGGAAGGTGTCGGCACCGTAGTCGGCGCAGATCGCGTCGGGGGTGACCACGTTCTTCAGGGACTTGCCGATCTTGCCCAGCTCGCGGTTGACCTGCTGGCCCTGCCAGACGTAGCCGCCGGAGTCCTCGGCCACCTCGGCGGCGGGCACCGGGAAGCCCCGGTCGTCGCGGAACACGTACGCCTGGATCATGCCCTGGTTGATCAGCTTGCGGAACGGCTCGGAGGAGCTGACGTGGCCCAGGTCGTACAGCACCTTGTGCCAGAACCGGGCGTACAGCAGGTGCAGTACGGCGTGCTCCTGGCCGCCGACGTACAGGTCGACGCCGCCCGGGTCGCCCTCGCCCCGCGGGCCCATCCAGTAGCGCTCGTTCTCCGGGTCCACCAGCACCTGATCGTTGGTCGGGTCGATGTAGCGCAGCTCGTACCAGCAGGAGCCGGCCCAGTTGGGCATGGTGTTGGTCTCTCTGCGATACGACTTCTGGCCCTCCCCCAGGTCCAGCTTCACCTCGACCCACTCCTCGGCCTTCGCCAGCGGCGGCGCCGGCTCGGTGTCGGAGTCGTCCGGGTCGTACGTCTTCGGCGAGTAGTCGTCCACCTCGGGCAGCTCGACCGGCAGCATGCTCTCCGGTACGGCGACCGGGCCGTGCTCGTCGTGCAGGATCGGGAACGGCTCGCCCCAGTAGCGCTGCCGGCTGAACAGCCAGTCCCGCAGCTTGTACTGGATCGTGCCCTCGCCGGCGCCGCTGCTCTCCAGCCAGTCGATGATGGCGCGCTTGGCCTCGGCGACCCGCATCCCGTCCAGGCTCAGCTTGTCGCTGGCGGAGTTGATCGCCGGCCCTTCCCCGGTGTACGCCTCGCCGGTGAACCCCTCCGGCGGCTGCACGGTACGGATGATCGGCAGCCCGAACCGCTCCGCGAACTCCCAGTCCCGCTCGTCCTGGCCGGGCACCGCCATGATGGCGCCGGTGCCGTACCCCATCAGTACATAGTCGGCGACGAACACTGGGATCTTGGCGTCGGTCAGCGGGTTGGTGGCGTACACCCCGATGAATACGCCGGTCTTGTCCCGGCCCTCGGTCTGACGCTCCACTTCGGACTTGCGGTCGGCCTCTTCCCGGTACGCCGCGACCGCCTCGCGCGGTGTGGCGGCGCCCGCGGTCCACGCGTCCGCGGTGCCGGAGGGCCAGGCGTCGCTGATCAGCTGGTCGACCAGCGGGTGCTCCGGCGCCAGCACCATGTACGTCGCCCCGAACACGGTGTCCGGCCGGGTGGTGAAGACTCGGATGGCGGAGTCAGCGGCTGGGAAGTCGATGTAGGCGCCTTCCGAGCGGCCGATCCAGTGCCGCTGCGCCAGCTTGATCGACTCCGGCCAGTCCAGCCCGTCCAGGTCGTCGGCCAGCCGGTCGGCGTACGCGGTGATCCGCATCATCCACTGCCGCAGGTTCTTCTTGAACACCGGGAAGTTGCCGCGCTCGGATCGCCCGTCGGCGGTGACCTCCTCGTTGGACAGCACCGTGCCCAGGCCGGGGCACCAGTTGACCGGCACCTCGGCGGCGTACGCCAACCGGTGCCCGTCGATGACTGTCCGCTGCTCGGCCCGGGTCAGTTCACGCCAACCCCGGCCGTCGAGAGTACGCCGCTTGTCCTGCGCGTACTCCGCCTCCAGCTCGGCGATCGGGCGGGCCTTGCCCTGCTTCTCGTCGTACCAGGAATGGAAGATCTGCAGGAAGATCCACTGGGTCCAGCGGTAGTAGCCCGGGTCGATGGTGGCGAAGCTGCGCCGCTCGTCGTACGCCATCCCCAGCCGCCGCAGCTGGGACTTGAACGCGATGATGTTCTCTTCGGTGGTCTTGCGCGGGTGCTGGCCGGTCTGCACCGCGTACTGCTCGGCGGGCAGCCCGAACGCGTCGAAGCCCATCGGGTGCAGCACGTTGAAGCCGGTCATCCGCTTGAACCGGGTGTACACGTCGGTGGCGATGTAGCCCAGCGGGTGCCCGACGTGCAGCCCCGCCCCGGACGGGTACGGGAACATGTCCATCGCGTACAGCTTGGGGCGCCGCGCCAGCGCGGCCCGTGGGCTGTCGGCGGGCTCGGAGAGCGGACCGACCGGGTTCGGCGCGTGGAAGGCGCCGTGCTCAGCCCACCAGTCCTGCCAACGGGCCTCGATCTCGGCGGCCGTCGCGGCGGTGTACCGGTGCGGCGGCACGTCGGCGTCGGGTTTGCCGCTCGGGTCGATCGTCTGGCTCATTGTCTCGCCTTCTCGCTGCGTGGGTCGCTGCCTGAGTACCGTTGCCTGGACATGAAAAAACCCCTCGCACAGGAGGGGTCGCCGTACTGTCGCCGTCTCGCGGCAGTACGGCTAGGTAAGGAGCAGCGTCCGGGACACACCGGTCATGCGGCAGAGTCTACCGGTACGCCTGATCCACTGTGCACCGGATATCCGGCACCGGGGCAATCAGGGTGAAATCCACCTACGGTGACGGAACTGTTGCTGAAACTTGGCCACCTCGGCATCGGTGGACACGCTGGTTAGCCTGGGAGGATGCGAGAGGTTCAGGCGGGGGACGCGGCCACCGACGACCCGGCCGGCGTACGAGGAGGAGTCGAGTGACGGCGCAGCACACCTGGGATCACCTGGGCACCCCGATGCCGGTGGACGAGCTGCGGGCTCACACCGACCAGATCGCCACCAACATCGAGCAGGTGATCGAGGGGAAGGCCGCGACCGTACGGCTCGCCCTGGCGGTGCTGCTCGCGGAAGGGCATCTGCTGATCGAGGACGTACCCGGGGTCGGCAAGACGAAGCTGGCCAAGGCGCTCGCCCGCTCCGTGGACTGCACCGTACGCCGCATCCAGTTCACCCCCGACCTGCTTCCCAGCGACGTCACCGGGGTCAACGTCTACAACCAGGACACCCACGACTTCGAGTTCAAGCCCGGCGCGGTGTTCGCCAACCTGGTGGTCGGCGACGAGATCAACCGGGCCTCGCCGAAGACCCAGTCCGCGCTGCTGGAGTGCATGGAGGAGCACCAGGTCACCGTCGACAGCCACACGTACCTGCTGCAGCGGCCGTTCATGGTGATCGCGACCCAGAACCCGATCGAGATGGAGGGCACGTACCCCCTCCCCGAGGCGCAGCGGGACCGGTTCACCGCGCGGATCGCGATGGGTTACCCGGATCCCCGCGCCGAGCTGGAGATGCTCAGCCTGCACGGCGCCAGCGACCCGCTCGACCAGCTGCGGCCGGTCTCCGACGCCGAGACGGTACGCCGGCTGATCGCGGGCGTACGCACCGTGCACGTCGCCGAGCCGGTCAAGGTGTACGCGGTCAACCTGGTCAACGCCACCCGGGAGTCCTCCGAGCTGCGGCTCGGGGCCAGCCCTCGGGCCACCCTGCACCTGCTGCGTACCGCCCGCGCGGTGGCGGCGCTGGAGGGCCGGGACTACGTACTTCCCGACGATCTGCAGTCGCTCGCGGTGCCGGTGCTGGCGCACCGGCTGATCCTCACCGCCGAGGCGCAGCTGGCGCGGCGCACCACCGACGCGATCATCTCCGACCTGGTGCACCGGCTGCCGGTGCCGCACATCCGGCCCGACGCGCCACGTACCGGCGGCTCGCTCGGCCCGTCACCCGCGACGGGGCGCGGCGCGGTGCCCGGACCGCCCCGTAACCCCGTACCGGGCGCGAGCCGCGCCACTCCGCCACCGGTGAGTCCTCCCCCGGCGGGGCACGACCCGAACAGCTACCGGAGGCAGTAGGTGCGCCAGGCGCTGCGTGGTCTGACCACCCGCGGCCGCTCCTTCCTCGCCGCGGCGGCGGCCGCCGGCCTGTCCGCACTGCTGTTGGGCGAGCAGGACCTGCTGCGGGTCGCGGTGCTGCTCGCCGCGCTGCCGCTGCTGGCGGTGTTCGCGGTGGCGCGTACCCGGTACCGGCTGACCTGCAGCCGGATGCTGCAGCCGCACCGTACGCCGATCGGCAGCGCCGCCCGGGTGGTGCTCCGGCTGCACAACAGCTCCGCGATGCCCACCGGCACGCTGCTGCTGGAGGACCGGCTCCCGTACGCGCTGGGCAGCCGGCCCCGGCTGGTGCTGGAACGGCTCGGCGCGCGGCGTACCAGTTCGGTGGCGTACACGGTGCGCGCGGACGTACGCGGCCGGTACGAGATCGGCCCGCTGCGGGTACGGCTGACCGACCCGTTCGGGCTCTGCGAGCTGGCCCGCGAGTTCCCGTCCACCAGCCATCTGACGGTGATCCCGCAGGTGATCACGTTGCCGCCGATCCGGATCGCCGGGGAGTACACCGGCAGCGGCGAGAGCCGTAGCCGCTCGGTGGCCGTACACGGAGAGGACGACGCGGCGACCCGGGAGTACCGGCACGGCGACGACCTGCGCCGGGTGCACTGGCGCTCCACCGCGCGTACCGGCGAGCTGATGGTGCGCCGCGAGGAGCAGCCCTGGACTCACCGCGCCACAGTGATCCTGGACCCGAGACTCGCCGCGCACCGGGGTGAGGGCCCCGCCTCGAGCTTCGAGTGGGCGGTCTCCGCGGTCGCCAGCATCGCGATGCACCTGCAGGAAGCCGGATACAAGCTGCGGCTGGTCACCGGCGTCGGCCCCGGCCACGACTTCGGCAACCTCGACGAACCCGGCATGGGTAAGCTGCTCGACCACCTCGCCGAGGTGAAGCCGGACCCGGATCTGGACCTGGCCGCGCTGGTCGACCAGGTACGCCAGCACAACGACGGCGGGCTGGTGCTCGCCGTACTGGGGACGATGACCGCCGAGGAGGTCGACCTGGCCGCCGGGCTGCACACCACGGGCGGCACCTGCGTCGGGTTCCTGGTCGACGCCACCACCTGGCTGCACCTGCCCGACGCCGCGCGTACCGAGGCCACCCGCAACCACGAGCTGAGCCGGCTCACCCTGGCCCGCAACGGATGGCGGGTGGTGGAGGTACGCCACGGCGCCAAGCTGACCACGCTGTGGCACCTGGCGGCGGTACGCGGCGCGCAGGGCTTCGCGTACCGGGCCCCGATGGCGGAGACGGTGTCGACCAACGTCGGAGGTACGCCATGACGGCGTACCGGCAGACCACGATCGCGGCCGCCGGCGCGAGCCTGCTCGCCGCGGCGCCGCTGGCGGGCGTGTTCCGTACCTACAGCTGGTTTATGTACGGCCTCGGCGTGGTGCTGATGGTGCTCGGCATGGCGCTGCTGACGCGGAGTCTGCGGTTCCCGGTGTGGAGCCAGATCGCGGCCATGCTGGGCGGCCTGATGCTGCTGCTGAGCTGGCTGTTCGGCGGCTCCACCACGCTGCTGGGAGTGATCCCGACACCCGACACCCTGGTTCGGTTCGTACGGCTGATCGGCCTGGCGGGCGGGGACGCCCGGGAGCTGGCGGCGCCGGTGCCGGACACCGACGGCCTGCTGTTCACCGTGGCGCTCAGCATCGGGCTGATCGCGGTGCTGGTCGACCTGGTCGCGGTCGGGCTGCGCCAGCCCGCGCTGGCCGGCCTGCCGATGCTGGCGATCTACTCGGTGCCGGTGGCGGTGCTGACCAAGAACGTCTCGTGGATCTCGTTCGTGCTGGCCGCGGCCGGGTTCCTGTGGCTGCTGGTGGCCGACCACATCACCCGGGTACGCGGCTGGGGTCGCCGGTTCGCCGACGACGGCCGTGACGTCGACGCCTGGGAACGCTCCCCACTCGCGGCGGCCGGACGCCGGCTCGGCCTGGTCGGCATCGTGGCCGCGGTGCTGATCCCCCTCGCGGTGCCAGGGATGACCGGCGGACTGCTGGAGAGGCTGATCAGCGGGTCCGGCATCAGCTCCGGCCCGGGCGGCACGGACACCAGCTCGGTCAACCCGTTCGCGGTGCTCGACAGCAACCTCAAGAGCCCGGAGGTGCGATCCCTGCTGCGGGTCCGCACCGAAGACCCGTCCCCGGGTTACCTGCGGTTCGCGGTCGCCGATCAGCTCACCGACCGCGGCGCGTTCCCGGCGCGGGCGCAGAGCAGCCGACTGGCCAGCGACCCGCTGCCGATGCCCCCGGCGGACCGCGAGGACGCGGTCGACCGTGAGGAGAACCGCGCCAGGGTCCAGGTCACCGGGCTGCGCCAGCCGTTCCTACCGGTCTACCCGGGTACGCACAAGGTGGCGCTGTCCGGAGACGACCGGTGGTTCTACGACGACGACACCGCGATGGTGTGGGCCCGTACGAACACCCAGCGCAACCAGTCGTACCAGCTCGACTACGTCCGGTACGACTACACCCCCGACCTGCTGCGCGGCGCCGGCGACCCCAACCTGGACGACCCGCGACTGCAGCGCAACGTCCAGGTGCCTCAGAACCCGTACGTCGGCGAGCTGGTCGGCCGGCTGACCAGGGGCAAGCAGAACTCGTACGACCGGGTGATGGGGATCTACAACCACTTCTCGGCGAAGAACGGCTTCACGTACAGCACCCAGGTGAAGCCGGGCAACTCCGGCAGCCCGGTGGTCGACTTCCTGCAGAACAAGCAGGGCTATTGCCAGCAGTACGCCGTCGCGATGACCTGGATGGTGCGCGCCGCCGGGATCCCGGCTCGGGTCGTGATCGGCTTCACCCAGGGGGTACGCGAGAACGGCGGCTTCACCGTCACCACCCGCAACGCGCACGCCTGGGTGGAGGTCTTCTTCGAAGGCTTCGGATGGGTGCCGTTCGACCCGACCCCGGCCAGCTCGGTGGCCAACCCGATCCAGCTGCCGTGGGCGCCGAACCCGTACGTCCCGTCGACCACCTCGCCGACCGCCTCCCCCACCGTGGACCCCAGCGGTTCGGCGGCGCCGGCACCGACCCGGACCGAACGGCGGGACCCCGGTCAGGAGTCAGCCGCCGGTGGCAAGACCGATCCGCCCGCCCGTTGGCCGTACTGGCTGCTGGGCGGGTTGCTGGTGGCGGCGCTACTGGCCGCTCCGGCGGTACGCCGTGCGGCGCTGCGCCGGCGCCGATGGCGGATCGCCGAGCGGGCGGGCCAGCCCGACGGCGCGATCGCCGCAGCCCACGCCGCCTGGGACGAGCTGCTCGACACCCTGGTCGACCTGGATATCGACCACCAGAGCTCCGACACGCCGCGAAGCTTGGCCGCGCGGCTCACCCGCGCCCGTCCACCGTTGGTGGAGCAGCGGGTGGCGGAGGTCGAGACGCTGGCCCGTGCGATGGAGCGCGCCAGCTACTCCCGCCAGCCGCTGCCCAGCGACGGGCTGGGTCAGGCGGTACGGCTGGCCACCGCCGAGCTGCGGTCCGTCACCACCGGGCTGGCGCGCTGGCGGGCCGCGGTGTTCCCCGCCTCGGTGATGCGCAGCTGGAGCACCGCCACCGTGGACTTCGGCGAGCGGACGTCCGCGACCTGGCTCCAGATCCGAGCGGCGTTCCTGGCCCGGCTGCCGCGCCGGCGCAGGCAGCTGGGTTAGCGGTCGGCTGCAGCCGGTTGGCGGTTAGCGGTCGGCTTTTGGCGTTTAGCGGTCGGCTTCGGGCCGGCGGCGCCAGCGCGCCTCCAGCCGGTCGACCAGGGAGAGACGACGCGTCTTCTGCCCGGTCCGGCGCGCGGTGGCGGCACCACCGACGGCCCGCAGCTCCGTGGACTGTGCCCGGCGGTACGACTGCATGCCGTACACGGCGGCACCGAGCATCACCAGGAATCCTGCGACGCCGACCACTGCGACCTTGCTGACCGCCCCGTACACCACGACGCCGAGACCGACCAGAACCAGTAGGCCGGCCAGGACGAGCCGCCGGCGCACATGCGAACGCGGGTCGTTCGCCCGCACCGCCGAGGCGAACTTGGGGTCCTCGGCAAGCGACTTCTCGATCTCCTCGAAAAGCCGCTGTTCGTGCTCGGAGAGCGGCACAGCACCCCTCCCGGTCGCTAGGCCGGCCACGGTTGGCCGGCTCGCCCCGTCGACAACGAAACCTCGCTGCTTACTGCCAGTCTACGAGGGGGTCACCGGGTCGGAAAGCGGGACGTACGTTCATTCCGCCATCTTGGTGGCCGATTTACCCGAGGGTACCGCTGTGCGGCCGCCCCGCGCATTGATAGTTGCCACTGTCTCGGGCGGTTGCTATCGCTCGTCCGGTGCGGTGGGGCGGCCGCTGCCGGCGTACGGCATCGGGTCGCTCAGCAGGCTGGCCGGCCGGATCGCGCCGGACCCGAACCGGGTACGTGCGGCGTCGGCGGCGTGATCGGCTTCCCGCCACCCGTGCTCGCGGGCACCGAGCGCCGGCTGCAGCGAGGCCTGCGCGGTGGGCAGCAGATTCTCGGTGCGCACCCCGATCAGCCGGATCCGCTCCCCCGGCTTCAGCGCTTCGTACAGCCCCCAGGCGAGATCGAACACCTCGCGCGTGACGTCGGTCGGGCTGGCCACCGTACGGGAACGGGTGACCGTACGGAAGTCGGCGAACCGTACCTTGATCACCACGGTACGGCCGACCAGGCCGGCGCGCCGCAGCCGGGCGGCGACCTTGCCGGAGAGTGCCAGCATGGTGCGGCGTACCACCTCGGGATCGGCCACGTCGACGTCGAAGGTGGTCTCGGCGCCGACGGACTTGTCGACCGACTCGGGGGTGACCCGTCGCGGGTCACGGCCGCACGCCAGCTCGTACACGTGGTGGCCGGCGGCGTCGCCGAGCGCCGAGCGCAGGCTGCCCGGCGGGGTGTGCGC
The DNA here is from genome assembly GCA_050701635.1 of Micromonosporaceae bacterium. Classification (GTDB taxonomy): domain Bacteria; phylum Actinomycetota; class Actinomycetes; order Mycobacteriales; family Micromonosporaceae; genus WHSM01. The sequence continues at coordinate 750 of JBOGDF010000161.1, read as the reverse complement.
GATGTCGCCGACCGTACGCAGCCCGAGCCGACCCAGGGTCTCGGCGGTGCGCTCCCCCACTCCCCACAGCGCCGACACCGGCAACGGGTGCAGGAAGTCGAGCACCGCGCCGGCGGGCACCACGACGAGGCCGTCCGGCTTGGCCTGCGTGGAGGCGAGCTTCGCGACGAACTTGGTCGGCGCCACCCCGACCGAGGCGGTGAGCTGCTGCTCGGCGGCGATCCGCTGCCGGATCAGCCGCGCCACCTGGCCCGGTGTGCCGAGCCTGCGGCGACCGCCGGCCACGTCGAGGAACGCCTCGTCCAGCGACAGCGGCTCCACCAGCGGCGTGACGTCGGAGAAGATCGCCATCACCGCCCGCGACGCCTCCGTGTACGCCTCGAAGTCCGGCGACAGGTAGACGCCGTGCGGGCAGAGCCGGCGGGCGCGGGCGGTGGGCATGGCGCTGTGTACGCCGTACTCCCGGGCCTGGTAGCTGGCGGCGCTGACCACGCCGCGCGGCCCGATCCCGCCGACGATCACCGGCTTGCCGCGCAGCTCGGGGCGACGGCGGATCTCCACCGAGGCGAAGAACGCATCCATGTCGACGTGCAGCACCGTGCTGCCGGTGTCGTCGGCGTCCGGCCCGAACCGGCCGCTGCGGTCGGCCCCCTCGTTGCGCTGCAGCTGGCTACGCCCCACGGCCCGGACGCTACACCCGGGGTACGACGCTGCGACCCCGCCGCCACGGCGCGGCGCGAGGTCGCAGGG
>JBOGDF010000160.1:0-12384 GCA_050701635.1 Micromonosporaceae bacterium | reverse complement strand
GTGGTGCACGGCGCGGTCGCGGATCGCGCCGGCCGCGGCGCCGGTGCCGGCGATCAGTACGGTGCCGTCGCTGGCCGCGGTGCCGGAGGCGAAGGCGACCTCCACGTCGGCCACCGCCTCCGGTCGGCAGCCGATCCCGGTGGAGCGCCAGGCGGTGGCGAAGGCGTCGCGGACGTCCCCGTCGTCCAGGGCGCCGCCGCCGGCCATCCCGATCACCGCGACCTCGATCCGGGCCCCGGGTACCTGGCGCAGCGCGTCCTCGACAGCGCCGCGAAGGGTCTCCGCCGCCATCCGTGGCTCGACCGTGGGATTCGCTCCCCGGCTGCGCGCGGTGGCGAGGATCCGGCCGGTCTCGTCGGCGACCACGATCCGCGTCGACGTACCGCCGACGTCTCCGCCCAGTACGAGTCGACCGCCGTCCACGACCATCCGTCCTCCCTGGCACGCGCCGGTTTGACTAACCGGACGCGGCTGTATCACTGTATTGCACAACCCACTACATCATGAATGGATGATTCACAGATGACTACCCCGCCCGCGGCGCCGGCCGTCGGCCCCCAGGCGTTCCTGGACGCCGTCGGGGCGCTCGTCGCTTCGGTGCCTGCCAATAACGAGGCCAACCTGTCGGCCGCCGCGACCCTGCTGACCAACGCGATCCGTGCCGGCGGGGTGGTGCAGGCGTTCGGCGCGGGCCACTCCGAGGCGGTCACCATGGAGATCGCGGGACGCGCCGGCGGCTTCGTACCGACCAACCGGCTGGCGCTGCGCGACGTGGTGCTGTACGGCGGCGAGCCGGCGTCGGTGCTCAGCGACGCCTTCCTGGAACGCGATCCCGCCGTCGCCCACCGGCTGTACCAGCTGGCGGCCGTACGTCCCGCGGACGTGTTCGTGATCGCCTCCAACTCCGGGGTCAACGGCGCCGTGGTGGAGCTGGCGCGGGTGGTCAAGGAGCACGGGCACCCGCTGATCGCGATCACCTCGATGGACCACACCACCCGCGCCGAGTCGCGGCACCCGTCCGGCCGGAAGCTGCTGGAGTACGCCGACGTGGTGCTCGACAACGGAGCGCCGTACGGGGACGCCGTACTGCCGCTGCCCGGTGGCGGCGCCGTCTGCGCGGTCTCCTCGATCACCTCCGCGTTGCTGGTGCAGCTGCTGGTGGCGGAGATGGCGCGCCAGCTGCTCGACGCGGGCGAGACCCCGCCGGTCTACATCTCCGCCAACGTGGCCGGCGGCGACGAGCACAACAAGGCCCTGGAAGACCGGTACGCCGGCCGGATCCGCCGTACCGCCTGAGCGCCGTACGGCGGATCCGGGGCGGGATCAGGCGTTCTGGTGTGCCAGCTGCTTCTGTGCCGTCCGCTGGTCCCGGGTGTAGCCGAACCAGGCGGCGGCCAGGATTGCGATCCCCGCGATGCCGACCGGCGCCTCGTCGATCACGTACGCCGTGCTGCTGAACAGGGTGATCAGCGGTTCGACCGCGTCGCTGAGCATGGTGATCCAGGCAGCCAGCAGGACGGCCAGCCCGAGCGCCACGCCGATCCGCGCCAGTACGCGCGTACGGCGCAGTCCGGCGCCCACCGCGGCGACCAGGCCGACACCCAGGCCGGCGAGGTAGAGCAACGTCATCGGGCCCTCGTCCACCTGGTTGCTGCTCGCGATGATCAGGGTTGCCTTGAGGAGCAGCGCACTGCCGGCGAGCCCGGCGAGGTACGGAACCCAGGTGTGGCGCGGATGCTTGGCGTCCATGACGCCTCCTTTTCGATGATGTGGCGCCGCCGTCGGGGCGGTGCGAGGTGTTGCTACCCAGCCTCGGTGCCGGACCCCTCTCCAGGCATCGGCCCGGGGAGCGGTCTTGTCGCTCCGCCGTGAGGCAGAGGGCGGTCTGCCGCGCGGCCGATGTCCGGTGGCCGGAAGCGATTTATGGTTGCGGTATGTCGATCACCCGACGTGTTCTCGCTCGTGCGGAGCGCGCTCTCGCGCGTATCGGCACGACACCGGCGGACGCGGCTCTCGCGCTCGCCGTGACGGGCCTCGTCGCCACCGAGCTGACCGGCGACACGGTCGCCAGCCCGCTGCTGGCCGTACCGGTCGCGGTGCCCGCGGTGCTCAGCCTGGCGTGGCGGCGTCGCGCCCCGGTGACTGTCGCGGGTGTGGTCTGCGCGGCCAACCTGGTGCTCTCCGCGACCGCGCCCGGGCCGTTCCCGCCGCAGCTGATGGCGCTGCCGGTGCTGATCGCGGTGTACACCGTGGCGGCGTACACCGAGGGTCGTCGTTCGCTGCTGGGCGCGGCCGTCACGCTGCCGCTGATCGTGGTCGCGCACATCATGACCGGCGACGGCGATCCCGATGACTTCCTGCCGTGGCTGCTGTGGGGTGCGCCGTGGGTGCTCGGCAAGGTGGTACGCCGCCGTACCACCCAGGCGTCGCGGGTGGCGGTGGAGGCGACCCTGCTGGCGCAGCGCCGGGAACAGGAGGCGCGCGAGGCGGTCGCCGCCGAGCGGGACCGGATCGCGCGGGACCTGCACGACGTGGTCGCCCACGCGGTGTCGCTGATGGTGGTACAGGCCGGCGCGGAACGGCTGGCGCTGCACGACACGGCGCCGCGGACGCGTACCGCCCTGGAGGCGATCGAGACCGCGGGCCGCAACGCGCTGGGGGAGCTGCGCACCATGCTCTCGGTGCTGCGCCCGCCGGAGGACACGACCGCCGAGCTCGCCCCGCATCCTGACCTCGGCGAGCTTCCCGCGCTGGTGGAGCGGGTACGCCACGCCGGCGTCGCGGTCGAGCTGACCATCGAACTCGCCGGACCGGTGCCGCCGGGGGTCGCGGTGTCGGCGTACCGGATCGTGCAGGAGGCGCTGACCAACGTACTCAAGCACGCGCCCCCGAGCGCCGTGGTGCGGGTCGCCGGCCACCTGGACTCGCTGCGGGTCGAGGTACGCAACCCGCTGACCGGCGGCCGCCCGGCTCCGGCCGGCAACGGCCGCGGGTTGGTCGGCATGCGGGAGCGCGCCGCGGTGCACGGCGGCGACGTCACTGCGGGGGAAGAGCAAGGCGCCTGGGTGGTACGCGCCCGGCTGCCCTTCGCGCCGGCGCCGGTCGGTGCCGCATGACCGTGCGCGTCGTCGTCGCCGAAGACCAGACTCTGGTACGCGCCGGCCTGGTCACCATCCTGGGAAGCGACCCGGAGATCGAGGTCGTCGGCGAGGCCGGCAACGGGGAGGACGCGGTCGCGGTGGTACGTCGCAGCAAACCCGACATCGCGCTGATCGACGTACGGATGCCGCGCGTCGACGGGCTGGAGGCGACCCGCCGGATCTGCGCCGAGACCGCCGCCACCCGGGTGCTGGTGCTCACCACGTTCGGCGAGGACGCGGTGGTGTTCGAAGCCCTGCGGTCCGGCGCGGACGGCTTCCTGCTCAAGGACACCCGTCCCGAGGAGCTGCTCGCCGCCGTACACGCGGTCGCCGGAGGGGAGACCCGACTCGATCCGGTGGTCACCGCGTCCGTGGTGAACCACTTCCGGCGGCACGGACCGTCCCGCCACGACAGCCGCGCCCTCGAGGCGCTCACCCCCAGGGAACGCGAGGTGCTGGTGCTGATCGCGCGCGGCATGAGCAACGCGGAGATCGCGACCGAGCTGGTGGTGTCGGCCGGCACGGTGAAGACGCACGTCGCGAGCGTGCTCGCGAAGCTCGGCGTACGGGACCGGGTGCAGGCCGTGATCGCCGCGTACGAGACCGGCCTGGTACGCCCCTAGCCAGCCGCGCGGTGGTCAGCTCCAGTCGCGTTCGTCCACCAGGGACGGTCCGTCGGGGAGGGCGCCGACCGGGACCACCTCGGCGGTCAGCCGTAGCCGAGCCCGCACCTGGTCGCGTACGGCGGTGGCCAGCGAATCCGGGTCGGCGCCGGAGGCGGGGACGATCTCGCAGCGCAGCGTGTCGACATGGTCGGTACGCCGTACCACGAACCGGTAGCCGGCCAGCCCGTCGACCGGGCCGAGCGCGTCGGCGGCCTGCCGGGGGTGCAGGAACATGCCGCGTACCTTCACCGCCTCGCCGACCCGGCCCAGTACGCCGGCCAGCCGCAGATCGCCGTCGGGGCCGACCCGCCACGCCGACAGGTCGCCGGTGCCGAACCGGGTCAGCGGATACTCCGGGCGCAGCAGGGTGACCACCACCTGCCCGGGCTGCTCGTCGTCGCGGGGCAGCCCGGAGTCGAGATCGCACACCTGGATCAGCACGCCCTCCGGCAACGCCAGGCCGGAGTGTGGGGCGGTCTCGTAGCCGAGCAGCCCCGCTTCCGCGGTGCCGTACGCCATGCGTACCACCGGGACGTGTTCGGTCAGGGCGGCGCGCAGCGAGTCGGGCAGCGGCTCGGCGGTGACCAGGGCGCGGCGTACGGTCCACCGCAGGCCGGCGTCGGCGGCCGCGGTGACCAGCGCGTTGAGGTAGCTGGGCAGCCCGGTGAACCCGGTGGCGCCCACCGCGGCGGCGGTCTGCACCTGCAGCTCCAGGTTGCCGACCCCGGCCGGTACGGTCGTCACGCCGAGCGCGGCCGCCGCCTCCTCGAACATCGAGCCGGCGGGGGAGAGGTGATAGCTGAAGCAGTTGAGCAGGATGTCGTCCGGCCCGAAACCGGCGGCCCGCAACGCCTCACCCCAGCGCCACGGATCGAGCCCGGCGAGCTGCGGCTCGTACAGCGGGCCGGGGGAGCAGAACACCCGGCGCAGCGGCGCGTCGGCGGCCACCCACCCGCCGTACGGGGGTGCCTCCCGTTGCGCCACCACCATGTCGTCCTTGGTGAAGACCGGTACGCAGTCCAGGTCGGCGCAGCCGCGTACCGCCGCCGGATCGACCCCCGCCGCGGACAGTCGTTCCGCGAACACAGGGACCCGGCGGGCGCCGTCGGCGACGGTGGTGGCGACGGCGGCGTCGAGGCCGGCGACGTAGCTGGCGACGAGATCGGAGAGCACGGGCACACCCCCTACAGCCACCGCTTGCGACGCTTGTAGTGCTTCACGTCGCGGTAGCTCTTCTTGCCGCCGCTCTCCCCGAGCCCCAGGTAGAACTCCTTGACGTCCGGGTTCTCGGACAGCTCGGCGGCGCTGCCTTCCAGCACGATCCGGCCCTGCTCCATGATGTAGCCGCGGTGCGCCACCTCCAGGGCACGGGTGGCGTTCTGCTCCACCACCAGCGCGGTCAGCCCGAGCTCGGTGTTGAGCCGCCGGATGATCCCGAACACCTCCTCCACCAGCAGCGGCGCCAACCCCAGCGACGGCTCGTCGAGCATCAACAGCCGGGGCGAAGACATCAGCGCGCGGCCGATCGCCAGCATCTGCTGCTCACCCCCCGACAGATATCCGGCGGTACGGGTCCGCAGCGCGGCCAGCCGCGGCAGGAATTCGTACACCCGCTCGAAGTCGGCGTGCCGGCCGCGGCTGTAGCCACCGGCGACCAGGTTCTCGTGCACCGTGAGGTGCTCGAAGACCCGGCGGCCCTCCATCACCAGCGCGATGCCGCGGCGTACCCGGGCGGCGGGCGCCAGCCGGGTGATGTCGGCGCCGTCGAAGACCAGGTTGCCGTCGGTGACCTCGCCGTGTTCGGTCGGCAGCAGCCCGCAGATCGCCTTCAGGGTGGTGGACTTGCCGGCGCCGTTGGAGCCGAGCAGCGCCACGATCTGGCCCTCCGGCACCGCCAGCGACAGGCCGCGCAGCACCAGGATCACCTCGTCGTAGATGACTTCGAGGTTGTTGACGCCGAGCAGGTCGCGGCCGGCCTCGCCGGGCGCCGCGGAGGCGGCGCCCGACGTGGTCGCGGTGGTGGTCATGATCAGGCCTTCGGCGTCACGTTCGCGGCCAGCTCGGACATCGCGCCGTCCTTCACCTCGTACATGCCGGTGGAGGTGGAGCCGCGGTGGCTGTCGGCGGAGAACTTCACCGGCCCGATCACGCCGCCGGTGTCGACCTCGCCCAACCCCTCGAGCGCCTTGCGGATGTTCGCGCCGGTCAGCTCATCGCCGGCCTTGAGCACCTTGCGGATGCCCTCGGCCATCACGTGCATCGTGTACCAGCCCTGCACGTAGTGCAGACCCTTGGCGTTGAGGTCGATGTTCTTGGAGTCGCAGTAGTCCTTGACCGCCTTGTGGCCGGGCTTCTCAGCGGTCGGCGGCGCGAACGGCTGCACCATCAGGTGGCCGTTGGCGGCGTCCGCGGCGGTGCTGATGAACAGCTCGTCGGAGCACCAGTTGAGACAGATGATCTTCATGTCCAGCTTCTGCGCCGCGATGTCCTTAGCCAGCGTCGCCGCCGGACTCGAGACGTTCTGGACCACGATGTACTTCGCCTTCTGCGCCCTCGCCTGCTGCAGCAGCCCGACGAAGTCGGTGGCGCCCTTCGGCATGGCGTACGCCTTGTAGCCGAGCTGGTAGCTCTGCTCACCGATCCACTTCTGGCCGTCGCCGACCGGCGCCAGCCCGAACGGCGAGTCGTGGTGGAAGACCGCCACCTGCGCCTTCGGGTCCTGCGCGGCCACGTAGTCCAGCGCCACCCGCATCTGGTCGGAGTACGTGGGCGCCACCACGAAGTTGTACGGCGACTCCTTCGGATCGGTCAGCGGCTCGGCGTACGACGCGGACATGAACGGCAGCTCGTCGTCGGCCACCTTCTTGCGCAGCGCCTCGGAGTCGCCGGTGCCCCAGCCCTGGATCGCGACGGCGCCCTGGGCGACGTACTTCTTGTACTTCTCCTCGGCGTTGGGGACCTCGTACGCGTAGTCCTCCGACAGCGCCTTGATCTTGCGTCCCTCGATGCCGCCGTCGGCGTTCAGCTTGTCGACGTACGCCAGCATCCCCTCGTTGTACGGCTTGCCGACGTCGGCGGTGGCGCCGGTCAGGTCGGCGATCACCCCGATCACGATGTCCTCGCCCTCGCCGGTGCCGCCGCCAGGGCCACCGCACGCGGTCAACCCGAGCAGCCCCACGGCGAGGCCAGCGGTGAATGTTCTGAGTTTCATGTGGTGCCTCCGGTCAGTAACGGAAGGGCCAGAACCGTACGTAGTCCTTGACCCGTTGCCAGATACGGTCGAGCCCCCGCGGCTCGAAGAGCAGGAACAGCACGATCACCAGGCCGAACGCCGCCACCTGGAACGCGGGCAGCTGGTCGGCGAGAAACGGCACGTACGGCTTGAGCCACTCGGCCAGCTCGGCGAGCAACGGCCGCAGCAGCATGATGAACGCGGCGCCGTACACCGCCCCGGCGACGCTGCCGAGGCCGCCCACGATGATCATCGCGAGATATTGAATGGAGACTACGAGCGTGAACCGCTCCCAGGTCACCGTTTCGGTGTAGTGCGCGGTGAGCGCGCCGGCCAGGCCCACGTACCCGGACGAGACGGCGAACGCGAGCAGCTTGGTACGGGTCAGGTCGACTCCGATCGCCGACGCGGCGATGTCCTGGTCGCGTACCGCCATGAACGAGCGGCCCAGCGCGGTACGGAACAGGTTCCGCGCCCCCAGCACGGCCAGTACGGCGATCCCGGCGATGATCCAGTACCAGGTGAACTCGAACGACAACCGCTGCACCTTGAAGCCGAACAGGGTCAGCCGGTCCACCTCGAGGAAGCCCGCACCGCCGGTGAGCCAGCCCCAGCGGCGTACCACGAAAAGAATGATCTCCTGGCTGGCCAGCGTCGCGATCGCCAGATACAGCCCCTTCAACCGCAGCGCCGGCAGACCGAAGAAGGCGCCGATTCCCGCGGTGACCAGCACCGCGGCGATGATCGACAGCGGCACCGGCATCCCGGCCCGGGTGGACAGCAGCGCGGAGGTGAAGGCGCCGACGGCGAGGAAGCCGCCCTGGCCGAGCGAGATCTGACCGGTGAAGCCGACCAGGATGTTCAGCCCGACCGCGCCGATCACCGCGATCCCGATCGTGTTCACGATCCCCAGCCAGTACGGCTCCACCACGAACGGGATGGCGATCAGGCCGGCGTAGATCACCCAGAGCCGGGTCTTCTCGGCGCTGGTGTGCCGCAGTCGCAGCTCGGACGGGTAGCTGGTGTGGTAGACGCCGGTGGCGGTCGCTGCCATCTGTGCTGCCTCCTCAGACCCGCTCGATCCGGACCTGGCCGAACAGCCCGTACGGGCGGATCAGCAGGATCAGGACCAGGGCCACGTACGGGACCACCTGGGACGCGCCGGGAGAGAAACCCTCGGCGTACTGGCTGATCAGCCCGATGGTGAGGCCGCCGACGATGGTGCCCGGGATCGAGTCGAGCCCGCCCAGGATCACCACCGGGAACACGATCAGCCCGAAGCCGACCAGGTTCTGGCTGACCTCGGTGAGGTCGGCGAGCAGGATCCCGCCGAGCAGCGCGCTGACCGCCGCCATGCCCCACGCCATCGCGAAGATCCGGTGCACCGAGATGCCTTGCACCAGCGCCGCCTGCTGGTCGTCGGCGACCGCGCGCATCGCGATCCCGTGCCGGGACCAGCGGAAGAACGCCGCGAAGCCGCCGAGTACGACCGCCGCCACCACGATCGCCCAGAGCCGGTTGACCGGCACCGACGCGCCGCCGATGTCGAGCGAACCGGTGGGCAGCACCGCCGGCATGCTGCGCGGCGTGGTGCCGTAGAACATCTGTACCACCGCCCGCAGGATCGCGGCGAGCCCGATCGTCACCATGATCACCGAGATCGGCTCCTCGCCGATCAGCGGCCGCAGCACCAGCCGTTCGATCACGATGCCGAGCGCCGCCGCCGCGATCACGCCCGCGACCACGGCGGCCGCCCACGGCAGCTGGAAGATCACGAACGAGGTGTAGAACAGGTAGCCGCCGATCAGCAGGAACTCGCCCTGCGCGAAGTTGATCACGCTGGTCGCCTTGTAGATCAGCACGAACCCGAGCGCGGCAAGCGCCAGCACGGCGCCGTTGGCAAGCCCGTACACAGTGAGCTGGATGAACTGACTCACTCGCCCACCTCGCTTCGCTCGGCGGCCGCGCGAGCGCGGCACACTGTGTCATTGATTCGCTCGCTGCGCTCGCTCATACCCGACCACTCCAGACGGGGCGCCGGCGGCGGCCGGCGGGCGGCGCGTAGCCGGTCAGATCGACGATGCGCAGCGGGATCAGCCGGTCCACATGGGTCCCGTCCTGGTACGTCACCGTGGTCTTCACCTCGACGCTGTCGGCGCCGGTGTCGAGCGCGGCGATGATCGTGGCGTACCGCTCGGAGACCACGTTGCGGCGTACTTTGCGGGTACGGGTGATCTCGTCGTCGTCCGGGTCGAGCTGCTTGTGCAGCAGCACGAAACGGCGTACCCGGATCGGCTCGGGGAGATCGGAGTTGGCGCGCCAGATGTCCTCGGCCACCAGTTGACCGATCTCCGGCTTGCCCGCCAGGTCGGTGTACGTGGTGTACGACAGGTGCTCGCGCTCGGCCCACGCGCCGACCGTCGCCGGGTCGATGCAGCCGATCGCGGTGATCCCCGCCTCGCCGTGGAAGCTGACCGCCTCCTCCACGTACGGGGAGAACTTCAGCTTGTTCTCGATGAACGCGGCGGAGAAGCGGGTGCCGTCGGGCAGCGAGAGCACGTCGGCCTGCCGGTCGATCACCACCAGGTGGCCGTCCTCGATGTACCCGGCGTCGCCGGTGTGCAGCCAGCCCTCGGCGTCGACCGCCTTGCGGGTCGCCTCCTCGTTGCGCAGGTAGCCGCGCAGCACGCTGGGGGAGCGGAGCAGGATCTCGCCGTCGTCGTCGATCCGCAGCTCGGTGCCGGGGATCGGGCTGCCGACGGTGGCGAACCGTACGTCGTCGTCGCGGTGCAGTACGGCGATCCCGCAGATCTCGGTCTGCCCGTAGATCTGCTTCAGGTTGACGCCGATCGCCTGGAAGAACCGGAAAACGTCGGGGGACAGCGGAGCGCCGCCGGTGTAGCCGCGCCGCAGCCTGGTCAGTCCGAGCTGGTCCCGGACCGGCCGCAGCCCGACCGCGTCGGCGAGCCGGTGCAGCAGACCCGGCCCGCGGGCCTCGCCCCTGACCCGCCGTACGGCGTGCCGGTCGCCGACGTCGTACGCCCAGCCGAAGATCTTCCGCTTCAGCCAGCCGGCCTCGTCGATGCGTACCTGCACCTCGGAGAGCATCGTCTCCCAGATCCGGGGCGGGCTGAACATCACGTCCGGCCCGATCTCGCGCAGATCGGCGCGTACCGTCGCCGCGTCCTCGGGGAAGGAGAGCGTGAGGCCGGCGGACAGTCCACATGCGACACCGAGCATCTGTTCGCCGATCCACGCCAGGGGCAGGAAGGAGACGTACCGGTAGCCGGGTTTGATGGTGTCCACGGTGGTCAGATGCTCGGCCATGGAGAGCAGGTTGGTGTGGCTGAGCTGCGCCAACTTGGGGCGGGCGGTGGTGCCCGAGGTGGTGCAGATGACGGCGGGATCGCCGGGCTGGCCCTGCTCGATCTCGGCGTCCAGCCAGCCGTCGCGCTGCGCGCCGTACTCCCGCCCGGCCGCCTCGACGTCGGTGAATTTCCGCAGGTACGGCTGCTCGTACCCCTCCAGGCCGTGCGGGTCGTAGTAGATGACGTGCGCGAGCTCGGGCAGCTGGCCGGTGAGCCGGATCAGCTTGTCCACCTGCTCCTGGTCCTCGGCGATCACCACGCTGACCTCGCCGGTGGACAGGATGTGCACGATCTCCTCGCCGATGCTGGTCGGGTAGACGCCGACCACGCAGGCGCCCAGGCACTGCGCAGCCAGCTCGCTGATCAGCCACTCCGGACGGTTGTCGCCGAGCACCGCCACCACGTCACCGCGTCGCACGCCGAGTGACGCCAGGCCGTGGGCGAAGTCGCGTACCCGCTGCTGGTAGCCGGCCCAGCTCAGCGGCTGCCAGATGCCGTACCGCTTCTCCTGCAGCGCGACGTCGTCCGGCCGCTCGGCGGCGAGCGTCCGCAGCAGCTTCGGGAAGGTCGCGCCGGCTGCTTCGGGGGCGGTCATGTGATCTCCTCCCCGAGGTACGCATCGATCACCCGCTGGTCGGTACGCACCTCGCCGGGCGTGCCGTCGGCGATGAGCTCGCCGAAGTCGAGCACGGTGACCCGGTGCGAGATGTCCATGACGACGTCCATGTCGTGCTCGATCAGCACCACCGTGACGCCGCGCAGCTCGTTGACGTCGAGGATGTAGCGGGCGACGTCCTCCTTCTCCTCGGCGTTCATCCCGGCCATCGGCTCGTCGAGCAGCAGCACCGCCGGCTGCAGGCACAGCGCCCGCCCCAGCTCGACCCGCTTCTGGTAGCCGTACGCCAGCGTGCCGACGGGTTTGTGGCGTACCGCGGCGAGCTCCAGCAGATCGACCACCTCCTCGACCAGTTCGCGGTGCCGGATCTCCTGGCGGCGGGCGGGGCCGTACCAGAGGAGCGAGGACGCCAGGGAGTGGCTCATGTGGATGTGCCGGCCGAGCATCAGGTTCTCCAGCACGGTCAGGTGCCGGAACAGCTCGATGTTCTGGAACGAGCGCGCGACGCCGAGCCGGGCGATCCGGTGCGGCCGCTTGCCGAGCAGCGACACAGTGCCGCCGTCACGGTGCAGCACGACCTTGCCCTGCTGCGGCCGGTACAGCCCGGAGACGCAGTTGAGCAGGCTGGACTTGCCGGCGCCGTTCGGCCCGATCACGGCGTGGATCGCGCCCTGGGCCACGGACAGCCCGACCTCGTGCAGCGCCCGTACGCCCCCGAACCGCAGGTTGAGGCCGGTGACCTCGAGCAGCGGGGCGCCGGCGTGCACGGTGCTGCCGTTGAGCGGGAAGCGGTACTCGCGTGTGATCACGCAGCCCTCCGTCGTGTTTCGGCCCCGTGATCCGGACGTTACGTTTCCACTATATGAAAGTCAATAGAGCTATTCGAAACGTGCTTCCGGTTGGTACGGTGCGCGTGTGACAGAAGTGGAAGCGCAGCGCGGCGCCGCCGCCGAGCCGCGCGGCGTCGTCGCCGATGCCCGCGGCACCCTCGGTACGGTGCGCAACGCCGTGCTGCTCCTCGACCTGCTCTCCGAAGGACCCGCCCACCAGCAGCTCACCGACCTCGCGGACCGCTCCGGGCTGTCGGTGCCGACCGTGCACCGGCTGCTGCGCTCCCTGGTGCTCGCCGGGCTCGCCGAGCAGGACCCGCGCTCCTCGCGGTACGGGCTCGGCCCCGAGCTGGTACGCCTCTCGCAGCGCTACCTGGGGCGGCTGCCCGTCCTGGCGGCGCTCTCGCCGTACCTGCTGCCGCTGCGGGACGCTGTCGGCGCGTCGGTCCACGTCGCGCTGCTGGTACGCGGCTCCGTGGCGTACGTGGACCGCATCGACGGACGCGACGCCGGGCTCTACCGCGACCCGCACC
>JBOGDF010000159.1:0-12438 GCA_050701635.1 Micromonosporaceae bacterium | reverse complement strand
TCGTTGCCGTGCGCCAGCGGCACCGCGCCGGCGGCCACCAGCGCAGCGGCACCGCCGCTGGAGCCACCGACACCCCGGTCGGGCGCCCACGGATTGCGGGTCGGCCCGTGCTTGACCGACTCGGTGGCGAAGCTGAGCCCCAGCTCCGGCGCCGTGGTCTGGCCCAGCGTGACCAGCCCGGCTTCCCGGAACCGGGTCATCAGATCGTGGTCGTCCCACGCCACCGCGCCCCGGATCGCGCGGCTGCCCAGCGCGAACGGCACTCCCCGGGCGAACGGTCCGCTGTCCTTGATCAGGAACGGTACGCCGCCCAGCGGTCCGTCCGGGTCGGCGTCGAGCGCGGTGTCGAACAGCGGGTACGTCAGCGCGTTCAGCTCGGCGTCGGCGTACTCGATGGCGGCGCGGGCGGTCGCTTCCACCTCGGCGGCGGTGACCTCGCGGGCCCGGATCAGCTCTCGCAGGGCGACGGCGTCGCGGCTCGCGTACTCGTGAAGGTGCAGTGGTCTTCCTCTCGGTGTGGCGGCCCTCAGCATTGCCGCGACCAGCACTGGACGCGACCGGATTTCCGTCACTCTCTGGGATGGCGAATCTTGGATAGTGGACGTTACTGCCTAGTAATCGGGAACTTCGTCACAGCTCAGCACGCCAGATCTGTATTAAGGTCCGCGGTGTGAGAGTCGCCGTTGTACGCGAAACCCGACCCGACGAACGCCGGGTCGCACTGGCGCCCGCCGCGGTGAGCAAACTGACCGGAGCCGGGCTGGACGTGGCCGTCGAACCTGGTGCGGGTGAGTCCGCGCAGTATCCCGACGAGGCCTACCGCAAGGCGGGCGCCGAGGTCAGCGACCAGGCGCTGGACGGCGCGCACGCCCTGCTGGGTGTGCAGCCACCCACGCCGGAGCAGCTGACGCGCCTCGCCGAAGGCGCGGTCGCGCTGTCGTTCCTGCCCCTGGCCGAGGAGACCGCGCTGGTACGCGCGGCGCGCGACGCCGGGGTCGCGCTGTTCGCGATGGAGCTGGTGCCGCGGATCTCCCGTGCCCAGTCGATGGACGCGTTGTCGTCGCAGGCGCTGGTCTCCGGCTACCGGGCCGGACTGGTCGCCGCGGAACGCTTCGAAGGCTTCTTCCCGCTGCTGATGACCGCCGCGGGCACGGTGCCGCCCGCCAAGGTGCTGGTGCTCGGCGCCGGCGTGGCCGGGCTGCAGGCGATCGCCACCACCAAGCGGCTCGGCGCCGTGGTCTCCGCGTACGACGTGCGGGCGGCCGCCGCGGAGGAGATCCGCAGCCTCGGCGCCAAGTCGATCGCGCTGGACCTGCCGACCCTGGAGGGCGCCGGCGGGTACGCCCGGGAGATGGCCGAGGACCGGGCCCGCAAGCAGCAGGAGCTGCTCAGCCCGTACATCGCCGAGTCCGACGTACTGATCACCACCGCCGCGGTGCCGGGCCGGGCCGCGCCGCGGCTGGTGACCGCCGACATGCTGGCCGGGATGCGTACCGGGTCGGTCGCGGTGGACCTGGCCGCGGAGAGCGGCGGGAACATCGAAGGCTCGGTGGCCGGCAAGGAGATCACGGTCGGCGGGGTGGCGCTGTGGGGCGCCAAGAACGTACCGAGCCAGCTCCCCAGAGTGGCGAGCACCCTGTACGCCAACAACATCACCAACCTGCTGCTGCTGATGACCAGCGACGGTCAGATCGCACCCGACCTCGATGACGAGGTGATCGCGGGTTGCTGCGTCACGTACGACGGCCAGGTGCGCAACGACGCCGCCCGGGCACTCCTCAACGAGTCTTAGGAGTATTCAGTGGACGGTGTCGCACTGCTCACCGTGCTGGTGCTTGCCAGCTTCGCCGGGTACGAGGTGATCGGGAAGGTCTCCTCGACCCTGCACACGCCGCTGATGTCCGGATCGAACGCGATCAGCGGCATCATCCTGGTCGGCTGCGTGGTGGTCGCCGGCTACGCCGAATCGCCGGTGCTGCTCGGGGTGGCGCTGCTCGGCGTGGTGCTCGGCGCGATCAACCTGGTGGGAGGCTTCGTGGTGACCGACCGGATGCTCCGGATGTTCCGGCGTCCGGCGGCCAAGGCCGGCAAGCCGGCGAAGGCCGGCGAGCCGGCGGAAGCCGTCAAGCCGGCGGGACAGGAGCCCACGGCATGAGCCCCACGGTGGCGGCGCTGGCGTACCTGCTGGCCTCGGTCTGTTTCATCCTCGCGCTGAAGGCGCTGTCCTCGCCGAAGACGGCCCGGGTCGGCAACCTGATCGGCGCCGCCGGCGCGGTGGTCGCCCTGCTCGTGGTGTTCCTCGCCGAACGCCCCGACAACGTGCCGTACATCCTCGGGGCGCTGGTGGTCGGCGGCGGGATCGGGCTGGTCGCCGCGGAGCGGGTCGCGATGACGTCGATGCCCCAGATGGTGGCGGCGTTCAACGGCGTGGGCGGTGCCGCGGGCGCCCTGGTCGCGCTGCTGGAGCTGCAGCACTCGCCCGGGGCGGCGTGGCCACAGCTGGCGGTCAGCGGCTTCACCGTCTTCATCGGCGCGGTCACCTTCTCCGGTTCGATGCTGACGTACGGGAAGCTGCAGGAGCTGGTCACCGGACGCCCGATGGTCTTCCCCGGCCTGCCGGCGGTGTTCGCGCTCAGCCTGGCCGCCACGGTCGGCGGCGCGGTGTGGGTCACGCTCGGCGCGCCGCTGTGGGTCGCGGTGGCGCTCGGCGTGGTCAGTCTGGGTCTCGGCCTGCTGCTGGTGATGCCGGTGGGCGGCGCCGACGTACCGATCGTGATCTCGCTGCTGAACGCCTTCAGCGGGATCACCGTCGCCGCCAGCGGCATCGTGCTCAGCAACACGCTGCTGATCGTCGCCGGCACCCTGGTCGGCGCCTCCGGCCTGCTGCTCACCCAGCTGATGGCCTCCGCGATGGGGCGCTCCCTGCTCAACATCATGTTCGGCGCGCTGCGCGGCGGCTCCACGCTCGGCTCCACCGCCCTCACCGACCGGCCGGTACGGTCGGCCAACGCCGAGGACGTCGCGATCCTGCTCGGGTACGCCCAGAAGGTGATCATGGCCCCGGGGTACGGCCTCGCCGTCGCCCAGGCGCAGCACGCGCTGCGGGATCTCGCCGACGTGCTGCAGGAACGCGGTGTCGAGGTGTCGTACGCGATCCACCCGGTGGCGGGCCGGATGCCGGGCCACATGAACGTACTGCTCGCTGAGGCCGACGTACCGTACGACCAGCTCAAGGAGATGGACGCGATCAACCCGGAGTTCAAGCACACCGACGTGGTGCTGGTGGTGGGCGCCAACGACGTGGTGAACCCGGCCGCGCGTACCAGCCCGGGCTCACCGATCTACGGGATGCCGATCCTGGCCGCCGACGAGGCGCAGCAGGTGGTGTTCCTGAAGCGGTCGCTGCGCCCCGGATTCGCCGGCATCGAGAACGAGCTGCTGCACGACCCGAAGACCACGCTGCTCTTCGGCGACGCCAAGGACTCGCTGACCAAGCTGGTGGGGCACACTAAGGCGCTGTGACCCACCGGCCGGCACGATGAGCAGACGGTTCGAAGAACTGGACTGGAGCGAGACCCCGCTGGGCGCGATCAGCCTGCGGCGGCGGGAAGATCCAGTGCTTCACCGCGAGGTGTACGAGGTCAAGCTCGGCGACGAGTTCCTGATGTCGAGCCTGTTCACCGTGGCCGAGATCGAGCTGGCGCGGCTCGGGCTCGCCCCGGCGCCGGACACCGAGCTCGACGTACTGGTCGGCGGCCTCGGGCTGGGCTACACCGCGCTCGAGGTGCTGCGGCACCCGCGGGTGCGCTCGATGGTGGTGGTCGACGCGCTGCCCGAGGTGATCGACTGGCACCGCCGCGGGCTGCTGCCGTACGCCGCCGAGCTGACCACCGATCCGCGGTGCCGGCTCGTACCGGGCGACTTCTTCGCGCTGGCGCGCGACGGTACGGGATTCGATCCCGAGACGCCGGGACGGCGGTTCCACGCCATCCTGCTCGACGTCGACCACTCGCCGCGCCACCTGCTGCACCCGAGCCACGCCGACCTCTACACCGCCGGCGGGCTGCGCCGGCTCGCCGCCCAGCTGGTGCCGGCCGGGGTGTTCGCGCTCTGGTCGAACGACCCACCCGACGAGGCCTTCGCCGGCGTACTCGAAGAAGTGTTCGCGACCTCCCAGGTCCACGTGGTCAGCTTCCCCAACCCGCTGCAGAACCGGGTTGCCACCAACACCGTGTACGTCGCCGCGCTACCGCCCGCCACCTGACACGACCGTGGACCGGCGCGGGTCCGGAGCTGGACTGCCACCGGCTGGCCTGCCACGATCAACCTGACCGTGATCAAGTGCTGCCCGGCTCACCCGCGGGCAACCTCCACGGTTCAGGGAGGTGCCGGTGCCCCACGAAGTCGTCACCGATCTACCGCGCGCACTGCTCGAGGTGTCGCTGCTGCTCAGCGGTGCGGTGCTGGTGGGGCTGCTCACCCGGCGGGTCCACATCCCGCTGACCGTGGTGCTCGCGCTCGCCGGGCTGATGGTGACCGAGCTGGGGTTCGACCTTCAGCTGGTGCAGCTGCTGCAGGGCGAAGGGCTCCGGGAGCTGCTGGTCAACCTGTTCCTGCCGATCCTGATCTTCGAGGCGGCGCTGAGCCTGTCCACCCGGGAGTTCATGCGCAACCTGGTGGCGATCACCGCGCTCGCCACGGTGGCGCTGGTGATCTCGGCGGGGCTGGTCGGGACCGGGCTGTACCTGCTGCTCGGCGTACCGCTGATCGTGGCGCTGCTGTTCGGCGTACTGATCTCGGCCACCGACCCGGTCGCGGTGGTGGCGGTGTTCCGGGACGTGGGCGTACCGAAGCGGCTGCTCACCCTGGTCGAGGGCGAGAGCATGCTCAACGACGGCGTCGCGATCGTGCTCTACCAGATCCTGCTCGGCGCCGCGGTGCTCGGCGGCTCGCTGTCGATCACCGGTGGGGTCGCCGAGTTCGGCGAGGTGTTCGCCGGCGGCGTCCTGATCGGCGGCGCGATCGGCTCTCTGGCGGTGATGCTGCTGCCGCTGCTGCACCGGCTGCCCGCCGCGGCGCTGTCGGTGGCGGTGGCGTACGGGTCCTTCGTACTCGCCGAGGGTGTGCTCGGGTTCTCCGGCGTGATGGCGACGGTGGCGGCCGGGATCGCGATGGGCGGCATGCTGGAGAGCCGGGCCCAGCACTCGGTACGCGATCTGCTGCACGAGCTGTGGGAGGCGCTCGGGTTCATCGCCAACGCGCTGCTGTTCCTGTTCATCGGGCTGGCGCTGGACTTCGACCTGATCGTGGAGCACTGGCAGGCGATCGGCATCGGGATCGCCGCCGTACTGGTCTCCCGGCCGCTCGCGGTGATCCCGCTGATGACGCTGCTGGAACGCTGGACCCGGATCCCGAAGGTCGGTCAGCGCAACTCCGCGGTCGTGGTGTGGGGCGGGCTGCGCGGCGGCGTCGCACTCGCCCTGGCGCTGGCGCTGCCCGCCGGCATGGCGCAGCGGGACCTGATCATCGCGATGACCGGCGGCGTGGTGCTGGCCACCCTGCTGCTGAACGCCACCACGATCTCGGTGGTGGTGCACTACCTCGGGCTGGACAAGCCGACCCGCTCCGACGACTACCTCGGCGCCCTGGCCCGGCTGGTGGGCGTACGGGCGGCGCGCGAGCGGCTGGCGAAGCTCGAGTTCACCGACCCGCTGGTCGAAGCGCACCTCAGCGTCGCCGAGGCGGACGCCGAGGACCAGCTCGCCCGGTCCCACCTCAGCGCCGACGAGCAGGTGAACGTGCTCACGCTGCGGGGGCTGCACATCGAGCGGGAGACGTACCAGAGTCTGAGCGACGCCGGCCTGCTGCCGCCGATCGCGGCGCGCACCCTGCTGCAGGAGATCGACGACGAGATCGAAGAGGTGGAGTACGGCAACCTGCGCGTCGACGCCGCCCGGCGCGCCCACCTCCCCTGGTACGGCAGGTGGCACCGCCGGGTGCTGGGGATGCTGCCGAAGCCGCTCGGCGAGGACCTGACCGAGGTGGCGTACATCGAGGTCAGCGCGCGCCGGCTGGCGGCGCAGAAGGCCGCCGAGGAGCTGGAGCTGTTCAAGTCGCTGCCCAATGTGGACGCCGCGCACGTCGACACCGCGAAGCGTACGTTCACCCACTGGGCGGAGTCCGCGACCGCGACCCTGGACCGGCTCGGCTCCCGGGTGGAGGTGGATCGCCACATGCTCCGCCGGCGCCAGGCGAAGGCGCTGAGCCGGATCGCCACCGTCGAGGTGCTCGGGGAGATGGTGGCGGCCGGCGTATTGTCCGCCGCGATCGCCGACAAGGCCAGCGACCGGGTCTGGGCCGAGGTGGACCAGGCCGGCGCGTAACCGGCGAGCCGGCCGTCGGCGCGGCGCGCGCGGCGTCGCTTCGTCGCCCCGCCCGGGTGGTCGCAGCAACGAATCGTGCTGCCGTACCGATGGAGGAAGGGGAGGAACACCCGGACCAGAGCCGCCCCCCGGCTCGCGACCCGACGAAGGCAGGCACATGCGACGAATCCTCACCGTGGGCGTAGTAGGCGGCGCGGCGGCGCTGCTGGCGGCGACCCCGCTGCTCGCCCACGACACCGACCAGGCCATCGGCGACACCCCCACCGCCACCCGCGGCGTGACGGTGGCCGCCACCGGTACGGGCAGCAACATGTCGCCCGTCGCCAACCTGCAGTACGACACCAGCGGCGCCGCCCAGAACGGCTCCGACATCGAGTTTCTCCGCGTCGGGATCCGCGAGTACGCGCTCGCCGGCACGCTGCGCAAGGGCATGCAGATCGTCGACATCACCGACCCGACCGCGCCCCGGATCGCCGCCGTCTACGACTGCAAGGTCACCCAGGGCGACATCCAGGTGTGGAAGAACGGCACCCGGATCCTGGCCAGCTACACCGCCGACGGGACGTTCGGCACCGACGGCGCCAACTCCCGCTGCGGCCGCGACCTCGGCCTGACCTCCAGCGCCGCCGGCACTGTGCTGGTCGACCTGACCGACCCGACCAGCCCGAAGACAGTCAGCTATCTACCGGTGCCCCGTGGCTCCCACAACATGACGATCCACCCCAGCGGCCGCTACCTCTACAACTCCAACTCCGACCTGATCACCAGCACCGCCCCGACGATCACGATCTACGACGTGTCGTCGCCGGAGTCGCCGCGCAAGGTGCAGGACTACCCGATCCCGTTCGTACCGGCGTCGCTGGGCTCGGAGTCGCACGACATCACGTTCAACGCCGACGGCAGCCGGGCGTACTCCGCCGCGCTGTCGCAGACGCTGATCCTGGACACCACCAACCCGGAGCAGCCCAAGCAGGTCGCGCAGATCGTCGACCCGGCGATCAACGTGCACCACCAGTCCGACCCGGTCACCATGACCCGGCCCGACGGCACGAAGCGCGACATCCTGATCATCACCGACGAGCGGGCGGGCGCCGCCGGCAGCGTCGAGTGCCCCGGCGGTGGGCTCCACGTGTACGACATCACCGGCGGTCTGGAGCGAAGCCCGGCGAAGCTCGGCACCTGGTTCATCCCGGTGGTGCAGCCGCAGCCCGGAACCACCTGCACCTCGCACGTACTGCGGATCTACCCGCAGCAGAGGCTGCTCACCATCGCCTGGTACGCCCAGGGCGTACGGGTGCTCGACATCTCCGGGCTGGCCACCGTCACCGGCACCCCGGCGACGATCGGGATCGGTGACGGCGTGGGCATGAAGGAACTCGGCAACTACGTCTTCTCCGACTCCGACACCTGGTCGTTCAAGACCAACCGGATCTCCGCCGACGGTTCCTTCTACGGGTACGGCAACGACCTGACCCGTGGCTTCGACGTCTACCGGTTCACGGGTGGGCTGTCCGTACCGCCGCTGGAGCCGACCGATCTCCGCTCGCAGCGGGTACCGCGACCGCGTAAGGGCTGACCTGTCGCGGGTGTGGCGAGGCTCTGCTTCAGAGCCTCGCCACACCGCCGTCCCCCCGCGAGGAATGCCGTCAGGCGCAGACGCCTGTGTTGTTCCACGGGTAGTAGCCGGTGGGCCAGTCGCTGCGCGCCAGGTGGCGCTCCATCGTGTAGTACCAGACGAACGAGAGCTTGGCGTAGCCGCAGTCACTCGGGTGTACGTGGTCGGAGAAGTCCTTCGCCTGCGTACCCACCAGATGCTGCGGCACCAGGTGGACCCGGCTGTCCTTGCTCTTCACCACACCCGGGATCGCGTTGTTGTACGCGTCCACAGTCGACTTCCTCGCCGGGTCCCGGAACTGCGGGATCGTCGCCACGAAGATGTGCGCGGTGGGGCGTACCGCCCGGATCCGGTCGATCATCGTCGACAGTCGCGCCGGAGCGCGGCGCAGGTCGTAGTTCTGCGCGATGTCGTTGGTGCCGGCCATCAACAGCACGATCTGCGGCTGGTACGTGGCCGCCCACCGCCCCACGTTCGCCGACAGCTGGTCGATCCGGTAGCCGCTGTGCCCCTCGTGGTTGTTGTCCCCCATCGTGCCGCCGCCGTTGCACTTCCACCGGTCCCAGCTCGGCCGCGGGCAGCTGCCGACGAAGTTGACATTCATGCCGACGTTGCGCAGCCGTACCCACAGATCCTTGCGGTAGCCGTCGACCACCACCGGCTTGCCGTACTTCACGGTGTAGCCCCAGGTGATCGAGTCGCCGAGCGGCATCACGTTGACGTACGGCGTGCCGGTGCTGCTCAGGGACCGGGTGGTCGCGCCGGCCCGGGGCACCACCGCGCCGGCCTGCGGCACCACCGCGGCGAGCGTGAAGCCGGCGGCGAGCACCGCCAGCGTGGCGACCAGTCTGGATTTCCTCATCGTGCGCGCCTTTCCCCGTTGGCCGTTACCGCCGCAGTGTGGCCGACCCGCGCTAACAATCCGCTCATCGCACGTCCTCGCTTCGCTCGGCCGGCGCTTCGCGCACGCACTGTGCCAGCCAGTCGCTCGCAAGCTCGCTCATCGCGACCGGTAGCCTGCCCGCCGTGGTGATCTCACGGGTACGGCAACGCTGGGGACTGGTGCTGCTCACGATCCTGGGGGTGTTCTTCGCGATCGAGGCGGTCACCGCGGACTGGTTGAACGTCATGGTCTTCGTGGTGCCGCAGGACTCGACCGAGCGCAGCTTCGGACTCGACCGGTTCTTCCCCTGGGGGCTCGGCTTCGCGGTCGTGGTGTTCGTGCTGGTCGCGGTGCTGGCGGTGGGGCTCGTACTACCGGAGCGGTTTCGACTTCCCGCGGCGCTCGCGGCGCTCGGCGTGGCGTTCCTGCTCACGGTCGATCTGCTGGTGGTGGCGTACCTGGTGGAGAACGCGACCCGGCTCGCCGCCGAGCACGCGTACGAGCTGAAGCAGGGGGTCGGCGACCGGTACTCGATCTGGATCCTGGTGACCTCCGGCGGGGTCCGGCTCGCCGGGTACGCCGTGCTGCTGCTCGCACTGGCGGCGGCGCAGCTGCCCCGACCCGCGTGGGGTCCGTCGATCCAGGTCGGCGTCGCCGCGCTGGTGACGCTTCCCGCGCTCGCCCTGCCGTGGGAACGGGCCTGGTTCAACAACGGCCAGCGCGCGGCGGCGGAGGACTACTGGCTGCCGCTGATCGGGCCCGGTGGCGCGGCGCTGACACTCGGACTGCTGGCGCTGCTCGGCCTCGGGGTGGTCGCCCTGGTGGCTCCCCAGCGGTTCCGGCTTGCGCTCGCGGTGCTCGCCGTACTCGGCGCGGTGGCGGTCCTGGTGGGGTTGGAGTCGTACGACACCACGGAGATCGTCAAGGCGTACTACCCGGATCGGTGGTTCTTCGTGGACACCACCATGGCGGACGGGCTGCTTCCGCTGGCGGCGGTGCTCTGCGCGTTCGCGGCGATCCGCTGCTGGTGGCGCAGCCGCCGCGCCACCACCCCGGCCGCCGCGCCGCCACCCCGGCTCTGATGCCGCCGGCGGGGCCCCAGGTCTGACCCTCGACATATCGGGCGGTTCATTGACAACTCTCTGGTACGGGTTGAAGCTCTCATTCACCCCTCGGCCCAGGCGGTAACCCCCAGCCCGGGCCCCGGCTGTGAGGAGACAGTCGATGAAGATCCCCGCGAAACGGCTGCTGCTGATCACGTCCGCCGTGATCGGCCTGGCCGTCGCCACCACCCTTCCCGCCAGCGCCAGCACCAGCTCGGTTTCCCTGGTGCCGGTGACCCAGGCGACCGGCGTCGCCGCGCCCGGGCAGTACATCGTCACGGTCAGGCGCGGCGTCTCGGCGGCCGCCACACTCGACACGCTCGGCATCAGCGCGAGCCACACGTACCGCAGCGCGTTGAACGGTTTCGCCGCCCGCCTCACCTCGACCCAGCTGACCGCGCTGCGCCGCAACCCCACGGTGACCGCGATCGAACAGGACCAGGTGGTACGGGTCAGCACCACCCAGGCGAACCCGCCCTGGGGGCTGGACCGGATCGACCAGCGCGCCCTGCCGCTGTCGGCCAGCTACACGTACACGGCGACCGGGGCGGGCGTGCACGCGTACATCATCGACACCGGCATCGAGGCCAGCCACCCCGAGTTCACCGGCCGCGCCAGCCAGGATTTCAACGGCGTGGACCTGGTCCTCGGTGACTGCCACGGCCACGGCACCCACGTCTCCGGCACCATCGGCGCGCGGACGTACGGCGTGGCCAAGCAGGCGAGGCTGCACGGCGTGAAGGTGCTCAACTGCGCCGGCGCCGGGCTCAACTCCACGGTGATCGCCGGCATCGACTGGGTGGCGGCCAACCACGTCAAGCCGGCGGTGGCGAACATGTCGCTGGGGGGCGGCAAGTCCGACGCGGTGAACACCGCCACCAACAACCTCGCCAACCGTGGCGTCTTCGTCGCGGTCGCGGCGGGCAACGAGAACGCTGACGCCTGCGGCGTGTCGCCGGCCAGCGCCGCCAACGCCGCCACCGTGATGGCGAGCGACAAGAACGACGTCAAGGCGTCGTTCAGCAACTTCGGCCCCTGCGCCCACCTGTACGCCCCCGGCGTATCGGTGCAGTCCACGTTCCTGCTCGGCGGCACCAGCACGCTGAGCGGCACCTCGATGGCGTCACCGCACGTCGCCGGCGTCGCCGCGCTCTACAAGGCGGCGTTCGGTGACGCGCCGTACGGCACCGTACGGTCCTGGCTGGTCAGCAACGGCACCAACGGTGTGATCAAGGGCAACCCCGCGAACACCGCGAACGTCCTGCTCTACACGAACGGGCTGTGACGCCCGACCGACCGTGAACCAGGGCGCCCCGGCGGTGATCGCCGGGGCGCCCTGCCGGCCGCGCGACTCTAGACTCATCGGGTGGTCGAACGGGAGCTGACGGTACGGCAGCCGGTGGCGGCGCCGCCGGAGACGGTCTGGCGGATGCTCACCGACTGGGAACGCCAGGGCGAGTGGATGCTCGGCACCGCCGTACGGGTGACCCGCGGCGACGGCCGTACGGTCGGGTCGCGGCTGGCGGCGTTCACCGGCGCCGGGCCGATCGGGTTCACCGACGCCATGGAGATCACGGTGTGGGAACCGCCGTACCGGTGCAAGGTCCTGCACACCGGCCGGCTGGTACGCGGCACCGGCTGGTTCGAGGTACGGCCCGGCGGCGCCGCGGCCACCATCGTGTGGGGCGAACGGCTCGAGCTGCCGTTCGGAGTGGTGGGAGGCTGGGGCTGGCGAGTACTGCGGCCAGCCTTCCGAGCCGGCGTCCAGCTGTCCCTGAAACGCCTGGCACGGCTCTGCGCCTGACCTGAATCTCACCTGAGCGCGGCGGCCTCCCGGGCGTGCAGCGCCTTCACCGTCGGGGACGACGCGACGGTCCGCGGGTCCGGGTAGGTGCCGAGCAGCCGGTCGGCGGTGCCGGCGCTGGTCACGGTGAACCAGTAGTGCTCGTTCTTGTAGTGGTGCAGCCGGTGGTTACGCCACACCGCCTTGTAGAGCCGGCCGCGCGGCCGGTAGTCGCTGTGGATCAGGTGGTGGGTCCACTCGTACCCCAGCCCGAGCGCACCGACCACGGCCAGGAAGGTGAGCCCCAGCCCGAGCCGGGGAAAAGCCAAAATCGCTATCAGGGTGTACGCCGGCAGCAGCCACAGCAACGCCTGCCACGGGATGAACACCAGCGGTACGTCACGCGGGTCGGCGTGGTGCTCCCGGTGCTTGCGCGCCAGCAGCGGGTCGAGCGTGACGCCGCCGACCCGGCGCGGCCGCCAGTGCAGGACCCCGACGTGCACCAGCCACTCGAAGAACGGGAACGCCGCCAGCATCACCAGCGGCGCCACCGCGTCGGAGGGTCGCCAGTCCCCCACCGCGATCCGAGCCGCGCCGGCGAGCACCAGCAGGCCGCCGAGCAGCCACGGCGACGGGTGCCGTACGAACGCCCGCCACGCGCCGCCCAGGGT
>JBOGDF010000158.1:0-12458 GCA_050701635.1 Micromonosporaceae bacterium | reverse complement strand
CGCCCGGCCTGACCGTCGCCAGCGCCGCCGCGCCGGCCTCGACGCCGGGGGGCAGCTGATGCGGTACGAGGAGCTGTACGTCGCCGGGACCGGGACCTGGTTCCCGCCGGCGGTCGACGCGGCCGAGGCGGTGACGCGGGGCTGGTACGACCCGGGCGCCGCCGAACGCCACGACTACCGGTCGGTGACCGTCGCCGACGAGCCCGGCGCTGACCTGGCGGTACGCGCGATCCGTACCGCCGTGGCCCGCTCCGGCCACTCCCCGGACGAGATCGCGCTGCTGTTGTACGCGACCGCCAACTACCAGGGCATCGACGCCTGGAACGTCGCCTCGTACGTCCAGCGCGGGGCACTCACCAGCCGCGCGTTCGCGGTCGAGCTGCGGCAGCTGTCCAACGGCGGCATGGCCGGCTTCGAACTCGCCGCCGGATACCTGCTGGCCGATCCGTCACGCCGGGCCGCGGTGCTCGCCACCGGTGACCGGTTCGCGCTGCCGGGTTTCGACCGCTGGCGGGCCGACTCCGGCGTGGTGTGGGGCGACGCCGGCACCGCGGTGGTGGTTTCGCGGAAGCCCGGACCCGCCCGGGTGCTCTCGGTCGCCAGCGTCTCCGAACCCGAGCTGGAGGAGATGTTCCGGGGTGACGCCCGGTTCCACCCGAGCCCCGCGCCGGAGGAGATGCCGGTCGACCTGGAACGCCGGCAACGGGAGTTCTTCGCCCGCGCCGACGCGGCGCAGATCAGGTCGCGACTCGCCGACGGGCTGGGTGAGGCCGCGTACCAGGCGCTCGCCGACGCCGACACCACCGTCGACGAACTGGCCCAGGTGGTGATCCCCACGTTGGGGCGACAGCTGCTCGAACGGCACTACCTGCGACCCCTGAAGCTGGATCTCAGCCGTACCACCTGGGAGTTCGCGCGGACGGTGGGCCACCTGGGCGCCGGTGACCAGTTCGCCGGGCTGGACTGGCTGCTCACCACCGGCCAGCTGCGGCCCGGCGACCTGCTGCTGCTGGTCGGGCTGGGCGCGGGCTACGTGTGGACCTGCGCCGTGCTGGAGATGTGCGCGCCACCTGGTTGGGCCCAGCCGTGATCACGTCCCTCATCCACCCGGAGTCAGCGCCATGATCACCAATCGCTTCCACACCCTGGACCGCGACACGGTACGGGACCCGGACGAGCTGCTCGCCGCCGTCGAGTCGGTCACCGGCGACGTACCGCTGCGGTGGTTCGTCAGCCGGGTGACCGACACCGAGGTGGTCGTCGAGGTCACCGGGTACGCCGGCCCGCCGCTCCCTGAACTGCCCGCTGCTTCACCCGCAGCCGGGGGTACGGACGTCGTGGTCAGCCTGGTGCCGACCGGCATCGGCTGCGCCATCGGCGGGTACGCCGGCGACGCCGCACCGGCGACCTCGCTGCTGGCCGGCTGCGCGGACTACGTGGTGACCAATCCGAACGCGGTCAACGCGTCGGACTTCATCCGGCTCGACGAGCGGGTCGTCTACACCGAGGGGTCGTGCATCGACCTGTTCTGTCAGGGCGCGATCAACCTGTACCTGCCCCGTGCCAACAAGGTCGGCTTGATCATCGAGCACGCCGACCCGTACGCGGTGAGGCACGCGCTGAGCGTCGTCAACGCGGTGCGCGCCGTACACGGGGTGGAGGTGGTCGACTACGTGGTCACCGATCGCCCGATCGGCACCCGCTGCGCCCGTCACGCCTCCGGCGCCTACGTCGGGCAGCTGGACGATCCGAAACTGCTGCTGGACGCGGCACGCGAGCTCGTCGACCGCGGCGCGGACGCGATCGCGGTGACGACGAACGTGCAGGACCTGCCGGCGGCGGCGTACCAGCAGCACTTCCTCGGCAACCACCCGAACCCGGTCGGCGGGGCCGAAGCGGTGGTCTCCCACCTGGTCTCCCGGTCGCTGCAGGTGCCGTGCGCACACGCGCCGATGGTCAACTTCAAGGAGCTGTCCCGCACCGGGACGGTGGACGCGCGCGGCGCCGCGGAGTACGTGTCTATCAGCGGTCTCGGCTGTGTCCTGATCGGACTCGCCCGGGCGCCGCAGCTGGCGCCGGCTCCGAAGCGGCGTACCGCCGAGAGCTTGTCGGTTGACCAGGTGACCGCGGTGGTCGCACCCGCGACCGCGCTGGGCAGCGCGCCTGTGTTGTACGCCGACCGGCAGGGCATCCCGGTGATCGCCGTACGCGACAACACCACCATCCTCGACGTGACCGCCGAAAGCCTCGGGCTGCGCGGCGCGATCGAGGTCGGGAGCTACGTCGAGGCGGCCGGCACGATCCTGGCCTTGCGGCGTGGCATCAGCCTCAGCAGCCTGCACCGCCCGCTGCGCAGTTACGGCCGGATCTGAATCAGCGCCGCCAGCGCCACCCGCCGACTCCGGGGGCTGCCGGTCTGGCGGCGATAGGGTGCGGTACGCGCAGGCGCAGGCGGGAGGCCCACGGTGAACGGTGAGATCGGAGTCGGGCGGGCGGTACAGGCGCGGATCTACCGGGACGGTGTCTTCGGGCGGCTGCCCCGGGTGCCGGTGTCCGCACCGGCGTTGGAGGCGGCGGCCCGGCGGCGGATGTCGTCGGCGGCCTTCGCGTACGTGGCCGGCTCCGCCGGGCTGGAGAGCACGGCGTACGCCAACCGCTCGGCGTTCGAGCGCTGGCAGATCGTGCCCCGGATGCTGGTCGACGTGTCGAGCCGGGATCTCAGCGTCGAGCTGTTCGGGCGGCGTTACCCGACGCCCCTGTTGACGGCGCCGATCGGCGTACTGGAGATGGCGCATCCGGACGCCGACGTCGCGGTGGCGCGGGCGGCGGCCGAGCGGGGCGTACCGATGATCTTCTCCACCCAGGCGTCCCGGTCGATGGAGGACTGCGCCGAGGCGATGGGCGACGCCGCGCGCTGGTACCAGCTGTACTGGAGCAACTCCGACGAGCTGGTGGAGAGCCTGGTGTCGCGGGCCGAGCGGGCCGGCTGCGAGGCGATCGTGGTCACCCTCGACACGCACGCGCTGGGCTGGCGACCGCGCGACCTGGATCTGGCGTACCTCCCCTTCAGCCGCGGCTTGGGGATCGCGCAGTACACCAGCGATCCAGTGTTCACCGAGCTGGTACGCCACCGGGCCGCGACACCCGCTGATGGCGGCCAGCCGCGGCCGACCCTGGCCGCCGTCGGCGCGCTGTTCTCGATGGCTCGCCACTACCCCGGCGGGTTCTGGCGCAACGTGAGATCGCCGCTGCCGCGGGCCGCGGTGGAGACGTTCCTGGATGTGTTCGCCCGCCCGTCGCTGACCTGGGACAACCTGGCCTTCCTGCGGGAACGTACGACGCTGCCGATCCTGCTCAAGGGCATCCTCGACCCGGCCGACGCCACCCGCGCGCTCGACCACGGCGTGGACGGGATCGTGGTCTCCAACCACGGCGGTCGCCAGGTGGACGGTTCGATCGGCGCACTCGACGCGTTGCCAGCGGTCGCGGACGCCGTCGGCGGCGCGGCACCGGTGCTGTTCGACAGCGGCGTACGCGGCGGCGCCGACATCTTCAAGGCGCTCGCGCTCGGCGCCAGCGCGGTCTGCGTCGGCCGGCCGTACGTGTACGGCCTCGCCCTCGCCGGCCAGGCCGGCGTGTACGACGTGCTCAGCAACCTGCTGGCGGAGTTCGACCTCACGATGGGGCTCACCGGCTGCGCCTCCGTCAAGGAGATCACCCGCGACCGCCTCCGCCCCGCCTGAGCGTATTCGCCCGGTCATAGCGGCCGATGCGCTTCCACTGCGTCCAGAGCGAGCTTCCGGGGTACGCGGCGATCTTCGTACCCCCGGTACGGGGCGGATGCGGTTCGAAACCGCCGGGGCCGTACAGCACGGTGACGCCGGCCTTCCGCAGCCGTGCCACGCTCTCGCCGAACACCTCGTTGTTGGCGAGTGCGCTGTTGACGAACGGCAGCACCGCGATCGGCGTACTCCCGAGTCCGGTCAACTCCGCGAGCAGGCTCAGCGGGTACGTGTCGCTGATCCCCGCAGCCCACTTGTTGATCGTGTTGTACGTCGCCGGCGCCACGATCACCGCGTCCGCCGGCGGCAGCCCGTCGGACTCCCCCGCGCGTCGGTAGCCCGTCCGCACCCGATGCCCCGATAGTGTCTCCAGCGCGGGTACGTCGAGAAAGTGCTCCACCGCGGCAGCGGTCGGGATCACGTGTACCGACCATCCGCGGCGCTGCGCCATCGCGACCAGGCGGCCCACATCGCTCGCCGGGCCGGCCCCGCATGGCATCACGTACAGCACTCGCCCGCTCATGCGGGAACACCTGCTCGCCTCGCCACGCATTAGCTCCCGAGTTGGCGGTATTCCTTGGCGATGCGGCCGAAGTGTTCGCGTGCGTGGTCGTCGAAGACAGCGACGTCTTCGAGCGCCCGGAACAGCTCCAGGTACGTCAACACGTCGGCGTGACCGGTGATAGTCGCCGTGGCGGTCTCGGTCCCGACGACGGTGGCATCGTCGTCGTATAAGTGGAAGCCGTGCCGTGGAAACAGCCGCACCGGCGTGGTCCAGGGGATGAGTCCGATCGCGACGTTGGGCAGCCTCGACGCTTCTACGATCGCCTCGATCTGCTCAGCCATGAGTACGGCGGAGCAGGCGTGCCAGCGCAGTGCTCCCTCGGTCATGATCAGGATGAATTGCTTGGACTGGTCGCGGAGCACGACCTGCCGATCGAGCCGCGCGGTCACCGCGTCGGCTTTAGAATCCCGGTCGGCTGCGGCAGCATCGGTGTCCCGCGCGGAGGAGAACACGCACTGGGCGTACGCCGGGGTCTGGAGCAGCCCAATGATCATGGCGGGTTGGAAGCTCCGTATGGTCGTGGCCGACGACTCGAGCAGGGCAATGCGGCGCTGCATTTCCGCCACTCCCCGCGCCAGGATCACCCGTGCTGAGGCCTCGGCACGCAGATCCGCCGCTAGCGCCAGTAGCTCCTCGCGCAGCTCTTCGCCGACGGCGTACGCCTGGCACAGCTTGCGGACATCATCGACGGTCGGCAGCAGAAAGCCTCGTTCGACCTTGGACACCTTCGACTGCGACATACCGGCGCGGCGGCCTGCATCGGCACCCGCGATTCCCGCGGACCGGCGCGCCTCCGCCAAAGCGCGTGCCAGGCGGCCGCGGTCAGTCGGACCGCGGCCCACCGAGCGAGACACTCTTCCGGTCATCAAGCTGCTCGGTTCGCGCGCCATTCTTCCGGATGGCGGGCCCACCACGCTTGGAATGACTCCGATGCCGCCTCGAGCCGATCCCGTGCGATCAGGTACGGCGCTGGCGACTCCGGCTCGGCCCCGAGGAACCTGCCGTCCATGTCGTAGTGCATGACCACGGCGTGCCGGTCATCGATCAGCCAGAAGTCATGATCGACAGGCAACTCGGGCACCGGATGTTCAGACGTGTCGATGATGCGTATGTCCTCCCCGGCTCGGACGTTCCACGCGTAGCCCCATTCGCATTCGTACCGCAGGTAGTCGGTGAGCGGGGTCGCGAGTACGTGCACCCGTTGATTGTGGATCCCCGCCTTCTGCGCGGCTGCGAGTCGGTCGAGCCAGGGCTGCTTGCGCTCAGGTGCCGGTGCCGGATCGCCCCGCAGATAGCGGGCGAAATCCCCACCGTCCGACTCGACCTCGTAGCGATCAAGCAGCTCCAACCGGAATACCCGCGAGGTCAGCCGCGTGTCGATATAAGTCAACAGCTCAGCGGCGGTAAGCACGCACGACCTCTTCCAGTAAGGACTTCGGGATCTCGACAGCGTATTCGTCGTCCGGCAGGTTCATCGCCGCAAGTTCTGCTTCGCTCAGGCGGTATCCCTGAACGACCACCGTTCCACGGTCGGTCTCGTACACGGTCGGGCAGGTGACGCCGTCCGGGCATGGTCCGGTGCCGGGGCCAGCGATTCGGGTGAATTCCATGTTCCTCCTCTGCCTCGTGTTCCTGCGGAGCCGTTGCTGCGAGCCTAAGCCCAGTATTACTGGAATACCAGGCTTGACTTGGCGTCGGATCCTCGGGAGACTATCGCAATTCCAACACAGATGGAATTGCCCTCGGGAGGTTGCGGTGTGGACGGAAGAGATCGCGCTGCTGGTGGGCAGCTTGCTCGGGTTCCTGGCGGGCGTGGCGACCTTCAAGCGGAGTCTTCGCTGGTGCAGGGTGTGTGGCGAGACGCTGAGCTGTCCATGGTGCACACCCGACCGGACGGGACGTTGCGCGTGAGTGAGGCATTTCCGCGTATGCCCACGTCTCGCCATCAGCAGCCCACTGCTGAGGAGATCAGACGCGCCATGGATGACTTCGCGCTCCACATACCTAGCCTGTTCTACGCGCAGTGCCTCGCCAACTCCTGCGCCGACTGGCCATGCCATGCGTACCGGAGAGCCCTACCGATCCTTGAGCGCGCAGGCCTGATCGACGTCAACAGCCAGGTCCGGAGCATCGGTGGGTAGTTTCTGCGAAGTGCACCGACTGCACTAGCGAACAGGGCACCGACCAGCGACCGAAGGAGCCGTACGTGACCGACCAGGAGACCGGGCAGCCGCCGTACCTGCTGCTGGCCAACGCCGCTATCGAGGCGATGATCCCGGTGGCGCACCGGATGGGCGTGACGATCACCGAGCTGGAGGCCGGCCGGGTGGTCGGTCAGGTGCCGCTGGAGGGCAACAGCAACCATATGGGCACCATGTACGCCGGCGTGCTGTTCACCGTCGCGGAGATCCTGGGCGGCGCGATCGTGCTCCCGACGTTCGACGCGGCGCGGTTCTACCCGACGCTGAAAGAAGTCCAGATCCGGTTCCGGCGCCCAGCGACCACGATGGTGACCGCCACCGCGTCGCTGGACGCCGACACCGTCGCGTCAGTCGCCGCCGACGCCGACGCCAACGGCAAGGCCGACTTCACGTTGGACGCCGAGCTCACCGACACCGCCGGCACCCTGGTCGCGGCAACCCACGGCCTCTACCAGCTCCGTACTCACGGCAGCTGAGGGGCCGCTGCGGCGCTGCGGTCAGGCTTTCTTGATCGGGACGGTGTAGCCGGCCGACTCTTCGACCTTCGGCATCGGTACGGTGATCTCGAGGATCCCCTTGTCGTACCGTGCGGTGATCTTCTTCTCGTCCACCCCGGACGGCAGTCGCACCGTACGGTGCAGCGAGCCGTACCGGAATTCGGAGTGGTACTTGTCCTTCGTCTCCTCCCGGCGCTCGGCGTGGATCTCCAGGAACCCCTGGCGTACGGAGATGGCGACGTCCTTCTCAGGGTCCATGCCCGGCAGTTCGGCGCGGACGACGTAGTTGCCGTTGTCGACGTAGTCCTCGACCCGGAACGTGTTCATCCGCGTCGTGGACAGCGGGAAGTCGGTGTCGAACCAGTCACCGAGGTCGCCGAACAGGCGGGATACCAGTGCCGTCATCGGTCTCCTCCTTCCTTGCACCATTCCCATACCCGAACAACCGCGAGAACACCCCAGTCAGGGGGTACAGGCTCAGCCGAGGATGCCGCCGAAGGTGGGGTCCGAGGAATCGGTTTCGCCGCTGGGGGGCGGGGCGTCGGGCCGCGGAGCCGGACCGCCGGCCGAGCCGGGCAGCGGCAACGCCAGGCCGCGCAGCTTCGCCAGCTCGGGGGTGAGCGGCGCTCCCGAGCGGTGCAGCATCTCCGCCAGCTTGAAGCACTCCTTCGGGATCCGGTCCCAGGACAGCGCGTGCACCAGCAACGAACAGACCCAGGTGGCCGGGTCGTACTGGCCCATCACGTCGACGCGGGTGTCGATGGTGCCGGACTTCGGGTTGGTCGCGAGGTAGTAGTTGCTGGCGGCGGTCGGCCCGATGTCGAAGAAGTCGATCAGGATCTGGCGCTGGCGTACCAGCACGGCGCTGATGTCGGTGAGCGCGTTGATGTCGTGCACCAGCTCTTCCCGGTTGTCCCGTACGAACTTGCTGACCACGGCCAGCGCCGACGCCAGGTGCCGCAGCGCCGACGCCAGGTGGGCGCGTTCGGCGGCCAGCGCCTCGGCGACGCCGGCGAGCTGCGCGTTGAAGCGGCGCACCTGCTTGTCATTGGCGGCCAGGGCTGCGGTGAAGGCGTGAAGGTTGTCGATGGTCCCGTACAGGTCGCCGCGGCCGTCGGCGAAGGTCTCCGCGGCGGTGGCGAGGTCGTTGAGGGTACGGCCCAGCAGCTCGCCGTTGCCCTCCGCGTTGGCCCGCCCGACCTTCAGCAGCCGCGCCAGCGCCCCGGTGGAGTTGCCGGCGTCGGGGCCGAGCGTGCTGACCAGCTCGCTCAGCTGGTACATCACCTCGTCCAGCTCGAGCGGCTCGACGGTACGGCTGGCCGGCAGCTCCGCGTGATCCGGCAGGCGAGCCCCGCCGCGGTACGCCGGGACCAGCTGGATGTACCGGTCGGCGACCAGGCTCGGCGGCACGATGACGGCGTTGGCGCCCGCCGGCACCGGGTAGCTCCGGGAATACCGCATCGTCACCTTGACGGTGCGGCCCTGCGGCTCCACGGTGACCACCTTGCCGACCTTGACGCCGAGGATCCGCAGGTCCGAGTCGGGGTAGATCCCGACGGTGCGTTCGAAGTGCGCGGTGAGCGTACGGCCGGTGTCGCGCACATACCACCACACTCCGCCCGCGGTCGCGGCGAGCGCGAGCGCCACCGCCGCGGCCAGCAGCCGCGCTTTCGGGGAGACCGATGCCAGGTCCATCGTGATCGAACATTACGGAGTAGTGATCGCACGGTCACAGGTTCTCAGCGGCCAGTTTCTTGATATTGGGGGCCAATTCGCCCTACGTTGTGGCGCATGGCGACCTGGCTCATGCAGCGCGGCGCGGCCAGCGTAGACCTGCTCCTGGGGTACGCCGCCGAGCACGGTCTCTCCGCCAGGGACTGCCTGCGCGGCACCGGCATCGAGCCCGACGCGCTCGCCCCGAGCCACGCCGAGGTGTCGAGCTGGCAGGAGCTGCGGCTGATCCGCAACCTGGTCCGCGCGCTCGGCGACCAGCCCGCCCTGGGAGTACGGATCGGGCTGCGCTACCACCTGACCGTGTACGGGCCGATGGGGCTGGCGATGCAGACCAGCCCGACGCTCGGCGCCGCCGCGCTGCTGGCCGGCACCGCGCTCTACCCGCTGGCGTTCGGGTTCTGCCGGATGGAGGTCGCACCGGGCGCGATCACGGTGCATCCGCCCCAGCTGGGCGACGACCTCGCGGCGTTCCTGGTGGAGCACGAGGTGGCGGCGATCTCGGTGATGGCCCGCGAGCTGTGCCCGGGCGTCGACGCGGTGCGCCGCATCGAGTTCGGCCACGTACCGCCGTACGGCCATGGGACGTACCAGGAGCTGTTCGGCTGCGAGGTACGGTTCGGCGCTCCGTACCACCGGGCGGTGGTCGAGCGGGGGGTCGGCCGGGTGCCGCTGCCGGCGGCGCACCCGCGGATCTGCCGGCAGGCCACCGAGCAGTGCACCGAGCTGATCCGGCGCCGCCAGGTGCGTACCCTGATGGCCGGCCAGGTACGAGGGCTGTTGCTCGCCGCCGACGACGGGATACCGGATCTGAAGCAGGTCGCCGCCGAGCTGGTCACCAGCGCCCGTACGCTGCGCCGCCGGCTGGCCGCCGAGGGCACCACGTTCCGGGAGCTGCGTACCCATGCCCGGATCGTTCTCGCCGAACGCTGGCTCGCCGACCGGGAGCTGTCGATCGAGCAGATCGCGATCCGGCTCGGCTACTCGGAGACCGCCGCGTTCACCCACGCGTTCACCCGGCGTACCGGCGTGTCACCCCGGGCTTACCGGGCCGCGCCGGCCGGACGGCTCAGCGGGCGGTGACCAGACAGGACGCATAGCATCGACCGTGTGGCAGTGCCACCCGCTCCACCTGCGCCTCAATCGCACCCGCCCGAGCCGGCACCGTGGGCGGATCTCGGCATCCCCCCAATGAGCCAGGTGCAGCTCGACGAGCTGCTGCAGGAGCTGCTGGGCCGGGTACGCGAGGTGATGACCAGCCGGGAACGGCTGCGCGGGCTGCTCGACGCGGTGGTCGCGATCGGCGCCGACCTGGACCTGCCCGCCGTACTGGACCGGATCGTGGCCGCCGCCTGCGAGCTGGTCGGCGCCCGGTACGGGGCGCTCGGCGTGATCGGGCCGGAACGGCGCCGGCTGATCGCGTTCCACACCCAGGGGCTCACCCAGGACGAACGGGACGCGATCGGGGACCTG
Source organism: Micromonosporaceae bacterium (assembly GCA_050701635.1). Lineage (GTDB taxonomy): Bacteria > Actinomycetota > Actinomycetes > Mycobacteriales > Micromonosporaceae > WHSM01. The sequence goes on along the minus strand of JBOGDF010000158.1, from coordinate 2,209 downwards.
CCGCAGGGTCACGGCATCCTCGGGCTGCTGATCGAGGAGCCGGAGCCGATCCGGATGCGCGACCTGTCCGCGCATTCCCGCTCGTACGGGTTCCCGCCGAACCACCCGCCGATGCACAGCTTCCTCGGCGTACCGATCCGGATCCGGGAGCAGGTGTTCGGCAACCTCTACCTGACCGAGAAGCTGGACCGTACCGAGTTCACCGAGGACGACGAGGAGATCGCCCAGGCGCTGGCGGCCGGCGCCGCAGTGGTGATCGAGAACGCCCGGCTGTACGAGCGCGGCCGCCAGCGGCAGCGCTGGCTGGAGGCGTCCGCCGAGATCACCGACCTGCTGCTGGGTGAGGTGGACCAGGCCGAGGCGCTGCGGCTGGTGGCGCAGCGGGCCCGGGAGACCGCCGGGGTGGACATCGCGGTGGTGCTGCTGCGGGACGACCTGGCGCCGCACGAGCTGGTCGTCGACGTGGCGATCCCAGACACCGGATCGGGGCTGGAAGGCGGCCGGGTGGTGCTGAACGACGACGCGCTGTCCTCCGTACTGAGCGAGCGCCGGCACGCCATGGTGGAGGACCTCGGCAAGATCACCGACTGGCCGGTGCCGATGGAGAGCGGCCCCGGCATGGTGGTGCCGCTCGCCACCGCGGACACCGTCTACGGCGCATTAGCGGTGGCGGTACGCCGCGGCAGCCCGGCGATCTACACACCTACCGAGGTCGGGCTCGTGGAGGCGTTCGCGGGGCAGGCGGCGCTGGCCATGGAGCGCTCCCGGGCGCAGCGGGACAAGGCGCTGCTGGCCGTCCTGGAAGACCGGGACCGGATCGCCCGCGACCTGCACGACCTGGTGATCCAGCGGCTGTTCGCCACCGGTCTGCAGCTGCAGACCGTGGTGCCGCTGTCCACCCGCCCGGAGGCGGTACGCCGGCTCAACCAGGCGGTGGAGGACATCGACCTCACCATCCAGGAGATCCGTACCAGCATCTTCCGGCTGCGTAACACCTCTGAACGGGACGTACGCGCGGAGCTGCTGGCGGTGGTGACCGACGCCAGCGATTCGCTCGGCTGCACCCCCTCGGTACGGCTGACCGGGCCGCTGCAGAGCGCCGTACCAGAGGAGATTCGTTCTGAGCTCTTAGCGGTGCTGCGGGAGGCACTGTCCAATACGGCGCGACACGCGGAGGCCGCCGCCGTCACGGTCACCGTGGAGGCCCTCGCCGACCTGGTGCGGCTGACCGTCACCGACAACGGCAAGGGGCTCGGCGACGCCGCGCCCCGGGGCGGACTGCGCAACCTCGCCGAGCGGGCGCGGCAGCTGGGTGGCGAGTTCCACGCCGGCCCGGGCAAGACCGGCGGTACGGTGCTGCGCTGGCAGGCCCCGCTGCGGTGACGGCCCCGCACCGCCAAAAGTCCCGATCCAGACCTACGACGTGGCCGCCTTGACGTACGGCAGCAGGAATTCCGGCAGCCGCAGCGCCCCCGGCGCCAGCTGCAGCTCGGTCATCAGCTGCGCCAGCTCGGCGCCGTACGCCGCGGCGGCCTCGTGATCGCCCAGCGACGCGTACGCCGCCTGCAGCCGTACCAGGCCCCGGGCCAGCTCGACCGGCAGATCGATCGCCCGCCAGATCTGGTCGCTGCGCTTCAGCAGCGGTACGGCGTCGGCCGGTTGCCCGCGTACCACCGCCAGATCCGCGAGGGAACGCAGCGCCGAGGCGACCCCGGAGCGATTGTCGAGCCGCTCCAATGTGGCCAGTGCACCCTGTCCCCGGCGGCCCGCCTGCTCCCAGTCGCCCCTTGCCAGGTCGATGTCGACACGCGTCGTCTGCACGAACGCCGTACCGACCTCGTCGCCGATCTCCTCGGTGATCGCCAACGCCTCGGTGGCGGCCCGCTCCGCCTCGTCCAGCCGGCCGGCGTCGAACAGCACGCCCGCGTAGCTGTGCAGCACCTGCGCGGTCCGGCGGTCACGGCGCTGCTCGCGGAACAGCTGCAGCGCCTCCTCGTACAGCGGCAGCGCCTGGGCCGACTGCGACACCTCGGCGTACGTGTTGGCGAGCGACTCCAGCGCCTGGCCGAGCAGCGCCGCCGGCATCCCGGGCGCCCGCGCCGCGGCCAGGGCGGCTTCCTGGTTGCGTACGGACTCCTCGTGCCGTCCCCGCATCCGGGCCGCCCGCGCGGCCTGCGACAGCGCACGGACCTCCAGCTCGGCGTTGCCC
>JBOGDF010000157.1:0-12490 GCA_050701635.1 Micromonosporaceae bacterium | reverse complement strand
TCGACGGTGACGGTGCGGGTCATCTCAGCCCGCCAGCCGTACCGCGTCCTTCAGGACCTGCGCCCAGGCCGCCTCAGGACTCTGTTTGCCCTGCTCGACACGCTCCAGCCCGTCGCCGATCGTGCCCCGTACGTCGCCCGCCTTCGGCCCCTGGTACTGCGGCTTGAGGTTGCGCGCGGCGTCGGTGAAGATCTTCCCCACCGGTGCGTCGGAGAAGAACGGGTTGGTGAAGCCGGAGATCTCGGGGTCGTCGTACAGCTGCGGGGTGGACGGCAGGTTGCCGGTCTGCTTGAACACGTACGCCTGCTGCTCGGGCGCGGTGAGGAACTCGATCAGCTGGTACGCCTCTTTGGGGTGCTTGCTCTGCTTCGGGATCGTCAGGAACGAGCCGCCCCAGTTGCCGCTGCCGCCGGGGACGGTGGCGATGTCCCACTTGCCGGAGGCGTCCTTGGCCTGGTCCTGGATGTAGCCCATCATCCACGCGGGGCACGCGATCGTGGCGAAGCCGCCCTTCTGGAATCCGGTGTTCCACTCCGGGGAGAACGCCGCCAGCTTGGCCGACAGCTTGGCGTCGATGCCGCGTACCGCCAGCTCCCACGCGTCCTTCACCGCGGGGTTGGAGTCGACGACGAGCTTGTCCTGCTTGTCGTACACCCCGGTCTCGGCCTGGCCGAGGATCGCGTTGTAGACGTTCTCGGAGCTGTCGTACCAGGCGACGCCCTTGGGTGCCTTGGCGATGAACTTCTCGCCGGTGGCGAGGTAGTCGTCCCAGTCCGTCCACAGTGCGGAGACCTGGTCGCGTTCGGTGGGCAGCCCGGCGGCCTTGAACAGGTCGCGGCGGTAGCACAGGGCGAGGCCGCCGACGTCGGTGCCGAGCCCGATCTGCGCCTTGCCGTCGGCGGACAGCGACTGCTGCCACTTCCAGTCCAGCCAGGTGTCCTGGTGGTCGCCGGCGCCGTGGTCGAGCAGGTTGACGAAGCGCTGCGGCTGCGCCTTGAACTGGGCGATGAAGCCCTCCTCGATCGCCTCCACGTCGTTGGCGCCGGAGCCGGTGGCGAGCCGCGCGGCGAGGTTCTTGTGGTGGTCGGCGTACTCGACGGTGCGCTGCACGATGCTGACGTTGGGGTGGGCCTTCTCGAACTTCTTGTACAGGTCCTGGAACCCGAAGTCACCGAAGACCCCGACGGTGAGCCGGACCTTGCCTTCGGTGCCGCTGGCGCCACCGCACGCCGCCAGCGCGAGCAGACACGCGGCGAGGATCGGGGCCGCCAGCCGGTGGCGACGGTGTAACTGCATCGAAAACCTCCTTGGGCGCCGCTCTGCCAGGTGTGAGAGCGCTCTCACCCGGAGAGTGTCCTGATCGCACGGCGGTGTCAAGACGTCACCGGAAACCCGCCGGAAACAACCCGTTTGTTGGTACGTCATCAGCGCTGATCCCGATCTGGGGGTTGACCGGCGGGTGCTGGCGCCGCTACGTTCGCCGGTCAGAGAGCGCTCTCAGCCATGTGCCATCCCCGTCTCCGCCGGACCATCCCGCCGGCGCGACGCCCTGAGCCCGGGAGGTGCTCTGTGCGCTCCCTATCCGTCTGTTCCGTTGTCTGCGCGGTGGCCGCTACCACGCTGCTCGCCCTGACCGGCGCACCCGCCCATGCGGACGTGGTGCCGGTCGGCGAAGGCAGCTACACCACCGACCGCCCCGCCGGCGCCGCCGGCCCGTCGAACTCCGACGGCGCCCCCGTCACCCCCAAGGTCACCTCCTCGGTCACCGGCCCGATCCCGACCAACGACTGGTGGTCCTCACTGGTCTGGAGGCGGTACGCCGGCAACCCGTACTCCGAAAACCTGTACGCCCACCCGCTCACCTTCCACGCGTACGCCGACGGGCTCGGCATGGGCTACCCGGCCTCGCCTTCCGTGACGCCGGACGGGCGTACCTACGAAAACGTCCACTCCGAAGACCTGCGGGTCGGGCTGGACGGGCTGAACTCACCGGACACCAAGGTCGACGGCTGGTCGGACTGGACGGTGACCCCGTACTGGTCCGACGGTGCCCGGACGATGCGGGCGACCATCGGGCACGGCCTGCCGTACGCCTACTTCACCGGCAGCGGCGCCGGCGCCAAGATCCGCTTCGCCGGTACGCCGACCGTCTGGTCCCACTCCGGCGGCACCCTCGGCGTGACCGTGCGCGGCCACCACTACGCGTTGTTCGCGCCCAGCGGGTCGGCCTGGTCTGTTTCCGGCACCGAGGCCCGCTCCGGGCTCGCCGGCCGCGACTACTTCTCGGTCGCGCTGCTGCCCTCCACCGACGCGCTTCCGCTGTTCCAGAAGTACGCGTACAGCTTCGTCACCGCCACCCGGGCGACAGGGTCCTACGATTCCGCCACAGCACGCGTGACCACCAGCTTCACCACGACCACCACCGCGAAGGAGGGCACCCAGACCGGCACCCTGCTCGCGCTCTACCGGCACCAGTGGCGGGCCTCCTCCGACCCCGTCACCAGCCACCGGTACGCCTCGCCGCGCGGCGAGCTGCGGCTGCGCGAAGGCGGCTCCTTCACGACCCGGGCGGCGTTCAACGGCGTACTGCCGTCGCTGCCGGACGCCGGGGGCTACGACCGTGCCCGGCTCGGGTCCTATGTGGACGCCGTGCTGGCGGAGCCGGATCCGCTGAAGGGCGCCTCCGACACGTACTGGACCGGGAAGGCGCTGGGGCGGCTCGCGCTGCTGGTGCCGATCGCCGACCAGCTCGGCAAGAGCTCCGCCCGGGACCGGCTGCTCGGCCTGATCCGGGGCCGGCTCGCCGACTGGCTCACCGCCTCGCCGGGGGAGACCGGACGGCTGTTCGCGTACGACGGCACCTGGGACACGCTGATCGGCTACCCGGCCAGCTACGGCTCCGACACCGAGCTGAACGACCACCACTTCCACTACGGCTACTACGTGCTCGCCGCCGCGATTCTCGCGAAGTACGACCCCGGCTGGGTCTCCTCCGGCCGGTACGGCGGCATGGTCGAGCTGCTGGTACGTGACGCCGCGAACTGGTCCCGCAGTGACACCCGGTTCCCGTACCTGCGGCACTTCGACCCGTACGCCGGGCACAGCTGGGCGAGCGGGCACGCCGGCTTCGCGCACGGCAACAACCAGGAGTCCTCGTCCGAGGCGATGATGTTCGCGACTGCGATGACGCTGTTCGGCGAGGCCACCGGCAACACCGGGATGCGGGACGCCGGCGCGTGGCTCTACACCACCGAACGCGCCGCGATCGGCGATTACTGGTTCGACGCGTCGAACGCGGTGTTCCCCGCCAGCTACGGCCACGACACGCTCGGCATCCTGTGGGGCGCCGGCGGCGCGTACGCCACCTGGTGGACCGCCAACCCCGAAGAGATCCACGGCATCAACATGCTGCCGGTCACCGGCGGCTCGCTCTACCACGGCGCCTGGCCGGCGGACGTACGCGCCAACGTGGCGGAGCTGCGTACCAACAACGGGGGAGCGGAGACCGAGTGGCGGGACGTGATCTGGGAGTTCCTCGCGCTCGGGGACCCCGCCGGGGCGAAGTCCGCCTGGGACGGCGCCGGCGGCAACTACGACCCCGAGTGGGGGGAGTCGAAGGCGCACACGTACCACTGGATCTACAACCTCGCCGCCACCGGTACGCCCGACCACACGGTGACCGCCGACATCCCGACCTACGGGGTGTTCAGCAAGTCGGGGGTACGCACCTACGTGGCGCACAACTCCGGCGCGGCGGCGCGCACCGTGACCTTCTCCGACGGGGCCACGCTGTCGGTGCCGGCGCGTTCCACGACGTGGCGCACCGGGCCGGGCGGTCCGCCGCCCGACCCTGGCACCGGTTCGGACACGCTCTACCTGCGCGATGGCGGCGCCGCCGGGGTCACCGCGCCGCTGTCGGTCACCGCGGGTACGGCAGCCACGACAGACACGATCGCGTCCGCCGACGGTGCGAACCACGACGGCACGCCGTACCGGCCGCTGACCTACCTGGCCAGCGGGCTGACCATGCGGTACGACCCGGCCCGTACCACCGGATTCCGGTTGTACGTCGACGCCGGCACCACCGTCGCCAACGGCCAGCAGGCGCGGGTCTCGTACGACCTGACCGGCGACGGTACGTGGGACCGGGTGGAGACCTACCGCTACTTCGCCACCGACCCGGTCGCCGGCTGGGAGCTCTACACCCAGTCAACCGGGCTGGCGGCGGCCACCGGCACGCTCGGCAACCTGTCGAACGGCCGGGTGAAGATCGAGGTGTGGAGCGCGATCGGCAACGGCACCAGCCTGCTCCGCGTCAACGCCAGCACGGCCAACGGGAGCCAGTCGGTGGTGACGATCCCGTACAGCTGAGGCACCTGGGTACGGAGCCGCGGTGACGACCGCGGCTCCGCATCCGAGTGCCGGCCGGACCTGCGGGCTATGCGGCGGCGGGAAGGCGTACCCGGAGCGGCTGCATCAGCGTCGGCAGCGACCGAGCGAACTCCCGTTCCCAGTACGGCCAGGTGTGGGTGCCGGGGCCGTAGAGGTTGACCGTGGCATCGGCGCCGAGCTCCCGCAGCCGGCGTACCAGGGCCCGGTTCTCACCTTCCAACTGCTGCTCGACCACGTCCTGCCCGGTACCGGGAGGGTCGAGCGGGCCCGGCTGGCCGTTACCGCAGGCGAGGTACAGCGGCATGTCCAGCAGCGGCGCCAGGTGGTACGGGTTGTGCGCGGCCCAGATGTCGCGCTGCAGCACCGGATCGCCCCACAGCGCGAGCGGATCGTGGCCGCCCAACAGCAGCGTGGTCTGCACGATCGTGGAGCCGGTCGGCGGGTCGTACTGGGAGTGCACCGCGCCGCTGTACGAGGCGGCGGCGACGAACATCCCGGGGTGGCGGGCGGCGTACGACAGGGCGCCGAAACCGCCCATCGACAGCCCGGCGATGGCGCGCCGCTGGCCCGCGTGGTAGCCGCGTTCCAGGAGCTGGCGCAGCTCGGTCAGGTGGAACGTCTCCCACCCGGGCATTCCGCCGTTGCCGTGGTTCCACCAGTCCGAGTACCACCCCGCGTAGCCACCGGGCGGCATCACCACCATCACGTCGAGCTCCGCGACCGCGGACTCCATGTCGGTGTACGCGGTCCAGGCCGCGTAGCTCTGTGGCTCACAACAGCCGTGCAGCAGGTACAGCACCGGGTAGGCGCGCCGGGACCGCGGCGACCATCCGGCCGGCAGCAGCAGCCGGGTGGTGACGGTGGTGCCGAGCGCGGGGGAGTCGATCGTGACATCGAGGATCCGGTCATCGACGCTGCGCTGGGCGGTTACCCGCGCTCCGTTGTCGGCGGTGACGGCGGGGACATCCCCGACCGCCACCGCTGACGCCGGTGCCGGAATCGTGAGGGCGAATGCCGCCAGTACGGCGACCGGGATCGCGCTGATCAGTGGTCGGCGGGTATGCGACATCGCCCGCTCACCCCCGTACCGTCACGGCGCGGGCGCCGCAGTCGGCGTTCCAGGCCAGGGTGCCGCGCTGGTGGATCGCCCGCGACGAGCTGCCCAGCATGACGGCGTAGCAGCCGTTGGCGACCCGCCACGAGTCGGCCTCGGCGTTCCAGTACGCCAGCGCCCGCCGGTCCAGGGAGAAGCTGACCCGCTTCGTCTCGCCCGGCGCCAGGGTCAGCTTCTGGAATCCCTTGAGCTGCCGCGGTGGCTGCGTCACGTCGCCGCCCGGGTCGGGCAGGCCGAGGTAGAGCTGCGGCGCCGCCACCCCGGTACGGGCACCGGTGTTGGTCACCGACACCTCGACGGTGGCGACCGAGTCGCGACCGGGCCGGATCCGCAACCCGTGAATGTCGAAGCTGGTGTACGAGAGCCCGTGCCCGAACGCGTACGCCGGTTCGATGCCGCGCTCGTCGTAGTGCCGGTAGCCGATGAACACGCCCTCCTTGTACGTGGCGGTCTCCGCCACCCCCGGGTACGCCTCCGGGTCGCCCGCGGTCGGGATGTCCTCCTCCCGCTGCGGGAAGGTGACCGGCAGCCGGCCTCCCGGGTCGGCGTCGCCGAACAGCACCCGGGCGATCGCGGTGCCGCCGTCCGAGCCCGGGTACCAGGCTTCGAGCAGCGCGGGCGCGGCGTCCCGCCACGGGGTGAGCACCGGTCCGCCGGTCTCCAACACCACCACGGTGTTCGGGTTGGCCTCGATCACCGCCTCGATCACGGCGTCCTGGTCGATGGTGGGGTTGCCGGCGCCGGGCGGCAACACCGAGACCTGCCCGTCGTCGAGGTCCAGCCCGGGCTTGTCCACGAACTCGGTCTGGTTGTCCGAGGCGAAGACGATCGCGACATCGGCGCCGCGCGCCGCGTCAGCCGCCGCCTGCGGCGACTCGCCCGGGTCGTAGCTGACGCGTACCCCCGAGCCCGCTCGCTTCTCGATGCCCTGCCGCGGCGTGGTGACGCTGAACGGATCGACCGCCGAGGAACCACCGCCGCCCTTGTACGTGTCCGCCTCGTCGCCGATCAGCGCGATGCTGTCCAGCGCGCCTGCGTCGAGCGGGAGTACGCCGTCGTTCTTGAGCAGCGTGATCGCCTGCTCCTCGATCGCGCCCGCGGTGGCGAGGTGCGCCGCCTTGTCGATCAGGCTGTCGTCGTTCGGGTACCCGGGGCGGTCGAAGAACCCGTACTTGAACAGGGTGCGCAGGATCCGGCGTACGTGCGCGTCGACGTCGGCCGTACTCGCCTGGGAGGTCGCGAGCGCCAGGTTGACCGGCAGCGGGGAGTAGACCAGGCCGGGCCAGGGTTCGAAGTCCAGCCCGTTGTTGAGCCCGTTGGCGGTGCTCTTGGCGGCGCCGTAGTCGGTGAGCACGTACCCGTCGAAGCCCCACTCGGTTTTGAGGACCTGGTTCAGCAGGTGCTGGTTCTCGCAGGCGTACTGGCCGTTGACCCGGTTGTACGCGCACATCACCGAGCCGACATCGGCCTCCGTGACCGCCGCCTCGAACGCCGGCAGGTACATCTCCCGCAGCGTCCGCTCGTCCACCACGGCGTTCACCGTCAGGCGTCCGCCGACGACCCCCGCCATGCCTTCCTGGTTGTTCGCGGCGTAGTGCTTGACGTTGCCGATCACGCCTTCGCTCTGGGCGCCCTCGATCCAGCCCACCCCGGTACGGCTCACCAGGTACGGGTCCTCCCCGTACGCCTCGAAGGTCCGCCCGCCGAGCGGGGTACGCATCAGGTTCACGGTGGGCGCGAACACCACGTCGTTGCCCTTGAGCTTCGCCTCGTTGCCGACCACGGCGCCGTGCCGCCGCGCGGCCGCCGGGTCGAAGGTGGCGGCGAGCGCCATCGGCGCCGGCATCGCGGTCGCCTTGCCCTGCCGCGGCCCCACCGGCCCGTCGCTGTAGTACGTCGGCGGCAGCCCCACCCGCGCCACACCGTCGCTCTTGCCGGTGTGCCCGCTGGCGAACAGCGGATCGTCCCCGGCGAGCAGCGAGATCTTCTCGTCCCGGGTGAGGGCCTTGAGCAACAGCCCGGCGCGCTGGTCGGCCGAGAGCGAGGTGTCGCACCACGGCCGGCTCGCCGGGTCGCCGCACCGGCCCGTCTCCGCGGCGCGGCTGACGCCGACCGGCAGCAACATGACGCACGCCGTCACCGTCGTGATTCCCAGGGTCATCCGTGCCGAGCGGATCGCCATGCCAGACCACGTCCTCACCGTGCGCCGGGGGCTGCGCCAGGTTAGCCCGCGAAGAAACTTCTACTTCGAAGTAACCAGACTGTATTCAGCGGCGACATACCGCGTCAACGCCCCTAAAGCGGTGCGCCTCTTCGCGATCTTCCCCGGCGTGTTAGTTCGATCCCGACGAAACTCCGCGCGGGCGAGCTCAGTTGACGACGACGTCGACGGCTTCCGGGATCGGCGGGGCGCCGGCCGCCTTGGCGACCGCGCGTACCGCCTTCGCCACCGCGGGCGCCACCCGGCTGTCGAACACGCTGGGCACGATCACGGTCGGGTTGATCTTCTCCTCGCCCACCGTGTCGGCGATCGCCTGCGCCGCCGCCAGCCCCATCTCCTCGGTGTACTCCCGCGCCTGCGCGTCGAGCATGCCGCGGAACACCCCCGGGAAGGCCAGTACGTTGTTGATCTGGTTCGGCTGGTCGGAGCGGCCGGTGGCGACGATGGTGGCGTACTGCCGAGCTTCCCGTGGGTCGATCTCGGGGTCCGGGTTGGCGAGCGCGAACACGATCGGGTCCTTCGCCATCGCCGCGATGTCCTCGCCGACCAGCAGGTTCGGCGCGCTCACCCCGATGAACACGTCGGCGCCGCGCAGCGCGCCCTTCAGGTCGCCTTCGTAGTTGTCGCGGTTGGTGTTGTCGGCCAGCCACTGCCAGGTGGGGGACAGGCCCTCGGCGCCGCGGTGCAGCGCGCCCTGCCGGTCGCACGCGACGATGTCGCCGACGCCCTGCTTGAGCAGCAGCTTCATGATCGCCGTACCCGCGGCGCCGGCCCCGGAGACCACGGCCTTCACGTCCTGGATCCGCTTGCCGACCACCCGCAGCGCGTTGGTCAGCGCGGCCAGCACCACGATCGCCGTACCGTGCTGGTCGTCGTGGAACACCGGGATGTCCAGCAGGTCGCGCAGCCGAGCCTCGATCTCGAAGCAGCGCGGCGCCGCGATGTCCTCCAGGTTGATCCCGCCGTACGCCGGCGCCAGCAGCTGTACGGTCTCGATGATCTTCTCGGTGTCCTGGGTGTCGAGCACCACCGGCCAGGCGTCCACGCCGCCGAACTGCTTGAACAGCGCCGCCTTGCCCTCCATCACCGGCAGCGACGCCGCCGGCCCCAGATTGCCCAGTCCCAGCACCGCCGAGCCGTCGCTGACCACCGCGACCGTGTTGCGCTTGATGGTCAGCCGGCGCGCGTCGTCCGGATTCTCCGCGATCGCCAGGCACACCCGCGCCACCCCGGGGGTGTACGCGCGCGACAGCTCGTCCCGGGTACGCAGGCTCACCTTCGACGCCACCTCGATCTTGCCGCCGAGATGGAGCAGGAACGTACGGTCGGAGACCTTTCGTACCTCCACGCCCTCGATCGCCTTGAGCGCCTCGACGACCTGCTCGGCGTGCGTGCTGTCCGCCGCGTCGCAGGTCAGGTCGACCACCACCCGTACGTGGTCGGAGTCGACCACGTCGAGCGCGGTCACGATCGCGCCGGCGCTCCCGACCGCCGTGGTCAGCCGGCCGATCGAGCTGGCGTCCGCGGGCACGGCGACCCGTACCGTGATGGAGAATCCGGCGCTGGGCAGGCGGGTGGTCACGGTGGTGCCTCGCTCTCGGTGCGGCAGTGGGCCAGATGCATTCTCGCGCGTACGCTGCCGCCAGCGCCTCTGACCCCGGGCGTGTTCACCGCCGCCGTGTGCGTTCCGTGATGCGGCGGGAGGTTTGTCGCATTCACCAGCCGTATTGCGGGTGCGGGTGGGGCACATTCCGTGTCAGGATCGAAGCAACATGGCAGAACCTATTCGTAACAATGGCCGCCCTCGGCTCCGCGACAACGTGCTCCGCGACAACGACGCGTCCGACGCCGCCATCGAGCTTTCCACCGATCTCGATCTCGAACGTGACGCTGCGCCGTTGCGCGGCGAGATGGACCTCGAAGAGCGGCAGGCGCTGCGGCGCGTCGCCGGGCTCTCCACCGAGCTCGCCGACATCACCGAGGTCGAATACCGGCAACTGAGGCTGGAACGCGTGGTGCTGGTCGGGGTGTGGACGGAGGGCGACTACGCCCACGCGTCCCGCTCCCTCGCCGAGCTGGCCGCGCTCGCCGAGACCGCCGGTTCCGCGGTGCTCGAAGGGTTGGTACAGCGGCGGGTACGCCCCGACCCGGCGACGTACGTCGGGCGCGGCAAGGTCTCCGAGCTGCGCGACGTGGTGGTCGCCACCGGCGCCGACACCGTGATCTGCGACGGCGAGCTGTCGCCGAGCCAGCTGCGCAACCTGGAGGAGCGGACCAAGGTCAAGGTCGTCGACCGTACGGCGCTGATCCTGGACATCTTCGCGCAGCACGCCAAGAGCAAAGAGGGCAAGGCCCAGGTCGAGCTGGCACAGCTGCAGTACCTCGTGCCGCGACTGCGCGGCTGGGGCCAGACGCTGTCCCGGCAGGCCGGCGGCCGGGCCGGGGGAGCCGGCGGCGGCGTCGGGCTGCGTGGCCCCGGTGAGACGAAGCTGGAGACCGACCGGCGCCGGATCCGTACCAGGATCTCCCGGCTCAAGCGCGATATCACCGCGATGCGGACGGTACGCGTGACCAAGCGCGCCACCCGCCGCCGCAACGCGGTGCCCGGGGTCGCGATCGCCGGCTACACCAACGCCGGCAAGTCCAGCCTGCTCAACCGGCTCACCGGCGCCGGGGTGCTGGTGGAGGACGCGCTGTTCGCCACCCTGGACCCGACCACGCGCCGCACCGAGACCGCCGACGGGCGTACGTACACGCTCTCGGACACCGTCGGTTTCGTACGGCACCTGCCGCACCAGCTGGTGGAGGCGTTCCGCTCCACCCTGGAGGAGGTCGCCGAGGCCGACCTGGTGCTGCACGTGGTGGACGGCGCCGACGCCGACCCCGAGTCCCAGGTCACCGCCGTACGCGAGGTGCTCGCCGAGATCGGCGCGGAGCGGCTGCCGGAGCTGCTGGTGGTGAACAAGACCGACACCGCCGACCCCGACGAGCTGGTGCGACTGCGCCGGCTGTGGCCGGACGCGGTGTTCGTCTCGGCGCACACCGGCACCGGCATCGCCGAGCTGCGGGACGCGATCGAGCAGCGGCTGCCCCGGCTCGCGGTCGAGATCCACGCCCGGGTGCCGTACCACCGGGGGGATCTGGTGGCGCGGGTGCACGACCAGGGCGACGTGTTCGAGGCCGAACACACCCCCGACGGTACGGCGCTGCACGCCCGGGTCAGCGAGTCCCTGGCGGCGGAGCTGGCGCCGTACCGGATGGTGCCGGCGCGCGACCCGGGCGACGCGTAACGCCGGGCGGCCCGTAACGCCGGGCGGCTCGGTCGTCTGCCGGCCATAACCTGGCAATCCAGTCGTCGGCGGACCGCCGCGCAGCACGAGACCCTCGGCCTCTGTCAGACTTACGCCGTGTCCCCTCCCGCCCGCGCCGCCCGGATCGTGGCGCGCACCCTCGTCGCGGTCCTGGTCGCAGGGCTGGGCGTCAGCGCCCTCCCGAGTGCGGTGGCGGCGGCGGTCAGCGGGCCAGCTGCGCCGGTGGCGATCGCACCCAGCGCAGCACCGTCGGTGGCGCCCACCGCGGGCAAACAGCTGTGCAGCATCGCCGACGAGCGGCTCGCGGAGATCAGTGGGCTGGTCAGCACCAAGCAGGGGTACGTGGCGGTTGCCGACGGCGCCGACGACGGCGGCGGACAGCTCGAGGTCTTCGACCTGGACGCCAAGTGCCAGGTAACCGAGCGGCACAGCTTCTCCCGCGACCCGTTCGACCCCGAGGATCTCGCGATCTCCAAGGACGGCACCCTCTGGGTGGCCGACATCGGCGACAACGACCTGGAGCGGGACACGGTTGCGCTGTGGAAGATCGCGCCCGACCGTAACTCGGTCGCGATCCACCGGCTGAAATACCCGGACGGCGCCCACGACGCCGAGGCGCTGCTGATGCAGCCGGACGGCAAGCCCGTGATCGTGACCAAGGACCTCGACGGTGGCGGCGCCTCCGGGATCTACGTCGCCAACGTGCCGCTCAAACCGGACCAGTCCGTACCGCTGACCAAGGTCGGCGTGTTCACGGTCGGCAGCACCGGTACGGACGGCAACCGCTTCGGCCCGGTGGGTCAGAAGCTCGTCACCGGCGCCGCACTGTCGGCCGACGGTACCCGCGCGGTGGTACGTACCTACGCCGACGCGTACGAGTGGAAGGTCTCCGGCGGCAACGTGGTGGCGGCGTTGACCAAGAGCAAGCCGGTGCGTACGCCGTTGCCCGGTGAGCCGCAGGGCGAGGCGATCACGTACAGCCAGGACGGCAAGACGTACGTGACCGCGACCGAGGCCACTCCGAGCGATCCGCCCCGGCTGTTCAGCTACCAACCGGCGACCCCGGCGCCCGCCAAGGCGCCGGGGTCGTTGAAACGGGCCGAGCCGGGCTGGTTCGGCAGCCTCGGGCTGCAGGATATCAAAATGATCATCGCCGGATTCGGCGTGCTCGGGCTGATGCTGGTGTTCCTCGGGGCATGGGGCATCCGGCGTGCGCGCGCTGACGCGAGGCGGCGCAAGGACGGCGATCCGCCCGATGGCCGGCGCGGACGGGGCGCTCCGGACGGCCTCGACCGGGGCCACAACGACGCGTACGGATCGGACACCGTCGAGTTCCGGGGCGGGCCCGCGAGCGGCGGAGACGGTCCCCGGAGAGGCGGCACCGGCCAGGACGGCCGCGGACGAGGCGGTGCCGGCCAGGACGGCCGCGGACGAGGCGGCGCGGTGCAGGAC
>JBOGDF010000156.1:0-12509 GCA_050701635.1 Micromonosporaceae bacterium | reverse complement strand
CGGCTACTTCGCCGCGACGATCTCCAGTGGGATGGTCGCCGAGACCTCGGGGTGCAGCCGCACCTTGACCTGGTAGCTGCCGACCGTCTTGATCGGGCCGGGCAGCTCGAGCCGGCGCCGGTCGACCTGGGGCCCACCGGCGGCCTTCACGGCACCGGCGACCTCGGCCGCGGTGATCGAGCCGAACAGGCGGCCGGCGTTGCCGGCGCGCGCGGTCAGCGTGACCTTGAGCGTCTCGAGCTGGCCCTTGATCTCTTCGGCCTGACCGAGGTCGCGGACCTCACGGACCTCACGGGCCCGCTTGATCGTGGCGACCTGCTTCTCGCCGCCCTTGGTCCAGCGGATCGCGAACCCCTGCGGCAGCAGGTAGTTACGCCCGTACCCGTCCTTGACCTCGAGGATGTCGCCCGGCGAACCGAGACCCGACACCTCCTGCGTAAGGATGATCTTCATCTGCTCTGATCCTCCTTACCGGGCCTGGCTCTTGTACGGCAGCAGAGCCATCTCGCGAGCGTTCTTGATCGCGCGCGCGATCTGGCGCTGCTGCTGCGAGTCGACCCCGGTGACCCGGCGGGCGCGGATCTTGCCCCGGTCCGAGATGAACTTGCGCAGCAGCGCGGTGTCCTTGTAGTCGACGTAGGTGATCTTCTCCTTGTGGAGAGGATTCACCTTCTTCTTCGGTTTGCGTACGGCAGCGGCCTTAGCCATTGCTTGTCTCTCCAGTTACGTCATGCCGCCCGGGGGCGGAGTTGCTTGTCAGAAGGGTGGTTCCTCGTCGTACCCGCCGGCACCGGCGCCCTGGGGGCTGCCGGCTGGGGCGCCAGCGGCTCCGCCGGACCTGGCCGGGGTGGCGTTGGCCCACGGGTCGTCGCCGGCGAATCCGCCGTTGCCGCCGCCTCCGCCGCCCGAGGCGCCGAAGCCGCCACCTCCGCCGGAGCTACGCGACATCCGCTGCACCTTGGCGGTGGCGTACCGCAGCGACGGGCCGACCTCGTCGACCTCCAGCTCGTACACGGTGCGCTTCTCGCCTTCGCGGGTCTCGTACGACCGCTGCCGAAGCCGGCCCTGTACGACCACCCGGGTGCCACGGGTGAGCGACTCGGCGACATTCTCCGCCGCCTGGCGCCACACGTTGCAGCTCAGGAACAGCGCGTCGCCGTCCTTCCACTCCCCGGACTGCTTGTCCAGGAACCGCGGCGTCGACGCGATACGGAACTTCGCGACCGCGGCGCCGGAAGAGGTGAAACGCAGCTCCGGGTCGTCGACCAGATTGCCGACGACCGTGATGACGGTGTCTCCTGCCATGGATCTCTCCTAAGTCGTCTCGCGTTGTCGCGCGCCTGTCCACCCGCCGGAACAGCTACCCACCGTGCCATATGGGTGTGACGCGGCGCGCCCGAACGCGTCGGGTCTACCGGAGATCCGGCCGAATCACCTTGGTACGGAGGATCGACTCGTTGAGTCGCATCTGGCGCTCCAGCTCCGCCACCGCGGCGGGCTCGGACTGCAGGTCGATGACGGCGTAGATGCCCTCGGACTTCTTCTGGATCTCGTACGCCAGCCGGCGCCGTCCCCAGACGTCGAGCTTCTCTACCGAGCCACCCGACGTACGGATGACATTGAGGTAGGTCTCGAGCGAGGGAGCTACGGTGCGCTCCTCGAGATCGGGATCGAGGATCACCATGACTTCATAGTGACGCAAGACGAATCTCACCCCCTGTGGTCTCAACGGCCACGGTCTCTCCGTGGCAGGAGGTCGTCGCGTCGTTCACACACGCAAGCGGCGGGATATGCCCGCCGAGATGTGAACTCGTGTTCTGCCCGGTCAAGTCTTACGACCGGCGCAGACCCGCCCAGCATACAGGCCGGGCCTGAGGGCCCGGCCTGTGGTGGCCGCGGGGCGCCGATTCCGAATTCTCTGGGTGGGACCTGGGGAGGAACGACCACACCGACGAAGTGGAATCAGGCGCCCCGCGGGGCTTATGGAGTTGTCAGACGCTCACTCGCATGGTGCGTCCCATCACGATGGTACGGAGTGCGGCAACGCCGACGCCGAGCAGGCACACCGCCGCGATCAGCGCCAGCGTGGTGGTGCCGGGGCCGCGGCTGTTGTTGCTCTTCACGACCGGGTTGGCCATGGCTTCGTCGTCCGCGTTGTTGCTGTCGTCGGACACGGGCGGGGCGGCCGCGGTGTCGCCGTCGTCGGGGCCGACCCGGCCGTCCTCGTCACCGGCCGGCGGCACCGCACCGCGGGCCACTGGGTCGCGCGGGGTGATCGGGCGGTCGCCAGCGTTGGGCTCGCCAGGAACCGAGCCACCCGGGTTCGTGCCGCCGGGGTTGGTGCCGCCCGGGTTCGTGCCCGGGTTCGTGCCGGGGTCGCTGCCCGGGTCACTGACCGGCGGGTCGGTGACCTTGACGGTGGCGGCCTGGTGGTCCTTGCCCAGCAGGGCCGTGTTCAGACCCAGCAGCTCACACTTCGGCACCAGCGTCAGCGTGAAGGACCCGGAGCCGAACCCGAGGGTGGGTGCGTCTCCGTTGCCAATTACTACCGTCTTGCCACCCGAGGTCACCGCCTTGCCGTTGACGTACGGGACGGCCGCGACGCCCAGTTTGTTGGCAACCACGACATCTCCGGTGCCGTCGGTGCCCTTCTGGGTGCTCACCGATGTCTCATCAGGCGACGACGAAGACGACAACACACTGCATCCGCCCGTGTAGGTCACGGTGGGCGCAGCCGCCATCGCCGGGGCCGCTGCGAGCAGGGCGAGGGAACCGACCCCCACCACGCCGGCGGTAGCCACGACAATCCGTGCCGACCTGCGTTTCGCCATCTTCCTCACGCTTCGTTCTCCCCAGATCAATGACGTCGTACCCCTGCGGGAAACGTCAATCGTCCTAACGATGATCTTCACAGCCAGTGACGCTGCGTATGGGCGAGATTTTCGCCCACGTGGCCCCTACTACGCCAGACCTGAGCACACAGTGGTCACCCGTGCGCGCACAGAATTCCCCACGGAATGCCCGAGTCTTGCAGGGTTGACTATGCCAACTTCGAGTCGATCTCGCCACCCGTCCGGCGATTCAGCCGACGGTAGCTTTGTCACATCCCCGCCGTAGGCTGCCGGTATGCGCATCGGAGCACACGTTGACTGGGCGGATCCCCTCACCGAGGCCACGGCTCGAGAGGCCGACGTGGCACAGTTCTTCCTCTCCGACCCCCAAGGCTGGGAGCCGCCGCAGCCGCGCGAGGACACCGAGCGGCTGCGTACCACCGACATCGATGTGTACGTGCACGCGCCGTACCGGATCAACCTCGCCTCGCTGAACAACCGGATCCGGATCCCGAGCCGCAAGCTGCTGGCGCAGCATGCCGAGGGAGCGGCCGCGATCGGCGCCCGCGGGTTGATCGTGCACGGCGGTCACGTCACCAAGGGTGAGGACGTCACCGCTGGTCTCACCAACTGGCGGAAGGCCTTCGAGTACGCCGAGAAGACCGGCGGCTTCCCGCTGCCCGTACTGATCGAGAACACCGCGGGCGGCGACAACGCGTGCGCCCGCCGGTTCGACATGCTGGCCCGGCTCTGGGAGGTGGTGGGCGAGTTCGGCGCCGGGTTCTGCCTGGACACCTGCCACGCGTACGCCGGCGGCGAAGACCTGCTCGGCATCGTGGAGCGGGCGAAGGCGATCACCGGCCGGATCGACTTGGTGCACGCCAACAACTCGCGGGACAGTTTCGACTCCGGCCGGGACCGGCACGACAACCTCGAAGCGGGCCAGATCGACGCCCAGCTGATCGCCGAGGTGGTGCGCGCCGCCGGGTGTCCCGTGGTGGTGGAGACCCCTGGGGGCGCCGACGGCCAGGCCGCTGACATCGCGTACCTCCGGAAAGTGCTTCAGGGCTGACCGAGCCGTGACCGCCGCGCGGCCAACGCCGCACTAGAGTGCGCGTAGTTGGACAGCGGAGAGGTGCGGCCGTGGTGACGGGGACCGAAGACGGAGACATGCAGCGCGCGATGCCCGCCAGCGCCCTGCCACCTCCGCCGCCGTCCGAGCCCGAGAAGCCCAGCGACGCCGAGGCCACGGTCGAGGCCGGCCCGGATCTGGACGTCGAAGAGCCGGCGCTGGAGCGGTGGGAGCGGTTCGCGGGCGGTGCCGCCGAGACCATGGAGGTGCCGGTCAGCCGGTGGCGCCGGTACGCCGGCGCGGTGCAGCGGTTCTGCCGGCACGAGTGGACCCTCGCCGCCACAGTCGCGCTCGGGATCGCCGCGGTGATGACCTGGCCGACGCTGCGCGACCCGATGCGTACGGTGCCTCAGGACATCTACGACCCGCTGCTGCAGGCCTGGCAGGTGGCGTGGGCGGGGCACGCGCTGCTGACCGACCCGCTCGGGCTGTGGAGCTCCAACACGTTCTACCCGGAGCGGGACAGCTACGCGTTCAGCGACAGCCTGCTCGGGTACGCGCCGCTGGGCATGATCGGCAGCGGCCCGGAGGCGGCGCTGCTGCGCTACAACCTGCTGTACGTGCTGCTGCACGCGCTGGCGTTCTTCGGGGCGTACGCCCTGCTCCGCCAGCTGGGGGCGCGCTGGCCCGCCGCCGCGGTGGCGGGGGCGGCCTTCGCGTACGCGCCATGGCGGCTGTCCCAGGCGGGGCACCTGCACGTGCTGTCCACCGGCGGGATCGCGCTCGCGCTGGCGATGCTGGCGCGCGGGCACGGCTGGTCGCTGCGCCACGGCTACCGACCCGAGAAGGCGAAGCCGGGCTGGGTGCTCGCCGGGTGGGGGGTCGCCGCGTGGCAGATCACCCTGGGCTTCGGCATCGGGCTGCCGTTCGCGTACGTGCTGCTGCTGATCGGGTTGATCGCGGCCGCCGGGTGGCTGGTGTGCCTGCTGCGGGGCCGGCGCCGGCGGTTCAGCGGCCAGCTGCTGCTGGTCAACCTCTCCGGCGGCGTGCTGTTCGCCGGGATCAGCCTGTTGATGGCGCTGCCGTACCTGCGGGTGATCGCGGCCCACCCGTACGCCCGGCGTACCGAGCAGGAGCTGGGTTGGTATTCACCACCGTTGAAGGGCTACCTCACCGCACCCGCCGAGTCGTGGCTGTGGGGCGGGGCGCACGAGCCGGTGCGGTCCGGGCTGCCGTTCCCCGCGGAGATGACGATGCTGCCGGGGCTGGTCCTGATCGGGCTGGCGGTGGGCGGCCTGTTCCTGTCGATCTGGACGGTCCGGCAGCGGTTGCTGCTCGCGCTCGGCGTGGCGGTCACGGTCGCGCTCGGCATGGGCCCGAACTTCTTCGGCGGGGAGTACGGCTACCTGCTGCTGTTCCGCTACCTCCCCGGCTGGGACGCGATCCGTACGCCGGGCCGTTTCGTCATCTGGACCACGCTGCTGCTCGGCGTACTGGCCGCGGGGGCGGTGAGCGGGTTCGCGGAACGGGCGCAGCAGACCGCCGAGACCGCGCAGATCGACGAACGGCTGCCCACCCGGCCACCGTGGCCACTGCGGCTGGCGATGCTGATACCGGTGCTGCTGGTGCTGGTGGAAGGCGTCGCGCTGACCCCGCACCCGGAGGTGCCACCCGAGCCGGCGGCGATGCGGGGCGTGGCCGGTCCGGTGCTGGTGCTGCCGTCAGGGCAGCTGGAGGACCAGGGCGTGATGCTGTGGTCGACCGACGGGTTCCCGAAGGTGGTCAACGGCGGCAGCGGCTTCACCCCGCAGCGGCAGGACGCGGCGCGCCAGGCCACGCACAGCTTCCCGGACCCGGCGAGCGTGGCGTACTTGAAGCAGCTCGGCGTCAAGACGGTGATCGTGCTGCGTACCCGGGTAGCCGGTACGCCGTGGGAGCACACCCCGGACGCTCCGGTGGACGGGCTCGGCGTCACCCGCCGCGAGATGGGCGACACCATCGTCTACACAATCACGTAGGCCTCAGGCCGGTCTGAGGCGTTCGTCGCCGCCGGCTAGCCAGCGCTGCAGCCGGTCGACCCAGCCGGCGTCCTGCGCGCCGTCGAAGACTCCGCCGTCGGGGTCGTCGGCGCCGCGGGCGCGTACCACGTCGAGCTCGGGACGCAGCACCTCACGCGCGACCAGCAGCACCAGCACCAGCACCGTGGTCATCCGGCCCAGCGAGGCCAGGATGAACACCCACTCCGGGAACACTTCCTTGCCGCTGGCCATCAGCAGCTGGCCGTAGAAGGCGAGGAAGTAACCGACCTCGGCCACCTGCCAGGCCAGGAACGCGCCCCACCGGGGACGGGCCAGCACGGCGAGCGGGATCAGCCAGAGCACGAACTGCTGCGACCACACCTTGTTGACCAGCAGGAAGCACGCGATCACCAGGAACACCAGCTGCGCCAGCCGGGGCCGCCGCGGCGCCACCACGGACAGTACGGCGATCGCCGCGCAGCAGGCCGCGAACAGCGCCGTCCAGGCGGCGTTCAGCCGGGACGGCTCGGCGCCCAGCCAGTGGAACAGGGCGAATCCGGGCTGGTCGCCGCCCGGGAAGTGCACGCCGACGTACCACAAGGTGCCCCAGTCGATACCGCGCTCGGAGCTGAAGCTGAAGAACCGCTGCCAGGAGTCCGGCCAGAGCACCGCCACCGGGGCGTTCACCGCAGTCCAGGTGATCGCCGCCGTACCGAAGGCGATGGCGACCGACTCCAGCCGTTTGCTCCGTAGCCCGAGCAGGAACAGCGGGCCGATCAGGAACAGCGGATAGAACTTCGCCGCCACCGCTAAGCCGAGCAGAATCCCGGCCAGCCAGGGCAGCCGCCGAGACCACGCCAGCAGGGCGAACGCCGTCAGCGCGATCACCAGGAAGTCCCAGTTGACCGTCGCCGAGACAAAGACTCCGGGCGCCAACGCGACCATCGCCGCGTCCCAGGGTCTGGCGCGCCGCATCGCGAGAATCGCCCCGACCGTGGCGACCGCGAGCACGCTGAGCACCAGGGCGTTGAGGTTGTAGAACCACTGCCCTTCGTTCAGCCCGCCCTCGGACGCGGATCCCAGCGCATGTACGGGCAGCCCCAGCGCGCCCATGAAGTAGCCGGTGAGCACCGGGTACTCCACAGGGTGGTCCCGGTACGGCACCTTGCCCTCGTTGAGCCCCTCGCCGTAGTAGAGCGCGAGCACGTCGGTGTAGCAGAACTTGGTGTACTGCTCCAGCTCCGCCCAGGCGCCGTCCTGGCACGGCGACTTCTGCACCCAGTGCGCCGCCAGCAGCAGTACGGCCAGCGCCAGCACCACGCGTACCGGAGTCCAGAAGGCGCGCCGTGGCTCCGCCGCGTGGGCGCCGAGTGGGCCCCCGATCGACTCCGACAAGCCGCGTACCACCGCGTCGTTGTCAGCCGGTCGCTCGATCACGCCGAGATTCTCCCCGATCCGGTACGTCATGTGACGGCAGTCTGCCGTACCGCGCCGCCGCCGCGCGCGCCTGCCGGGCCGCTACGAGGCGCTAGTCGGCGGGTGCGGTCGTGTTCTCGCACCACGGGCTCGGCGGACGACAGTCCGGTGACGGGCTGATCGGGCTGCCGGTGGGAGCTGGGGTCGGGTCCGGCTTCCCGGGTTTGGTGGGCTTGCCGGACGGCGAAACCGACGGTGACGGCGACTTCGCGTTGCCGGCGCCCTCGTCCCCGTTGAATGCCGCCTTCGGGAACTCCTCGTTCTTCATCCCGCTGTGCGCCGTATTCATGAACGTGCGCCAGATCTCCGACGGCAGGCCGGACCCGTAGATCTTGCGTCCGCTCGCCGTCCTGAGCGGCTTCTCGTCGCCCTTGTTGCCGACCCACGCAGCGGCGGCCACCTGGGGGGTGTAGCCGCACATCCAGGCGTGCACGTTCTCGGCGGTGCCGTTCAGGTCCTGGGTGCCGGTCTTGCCGGCGGCGGCACGGCCGTCCTTGAGGTTCTCGCCGGCGCCGACCACCTTGCGCAGCACGTACGTGGCGTCCGCGGCCACCTCGGCGTCGAAAGCCCGGCTCGTCTTCGGCGTGATCTTGTGCAGCTCCTCGCCGCCCTGCATCACCTTGTCCACGAAGTGCGCCTCGGCGCGTACGCCGTTGGCCGCGAAGGTGGCGAAACCGTTGGCGTGGTCGAGCACCGTCACCGGGTACTGCCCGATCCCGATCTCGTTACCGAAGTTCTTGGACGCCTCGGCCGGATCCGTGGTGAGGTCGATGGCGTCGCCGCGGGCGTCGGTCTGCATTCCCCGGATGCCGGCCTTGCTGGCCAGCTCCAGCACCTTGTCCTTGCCCAGTTTGGACGCCAGCGCGTAGTACGTGGTGTTCAACGACAGCACGGTAGCCCGCTCAAGCGTGCAGTTCTTACACTGGGTGTTCTCCGAGTTGCGGATCGGCTTGTCACGGTCGGGGAACTCCATCGGCGAGGAGCCGTCCCAGTACGACTTCACCGAGATGCCGTTCGCCAGCGCGGCGGCCAGCACGTACGCCTTGAACGACGATCCGGGCTGGTGATAGCCGGCGTAGTCGAGGCCGGCCGCGCCATCCTTGCCGCCGTAGTACGCCACGACCCGTCCGGTGCCGGGTTGCACCGCGACCAGCGAGCTGGCGAGGTTGCCCGGCTGACCCTTCATCACCTTGGCCACCGCCTGTTCGGCGGCCTTCTGCATCTTCGGGTTGATGGTGGTGTGGATCGTGTAGCCGCCGGTGTTGAGCATGTCCGGGGTGATCCCCAACTTCGCCAACTCCGACTTGACGTGCTTGACCACGTGGCCGGTGGGTTTGGTCAGGCCGAACTGGGCCCCGATCGCTTCCTTGCTGGGGATCGTCTTCGGGAACTGCGCCTTCGCCAGCGCCCCGGCATCGTGCCACTTCATGTCGACCATGCCGGTGAGCACCCAGTGCCAGCGTTCCTTGATCTTCTCCGGGTTGTTCTCCGGGTCGTACCCCGAGGGATTCTTGATCACCCCGGCGAGCAGCGCGCCTTCCTCCGGCGTCAGCTTGGCGACCGGTTTCTTGAAGTACGCCTGCGACGCCGCCTCGATGCCGTACGCGTTGCGGCCGAAGTAGATCGTGTTGAGGTAATACTCGAGGATCTCGTCCTTGCTCAACTCCTGGTTGAGCTTGACCGCCATCACCGCTTCCTTGAGTTTCCGGGTGTACGAGACGTCCCGGGTCAGGTTGGCGGCGTTGCGTACGTACTGCTGGGTGATCGTGGACGCGCCCTCGGTGTCGTCGTCGGTGATGTTGTTCCAGGCGGCGCGCAGGATGCCCTTCACGTCGATCCCGGAGTTGGAGTAGAACGTACGGTCCTCGGCGGTCACCACCGCGTGCTGGACGTGCTTCGGGATCTTGTCGATCTTCACGTACGTACGGTTCTCCGTGCCGACCTTCGCCAGCACTCCGCCCTTGGCGTCGAGGATCGTGGAGTTCTGGCTGAGACTGGCCAGATCGCTCGGGGTCGGCACGTTGACCACGAAGTACGTACCGGCCAGCATCACCAGGCCGGTGAGCATCACCGCCACAGCGCCCATCGCCACCAGCTTGCGGCGGCGCTTGCGCTTCTTGGCCAGCTGGCTCGGGCCCCTGCCGCGCCGGTCACCGGGGCCGCCAGGACCACCCGGACGGCCGGGGCCACCCGGGCCGCCTGGGGCGCCGGGACGCACCGGGACCGAGGCCCGGCCGACGGCGGCGGAACCCACGGCCGCGGAGCCCACGGCGGCACGGCCTACGGACGCCCGCCCGACCGAGGCGCGACCCGTAGGTGCGTCGTAGTCGTACCCGTCGTAGTCGTCGCGGCTGTGCCGGCCGGAACCGCCGTAGCCTGAATCGCCGTAGCCGGAATCGCCGTAACCGTCGTGGCTGTGGCGGCCGGGGTCACGGTAGTCGCTGACCCGGGCGCTGCCGCGGCCGGAGATCTCGGACAGGAACCCGTCGAGAGCGTCATCGTGGGAGCCCCGCCGCTGGGCGCCCGGGCTCCGGGAACCGCGATAGGGATCAGTCATCAGCACACCAGCCGGGTTGGGGGGCCGTGGAGGAACAGGGCGAGGTTACCGGCTCGCCCGCCGTACGGGAGCCTCACTCTGCCGCCTCCCGGCGGATCTCGTCGGACTCGGTCAGGCCGTCGCGACCGAGCAGGTACTGCTCGACCAGGTGGTTCCAGTCGCATCCGCGGCACACCTCGACCACGTACACGTGGAATTCCCGGTATGTCATCGCGAGCACCGGCAGCTCAGTGCGGCTGCGCGCCTGCCCCGAGCTGTGCCGTAGCTCGTCGCCATATATGTAATGCACGCGCGAGAGCCGCTCCCGGTGGCACAACGGGCACGCCTCATCCGTATCTTCGCCGTGGTATTTCGCGGCGCTCTTCAGGTACGGGGACGCGTCGCAGACCTCGTACACACCCATCCGGCCGGAGTGCACGGCACGCAGCAGGGCTCGCCGCTGGAGCGAGTAGTCAACCAGCTGCCTCTGGGTACGCACGCAAACGAGGGTACGTGGTGACTCCCGCGATCCGCATCCGTGAGCTGCCCGCGAGGAACGTCACGTTGCCGCTCGCCAGCTACGGTTCTACAGTGGCGATGTATCGGCGCGATACATCGCGCCAGCAGCTAGGCCCACCACGGCTGGCCGATCAGGGTCCGCGACAGCGGGCCACCCGGAGGAGGCGGTGCAGCGACATGTTCGAGCTCGCCATCCTCGGTCTGCTGCACGAAACCCCGATGCACGGGTACGAGCTGCGCAAGCGGCTGACCACGATCCTGGGCACCTTCCGGGCGGCGATCAGCTACGGCTCGCTCTACCCGACGCTGCGCCGGCTGCAGGAGGCCGGCTGGATCGCCGAAGACGCCCCCGACCCGGCCAGCACCGCACCTCCGTTGACCGGCCGTCGCGGCAAGGTGGTCTACCGGCTCACCGCCGAGGGCAAGGAGCGGTTCCAGGACCTGCTCGCCCACGCCGGCCCCGAGACGTACGAGGACCCGGGGTTCGGGGTGCACTTCGTCTTCTTCTCACGTACCGACTCCGCGACCCGGCTGCGCATCCTGGAGGGCCGCCGGCGCCGCGTCGAGGAGCGCCGGGAAGGTTTGCGGGACACGCTGTTCCGAGCCGCGGAGCGGCTTGACGCGTACACCCTCGAGCTGCAGCGACACGGGCTGGAAGCCTGCGATCGCGAAGTCCGCTGGTTGGAGGAGCTGATCGTCTCCGAACGGGAAGGCCAGCCGCCGACCGTCACCGTGGCCGACGACGAAACCCGGCCCAGCCGCTCCACCCCACCATCCCCCAGCCGTTCCCCGCGTACCGATCGCGGATCGGAACGGCAGTGACCATGAAGGAGGCCCTCGCGATGGGTTCCGTTCGCGTCGCCATCGTCGGAGTCGGCAACTGTGCCTCGTCGCTGGTCCAGGGCGTCGAGTACTACAAGGATGCCGACCCGGCCGACCGGGTGCCCGGTCTGATGCACGTCGAGTTCGGCGACTACCACGTCCGTGACGTGGAGTTCGTCGCCGCCTTCGACGTGGACGCCAAGAAGGTCGGCCGGGATCTCGCCGAGGCGATCGTGGCCAGTGAGAACAACACGATCAAGATCGCCGACGTACCGCCGTCCGGGGTGGTCGTGCAGCGCGGCCCGACGCTCGACGGGCTCGGCAAGTACTACCGGGAGACCGTCGAGGAGTCCGACGACGACGCCGTCGACGTGGTGACGGCGCTCAAGGCGGCGCGGGTCGACGTGGTCGTCTCGTACCTGCCGGTGGGGTCGGAGGAGGCCGACAAGTTCTACGCCCAGTGCGCCATCGACGCGGGCTGCGGCTTCGTCAACGCGCTGCCGGTGTTCATCGCGTCGGACCCGGTGTGGGCGGCGAAGTTCGAGGCCGCGGGCGTACCGATCGTCGGCGACGACATCAAGTCGCAGGTAGGCGCCACCATCGTGCACCGCGCGCTCGCCTCGCTGTTCGAGGCGCGTGGGGTGGAGCTGCAGCGTACGTACCAGCTCAACTTCGGCGGCAACATGGACTTCATGAACATGCTGGAGCGGGAGCGGCTGGTCTCCAAGAAGATCTCCAAGACCCAGTCGGTCGCGTCCCAGATCCCGCACGAGATGGACCGCGGCGCGATCCACATCGGCCCGTCGGACCACGTGCCGTGGCTGGACGACCGGAAGTGGGCGTACATCCGGCTGGAAGGGCGGGCATTCGGCGACGTACCGCTCAACGCCGAGCTGAAGCTCGAGGTCTGGGATTCGCCCAACTCCGCCGGCATCATCATCGACGCACTGCGCGCCGCCAAGATCGCGCTGGACCGCGGCATCGGCGGCCCGATCCTCTCGGCGTCCAGCTACTTCATGAAGTCGCCGCCGGAGCAGCACCCCGACACCGAAGCCCGCGACCTGGTGGAGCGCTTCATCCGCGGCGAGGTAGACCGCTAAACCCTCAAGATCGCCGTTTCGGGTACGGATCTGCACTCTGACTGCACACCCGGACCCGAAACAGCGATCTTGCTCTGAGGCGGCGCGCGCGACGCGGGCGCGGGCGACACGAGCGCGGGCGGCGCGGGTGGCGCG
>JBOGDF010000155.1:0-12524 GCA_050701635.1 Micromonosporaceae bacterium | reverse complement strand
GATCGTCAGAGCTCTTCGGTTTCCCGGAACTCGCCACCGTCGTAGTCGACGTCGGCGAAGCTGTCGACCACGTTGGCGGGGTCGAACACCGGGGAGGAGTCCTTGAGCGCGAGCCCCATACCGGCGAGCTTCATCTTGACCTCGTCGATGGACTTCTGACCGAAATTCCTTATATCGAGCAGGTCGGCCTCGTTGCGGCTGATCAGCTCGCCCACACTGTTGATGCCCTCACGCTTCAGGCAGTTGTACGACCGTACGGTGAGGTCCAGCTCCTCGATCGGCAGCGCCAGATCGGCAGCCAGCTGCGCGTCCTGCGGGGACGGGCCGATGTCGATGCCCTCCGCGGTCTCGTCCAGCTCGCGGCACAGCCCGAACAGCTCGACCAGCGTGGAGCCGGCCGAGGCCAGCGCCGTACGCGGGCTGATCGACGCCTTGGTCTCCACGTCGACGATCAGCTTGTCGAAGTCGGTGCGCTGCTCGACACGGGTCGCCTCGACCTTGTAGCTGACCTTGAGCACCGGAGTGTAGATCGAGTCCACCGGGACCCGCCCGATCTCCTGGCCGGTCTGCTTGTTCTGGGCGGCGGTGACGTAGCCGCGGCCACGCTCGACCACCAGCTCCATGTCCACCCGGCCCTTGCCGTTGAGGGTGGCCAGGCGCAGGTCAGGGTTGTGTACGGAGACGCCCGCCGGCGGCTGGATGTCGCCCGCGGTGATCTCGCCCGGACCCTGCTTGCGCAGGTACATGGTGACCGGCTCGTCGTGCTCGGAGCTGACGCACAGGTTCTTGACGTTGAGCACCAGCTCGACCACATCCTCCTTGACACCGGGGATCGTGGTGAACTCGTGCAGTACGCCGTCGATCTTGATGCTGGTGACCGCGGCGCCCGGGATCGAGCTGAGCAGCGTACGCCGCAGCGAGTTACCGAGGGTGTAACCGAAGCCCGGCTCGAGCGGCTCGATGGTGAACCGCGACCGGGTGTCGCTGATCGACTCCTCGGACAGGCTGGGTCGTTGGGTGATGAGCACTTCTTCCTCCAGTTGTCGGGGCGCCCACTATTTGACGCCGCAACGATGTGCCCATCGGCTCATGGTGAACCGTCGGGCGCCGGATCCACCCCGGGGGACGCGGGAGGTGCCCCCCGGGGCAGATCCGTACGAGCGCTACTTGGAGTAGAGCTCGACGATCAACTGCTCCTGCACCTGCGTGTCGATGACCTGCCGGGCGGGGAGCGAGTGGACCAGTACCTTCATCTGGCCGGGGATGACCTCCAGCCACGCCGGCACGGTCTTGCTGCCGACCTCGGCGTGCGCGACCACGAACGGGGTCAGCTCACGCGACTTCTCGCGTACCTGCACGATGTCGTGCTCGGTCACCCGGTACGAAGGGATGTCGACCTTCTTGCCGTTGACCAGCAGGTGGCCGTGCTTGACCAGCTGGCGGGCCATGTCCCGGGACTTGGCGAAGCCGGCCCGGTAGACCACGTTGTCCAGCCGCGATTCGAGGATCTGCAGCAGGGTCTCACCGGTCTTGCCGCCCTTGCGGTTGGCTTCCTCGTAGTACCGGCGGAACTGCTTCTCGAGCACGCCGTACATCCGGCGGGCCTTCTGTTTCTCACGCAGCTGCAGCAGGTACTCGGTCTCCTTGAGCCGTCCGCGGCCGTGCTGGCCCGGCGGGTAAGGCCGGCTCTCCAGCGGGCACTTCGGGCCCTCGCACTTGGAGCCCTTCAGGAACAGCTTCATCTTCTCCCGACGGCAACGACGGCAGTCAGGTCCTGTGTAGCGAGCCATCTCTCGTTATCCCCTCAGACCCGGCGCCGCTTCGGCGGACGGCAACCGTTGTGCGGCTGCGGCGTCACATCCGAGATCGAACCGACTTCCAGACCGGCGGCCTGCAGCGAACGGATCGCCGTCTCACGGCCGGAGCCGGGGCCCTTGACGAACACATCGACCTTGCGCATGCCGTGCTCCATGGCGCGGCGCGCGGCGGCCTCGGCGGCCAGCTGCGCGGCGAACGGGGTCGACTTGCGGGAACCCTTGAAGCCCACCTGGCCGGACGACGCCCACGCGATCACGTTGCCGGTCGGGTCGGTGATCGACACGATCGTGTTGTTGAACGTGCTCTTGATATGGGCATGCCCGTGGGCGATGTTCTTCTTCTCTTTGCGCCGGACCTTCTTGAGCCCGGTGCGTGCCTTTGGCGGCATAACTGTCTGCGCTCCTTGATGAAAGCTTTACGCGGCTGCTGTCAGGGTTACTTCTTGCCGGCCTTCTTCTTGCCGGCGACCGTGCGACGCGGGCCCTTGCGGCCTCGTGCGTTGGTACGGGTCCGCTGTCCCCGTACGGGCAGGCCGCGGCGGTGCCGGATGCCCTGGTAGCAGCCGATCTCGATCTTGCGTCGGATGTCTGCGGTGACTTCGCGGCGAAGGTCACCTTCGACCTTGTACGTGGCCTCGATCCAGTCGCGGAGCTTGACCAGCTCCTCGTCGGTGAGATCACTGGCGCGCTTGTTGGGGTCGA
Organism: Micromonosporaceae bacterium; assembly: GCA_050701635.1. Lineage (GTDB taxonomy): Bacteria > Actinomycetota > Actinomycetes > Mycobacteriales > Micromonosporaceae > WHSM01. The sequence goes on along the minus strand of JBOGDF010000155.1, from coordinate 10,005 downwards.
CGCCGGCCTGCGCGCAGCTTTCCAGCGCGCGGGTCCGACCAACCCCGAAGATGTAGGTGAGCGCGATCTCCATCCGCTTTTCGCGGGGAAGGTCGACGCCGACGAGACGTGCCATGTGTGGGCGTACTCCTCAATTGCTTGTCGGAGGTCTGCACCCATCCCGCCTCCGCTGCCCTCAACGGAGCCCCGGCCTCCGACCGGGGGTGACTGGTTGCCCAGTTGGGATGGACCTTTTGAAGTTGTGATCGGCTGCCGGTGTGGCTGCTCAGCCCTGGCGCTGCTTGTGGCGCGGGTCCTCGCAGATCACCATGACCCGGCGGTTACGCCGGATCACACGGCACTTGTTGCAGATCTTCTTGACGCTCGGCTTGACCTTCACGGCTGCTGCCTTACTCCCTCTCGCATGATGCACAGCGCCTCGCCACAGGCACAGCGCACAGTGGGCAGAGCATTCTGCTCACCGAGCCGCTGGGCTCGTACGAAGAAGATGGACACGGACGGGTCCGAGGCGCGTCACTTGTAGCGGTAGACGATGCGACCCCGGGACAGGTCGTAGGGCGAGAGCTCCACGACGACCCGGTCTTCCGGGAGGATACGGATGTAGTGCTGCCGCATCTTCCCGCTGATGTGGGCCAAGACCACGTGCTTGTTCGCGAGCTCCACCCGGAACATCGCGTTCGGCAAGGGCTCGATTACACGCCCTTCGATCTCAATGGCGCCGTCTTTTTTCGGCATGTCCTCCGCTAACCGTGATGCGTTTCGGATCTTTGTCGGCTCACAGGTCTCAGCCGCGTCCACCGCCCACCGAAGCGCGGAATAGGCACAGTGGAACAGACGCTGCGCGCCGACGTGCCAGTGTACGCGGCTGCGCCCCTGAACGGCAAACGGGGGCCTTATACCACTTGAATCCCCAGACGTCCGTTCCCCACGACGAACTGCGCCGCCGTGTCAGCGGCGGCAGACGCGGCCGGGGCCGAAGCTGCCGGCGGCGAGCACCAGGCCCCACGGCACGATCACCCAGACCGGCCAGAAGTAGCCGAACCCGGGCGAGCCACCGAGGTTGGTGATGAACCAGATGCCGGTGGTGATCAGCGCTACCGTCGCCCACGGCCGCCACGGAGACCACCGGTAGCCGCGACTCGGCCGCCGCGACGACCGGATCTCCGCGGCGATGTCTTCGCTGGTAGCGAGCTGCGAATGCGCGGCCGGCACCGGGCCCGGCAGGTCTCCGGTCAGCGCGGTGAGCTCGCCGTACGTCTTCGCGGCGTACGCTGCGGCCAGCCGCTCGTCGTACTCGCCCAGGTCGAGCCGGCCTTCGTCCACAGCATGCTTGAGCCGGTCGGCCACCTTCTGGCGGTCGGCGTCACTGGCGCGAAGTTCTGGCTGCTCCATTGCCCCACTCCTGTCACGTAAGCCTTCCTCCACTGTGACACGGAGCGGATCGACCGCCATCGAACCGACTGGTGACCGCCGGGTCCACCGACCGGTGGATCAGGGCTGGCGCGCGGTGACAGCGTCGCCCAGCCGGGCCCGCCCGCCGTCGAACGCGGTGAGCACCCAGAGGCCGTCGTCGCAGATCGCCATGGAGTGTTCGACGTGTACGGAGACCGACTCGTCCAGGGTCACCACGGTCCAGCCGTCATCGAGCTCCACCACCTCGGGCGAACCCCAGGTGATCATCGGCTCGATCGCGAACGCCATCCCGGCGACCAGCTTCGGCCCGCGCCCGGGGCGACCGTGATTGTGGATGTGCGGCTCCTGGTGCATCTCGGTGCCGATGCCGTGGCCGCCGTACCCCTCGACGATCCCGTACGGGCCTGCGCGGCGTACCTCGGTCTCGATGGCGTGCGAGATGTCGGTGAGCCGGCCGCCCGGGCGGGCCGCGGCGATCCCGGCCCACATCGAGTCCTCGGCGACCCGGATCATCTCCAGCAGCTTCGGCGACACCTCACCCACCGGTACGGTGATCGCCGAGTCGCCGTGCCAGCCGTCCAGGATCGCGCCGCAGTCGATGGAGATCAGATCGCCGTCGACTAGCACCTCGTCGCGGGACGGGATCGCATGCACCACCCGGTCGTTCACCGAGGCGCAGATCGTCGCCGGGTAACCGTGGTAGCCCTTGAAACTCGGGGTGGCGCCCTCGGAGCGGATCGCCTCCTCGGCGATCGTGTCCAGCTCGCCGGTGGAGATGCCGGGCTTGACCGACTCCCGCATCAGCTGCAGGGTACGCGCCACGACCAGTCCGGCCTCGCGCATCAACCCCAGCTGCTCGGGGGTCTTCACCTGGATCCGCTGGGTACGGAACACGCTCACCCGCCGTACGACCGGAGCGCGTCGATCGCCCGTACGGTGATGTCCTCCACCGGCCCGGTGGCGTCGATCCCGACCAGCTTGCCCTGGGCGCCGTAGTACTGGATCAGCGGCGCGGTGTCGCGGGCGTACACCCGCAGCCGCTCCGCGATCGTCTCCGGCTTGTCGTCGTCGCGCTGGAACAGCTCGCCGCCACACCGGTCGCAGACGTTCGCCACCGTCGGCGGGTCGAACTCCACGTGCCAGACCTTGCCGCAGCCGCGGCAGGTACGCCGACCGGACAGCCGCCGGATCACCTCGTCGTCGTCGACCACCAGCTCCAGTACGACGTCGAGCCCGGTGCCGAGGTCGGCGAGCAGCTTGTCCAACGCTGTGGCCTGCGGCACCGTACGCGGAAACCCGTCGAGCAGGAACCCGTCCGAGGAATCGGCTTCGCCGAGCCGTTCCCGCACCATGTTGATCGTGACCTCGTCGGGCACCAGCTGACCGGCGTCCATGTACCGCTTGGCCTCCTGGCCCAGCGGCGTGCCCGCGGTGACGTTGGCGCGGAAGATGTCCCCGGTCGAGATCTTCGGTACCGCTAGGTGGGCCGCAACAAACTCAGCCTGGGTCCCTTTTCCCGCCCCTGGGGGGCCAACCAGCACCAACCTCATCCGACCACCCCACCGCGCCGGGTCAGCGCAGGAACCCTTCATAGTTGCGCTGCATGAGCTGGCTCTCGATCTGCTTCACCGTCTCCAGGCCGACACCGACGATGATCAGCACCGCCGTACCGCCGAACGGGAAGTTCTGCAGCACCTGGCTGCCGCCGGACAGGCCGATGAACAGGTTGGGCAGGATCGCGATGATGCCCAGGTACAGCGCACCCGGCAGCGTGATCCGGCTCAGGATGAAGTCGAGGTACTCCGCGGTCGGCTTCCCGGGCCGGATACCGGGTACGAAGCCGCCGTACTTCTTCATGTTGTCGGCGACGTCGTTGGGGTTGAACGTGATCGCCACGTAGAAGTACGTGAAGAAGATGATCAGCAGGAAGTACGTCAGGATGTAGACCCAGCTGTCCGGCTGCACCAGATAGCGGTTGACCCACGTGACGATCTCGTTCTTGGAGTCCTGGCCAGCCAACTGCGTCGCGAGCGCGGGCAGGTAGAGCAGCGAGGACCCGAAGATCACGGGGATGACGCCGGCCTGGTTGACCTTCAGCGGGATGTACGTGGACGTGCCGCCGTACATCTTGCGGCCGACCATCCGCTTGGCGTACTGGACCGGCACCCGCCGCTGCGCCTGCTCGATGAAGATCACCAGGCAGATCACCACGATGCCGATGGCGATGGTCACCGCGAACGTCACCTGGTTCTTCTGCAGGATCGACCAGCCCTCGGCGGGGAGCCGGGCGGCGATCGAGCTGAAGATCAGTACGGACATGCCGTTGCCGATGCCCCGGTCGGTGATCAGCTCGCCGAGCCACATGATCACGCCCGTGCCGGCGGTCATGGTGACCACCAGACAGCCGATCGTGAGCCACATCGGCAGCACGTCGTTCTGCGGGACGATCTCTTCCTTGCACTGGCCACCGAACAGCTGGCCGGAGCGGGCCAGCGCGATGAAGCCCGACGACTGCAGTACCGCGAGCCCCAGCGTGAGGTAGCGGGTGTACTGCGTGATCTTCGCCTGCCCGGACTGGCCTTCCTTCCGCAGCTGTTCCAGCCGGGGAATCACCACTACCAACAGCTGCAGGATGATGCTCGCGGTGATGTACGGCATGATGCCGAGCGCGAACACCGACAGCTGGAGCAGCGCTCCGCCGGAGAAGAGGTTCAGCAGGGTGAAGACATCTGGAGCGCCGTCCTTCGACTGGCCCACCGCCACGATGCACTTCTGCACGTTCGTGTACGACACGCCAGGGCTGGGCAGCGCGGCGCCGAGCCGGTAGATGGCGATGATGAACAGCGTGAACAACAGCTTCTTGCGCAGGTCAGGCGTCTTGAACGCACTGATGAAGGCCTGGAGCAACTGAATCCTCCTGCGCGTGGCGTACAGACGTCGGTCCGGGGCGGACCGGCCTACCGGTTAAGGGGCGGATGCGACTCTAACAGCCGCACAGTACGAACTTGGCAGCGTACGCGGGTGCGGAACAATCCGCGACGATGGTACGCCTCGTCTCCTCGACCCCAGTTTCTCCGTACGCCCTCGCCGCGGCCAGTCGATCGCTCGACCAGACCGCGGCGGGTACGCATCGGAGACCTGTCGGCCTCGGCGACATTACGAGCCGCGTCGACCTCAGTCCGAGTCGGATGACTCGTCGTTGGCCGGACGCGCCTCGATGACCGTCGCGGTGCCGCCGGCGGCGGCGATCTTCTCTTGTGCACTGGTGCTGAACGCGTGAGCGCTGACCTGAAGCGTGACACCGCCCAGGTCTCCCTGGCCGAGCACCTTGACCAGCTGGCCCTTGCGGACCGCGCCGGCCTTGGCCAGCTCGAGCGGGCCCACCTCGCCGCCATCCGGGAACAGCTCGGCGAGCCGCTCCAGGTTGACGACCTGGTACGCCACACGGAACCGGTTGCGGAAGCCCTTCAGCTTCGGCAGCCGCATGTGGATAGGCATCTGGCCGCCCTCGAACGACGCGGGGACGTTCTTGCGCGCCTTGGTGCCCTTCGTACCGCGGCCAGCGGTCTTGCCCTTGCTGCCCTCACCACGGCCGACCCGGGTCTTGCTCTGGTTCGCGCCGGGGGCGGGGCGAAGGTGGTGAATCTTGATAGCCATCGTCTACTCCACCTCCTCGATCTTCACGAGGTGGCTCACGGTCGCGACCATGCCCCGGATCTCGGGACGGTCTTCCTTCACGACCACATCGTTGATCCGCTTCAGCCCGAGCGTACGCAGCGTGTCCCGCTGGTTCTGCTTGGTACCGATCACGGATCGGGTTTGTGTCACCTTGAGCCGTACCATCGTCAGGCCCCCGCCTCTGCGCGTGCCCGAAGCATGGCGGCCGGCGCGACGTCCTCCACCGGGAGCCCGCGACGGATCGCGACCTGCTCCGGAGTCTCGAGCGCCTTCAGCGCCGCCACGGTGGCGTGCACGATGTTGATCGGGTTGGACGAGCCCAGGCTCTTGGACAGCACGTCGTGGATACCGGCGCACTCCAGCACGGCACGCACCGGGCCGCCGGCGATGACGCCGGTACCGGGGCTGGCCGGCTTGAGCAGCACCACACCGGCCGCGTCTTCACCAATCACCGGGTGGGTGATGGTGGCGGCGATGCGCGGCACCTTGAAGAAGTGCTTCTTGGCCTCCTCGACACCCTTGGCGATCGCCGCGGGCACCTCCTTGGCCTTGCCGTAGCCGACGCCGACCATGCCGTTGCCGTCGCCCACCACGACCAGCGCGGTGAAGCTGAACCGACGGCCACCCTTGACGACCTTGGCTACCCGGTTGATTGTGACGACGCGCTCGAGGTGTGGCGTCTTATCCGCGGCCGCGCCGCCGCGGCCGCCATCACGACGATCCCGCCGACCTCCCTCGGAGCCGCCGGACCCGCCACGGCGCTGCGGACCTGCCATCAGGCGCTTACCTCTCTCCCTGCATTGACCTGCATCAGAACTTCAACCCGGCTTCCCGAGCCGCGTCGGCGAGCGCGGCGATCCGGCCGTGGTAGCGGTTGCCGCCACGGTCGAAGACCACCTCGGTCACACCGGCCGCCTTGGCGCGCTCGGCCACCAGCTCGCCGACCTTGCGGGCGAGATCGCTCTTCTTGCCCTCGCCACCGCGGATCGTGGTGTCCAGCGTGGAGGCCGACGCCACGGTGTGTCCCTTGGTGTCGTCGACCACCTGTGCGGTGATGTGTCGCAGCGAGCGGGTCACGACCAGGCGGGGGCGCGTCTCGGTACCGACGACCCGCTTGCGTACCCGGAAGTGGCGACGGGCACGCCCGACCCGGCGCTGGGCGCTGACTCCACCCGACGCACGGCGACGTAGCAGCTGTGCCGTCATCACTTACCTGCCTTTCCAGCCTTGCGGCGGACGTGTTCACCCTGGTACCGCACACCCTTGCCCTTGTACGGCTCCGGCGGGCGAATCTTGCGAATGTTGGCGGCGACCTCACCGACCTGTTGCTTGTCGATGCCCTCCACCACGAACTGGGTCGGCCTTTCGACCCGGAAGTTCACGCCCTCCGGCGGGGTGACCACGACCGGGTGCGAGAACCCGAGCGCGAACTCCAGGTCCGAGCCCTTGGCCTGGACCCGGTAGCCGGTGCCGTGGATCTCCAGTGTCCGCGAGTAGCCCTCGGACACGCCCACGATCATGTTGTTGATCAGGCTCCGGGACAGCCCGTGCAGCGCGCGCGAGCGCCGCTCGTCGTCCGGACGCTTCACGTGCAGTACGCCGTCCTCGGCCTCGACGGTGATCGGCTCGGCCAGGGTGTGCGACAGCTCGCCTTTCGGACCCTTCACCTTGACGGTGGGTCCGTCGAACGTCACGTCGACTCCGGCCGGTACGGTGATCGGCTTGCGTCCAATTCGGGACATGGTTACGCAGCTCCTCTCACCAGACGTAGGCGAGGACTTCCCCACCTACCCCGCGCTTGCGGGCCTGCCGGTCAGTCAGCAGTCCCTGGGACGTCGAAACAATCGCCACACCGAGGCCACCGAGCACCCGTGGCAGCTCGGTCGACTTGGCGTACACCCGCAGGCCCGGCTTCGAGACGCGGCGAATGCCGGCGAGGCTGCGCTCCCGGTTGGGGCCGAACTTCAGCTCCACCTTGAGCGTCCTGCCGACGCTGTTCTCGTCCGGCTCGTGCATCTGCCACGCCGTGATGTAGCCCTCCTGCTTGAGGACCTCGGCGATGTTCGCCTTGATCTTCGAGTAGGGCATCACGATCTCGTCGTGGTACGCCTGGTTGGCGTTGCGCAGACGGGTCAGCATGTCTGCGATCGGGTCGGTCATGGTCATGAGAGACCTCGTGCCTTTCTCACCGCGGTTCCCGGATTCCCCACCGGGCCTTCGGCGTTAGCAGTACTGATAGCCGGTGTCCTCACCAGGACGCTTTCGACACGCCTGGTAGCTCGCCCCGGTGCGCCATCTCGCGGATGCACACCCGGCAGAGCCCGAACTTGCGGTAAACCGCCTTCGGGCGTCCGCACCGCTGGCAGCGAGTGTACGCACGGGTCGAGAACTTCGGCTTCTGCTGCGCCTTGTAGACCAGCGCCTTCTTCGCCATCGCTCAGCTCTCCTTGTACGGGAAGCCCAGGAACTTCAGCAGCGCCCGGCCCTCCTCGTCGCTGTTGGCGGACGTCACTACCGTGATGTCCATACCGCGGACCCGGTCGATCTTGTCCTGGTCGATCTCGTGGAACACCGACTGCTCGGTGAGCCCGAAGGTGTAGTTGCCGTTGCCGTCGAACTGCTTGTCGGACAGCCCGCGGAAGTCGCGGATCCGAGGCAGCGATATCGACAGCAGCCGGTCGAGGAACTCCCACATCCGGTCGCCCCGCAGGGTGACCTTGGCCCCGATCGGCATTCCCTCGCGCAGCTTGAACTGCGCGATCGACTTCTTGGCGCGGCGTACCAGCGGCTTCTGGCCAGTGATCGTGGTCAGGTCGCGTACGGCGCCGTCGATCAGCTTCGCGTCCTTGGCCGCGTCGCCGACACCCATGTTGACGACGACCTTGACCACGTTCGGCACCTGCATCGGGTTGCCGTACTGGAACCGCTCGCGCAGCTGGGCCACGACCTCGTTGCGGTACCGCTCCTTGAGCCGCGGCGTCACTTTCTCGATTGCCCCAGTCATGCTGACAGTTCCTTACCGGTACGACGTGCGATCCGGACCGGACGTCCGTCCGAGTCCCTGCTGTACCCGATACGGGTCGGCTCGCCGTCGGAAACCACCATCACGTTACTGACGTTGATAGGCGCTTCCTGGGTGACGATGCCGCCGGTCTTCGAGCCGCGCTGGGTGGTCTGGATCCGGGTGTGCTTCTTGATCCGGTTCACGCCCTCGACCAGCACTTTGTTGGTACGCGGGTACGCCGCGATCACCTTGCCGCGCGCGCCCTTGTCCTTGCCGGCGATGACGAGGACCGTGTCGCCCTTCTTGACCTTCACTGCGCCTCCTCCCTCCGGTCGGAGCCGCCGCGAAGCGGGTCCTGCTGTGCTCGACGGTTCACTCGCTGACGCTCGCTCACTTCAGAGCACCTCCGGTGCCAGTGAGATGATCTTCATGAAGCGCTTGTCCCGCAGCTCGCGGCCCACCGGGCCGAAGATCCGGGTCCCCCGAGGCTCACCGGTGCCCTCCCTGAGGATCACCGCCGCGTTCTCGTCGAAGCGGATGTACGAGCCGTCCGGCCGCCGGCGCTCCTTCGCGGTGCGTACGACGACCGCCCGTACGACGTCGCCCTTCTTCACGCCCGCGCCGGGAATCGCGTCCTTGACGGTGGCGACGATGACGTCGCCGATGCTCGCGTAGCGCCGACCGGAGCCACCGAGCACCCGGATGCAGAGGATCTCCCTCGCACCCGTGTTGTCGGCGACGCGCAGTCGCGACTCCTGCTGGATCACGTCAACTCCTGTGTGTCTGCTGGTTCTCGGTCACGTGGCTTCTCGCCTCGCGCGAGCCGAGCCTGGCGGAACCTACCTACTTGGCCTTTTCGATGATCTCCACGACGCGCCAGCGCTTGGTGGCAGACAGCGGCCGCGTCTCCATCAGGAGTACGTGGTCGCCGATGCCGCACTGGTTGTTCTCGTCGTGCGCCTTCAACTTGCTGGTACGGCGCAGCACCTTGCCGTACAGCGAGTGCTTCACCCGGTCGGAGACCTCGACGACAACGGTCTTGTCCATCTTGTCGCTGACCACGTAGCCCTCGCGCACCTTGCGGCGACCGCGGACCTCAGCAGCCTGCTCAGTTTGCTCAGTCATCATGCAACCTCACTCGGCGCGGCGGAGAGCCCGAGCTCACGCTCACGCATGATCGTGTAGATCCGGGCGATGTCCCGACGTACGGTCTGCAGCCGCCTGTTGTTGTCCATCTGCCCCGTCGCTGACTGGACCCGGAGGTTGAACAGCTCCGCCTTGGCTTCCTTCAGCCGGGCGGTCAGTTCTTCCTCGCCGAGTTCCCGCAGCTCCGTGGCGGTCACGCCTGCTGGCATCAGGCTTCACCCACTTCACGCTTGACGATCCGGCACTTCATCGGAAGCTTGTGGATCGCACGGGTCAGGGCCTCGCGAGCGATGGTCTCGTTCGGGAACGAGAGCTCGAACATCACGCGGCCAGGCTTCACGTTGGCCACCCACCACTCCGGGGTGCCCTTGCCGGAACCCATCCGGGTCTCGGCGGGCTTCTTGGTCAGCGCCTGGTCCGGGAAGATCGTGATCCACACCTTGCCACCACGCTTGATGTGCCGCGTCATGGCGATACGTGCGGCCTCGATCTGCCGGTTGGTGACGTACGCCGGCTCCAGGGCCTGGATGCCGTACTCGCCGAAGGTGACGCGTACGCCGCCCTTGGCGCGGCCACTCCGCTTGGGCGAGTGTGGCTTCCGGAAGCCCTTCGGGGGCTTACGTGGCATCAACATCGCTTCAGCCCTCCTGCTTTTCAGCCGGAGCAGTCTCGGTCGGCGCCTCGGTCGGGGTGGCCTCCACCGCGGTGGCGGTCACCTCGGGCGCCGGCTCGGCGGCGTCCCCGCGGCGGGGGCCGGAGCGTCC
>JBOGDF010000154.1:0-12568 GCA_050701635.1 Micromonosporaceae bacterium | reverse complement strand
GCACCGGCCCGCGCCGCCGCGGCCGCGCCGGGCTCGGCTGCCGCGGTCAGTTCGGCGTAGCGGTCGGCGACGGCACGGGCGGACGCTTCGGCCTCCAGGCAGCCGCGGCGGCCGCAGCCGCAGGGCCGGCCTGACGGGCGTACCACCACATGGCCCAGCTCGCAGGCAGCGCCGTGAGCGCCGGACGCCGGGTGACCGGCGACCACGTGCGCTCCGGCGATCCCGGTGCCGATCGGTACGAAGAGCAGCTGCGCGACGCCCCGCCCGGCGCCCAGCCTGGCCTCGGCGAGCCCCCCGGCCCGTACGTCGTGCCCCAGCACCGTGGGCAGCCCGGTGCGCTGGGCGGCGAGGTCGCGCAGCGGGAGGTCCAGCCAGCCCAGGTTGGCGGCGTACGCCGCCATGCCGCGCGCCTCGTCCACGATCCCCGGCACCACCAGCCCGACCGCACGCGGCGTCAGCCCCAGCCCGCGGGCCCGGTCGGTGAGCCCCTCGGCGAGCGACAGCAGCCGGGCGACCACCGCGTCGGTGCCGTCCGAGGCGCCGGTGGGGTGCCGTTCGGCGTGCTTGACCGCGTGGTCGCCGGCGCCCACCAGGGCGCACTTGGTCACGGTGCCGCCCACGTCGATGGCGACCACGACATCAGCCCCGCTCGTGCCCGGACCGCTCATGGCCTCAGTCCAGCACGACGGAGCGGGTCAGGTGGCGCGGGCTGTCGATGTCCAGGCCGCGGTGCTCGGCGAGCGCGAGGGCGAGCCGCTGGGCGCGTACCAGGTCGGCCATCGGGTCCAGGTCGTCGTGGACGAAGCTGGCGCCGGTGGCCGCCACGTCGTCGGCCAGCCCTTCGGGCGGCGTACCGAAGGACCAGACCGCGCGGCCGGGCTCGGCGATGCTGATCGGGCCGTGCCGGTAGTCCATCGCCGGGTACGCCTCGGTCCAGAACGTCGCCGCCTCGCGCAGCTTCAACGCGGCCTCGTTGGCCAGCCCGGTGGTCCAGCCCTGACCCAGGAACGTGACCTGTTCCAGGGTGGCCGGGTCCACCGGCAGCGGATCGGCCAGCGCCCGCTCGGCGTCGGCGATCGCCGCCGTCAGGTCTTCGCCGAGGTGGGCGCGCAGCAGCGCGAGGGTGGCGGTGGCGAACCGGGTCTGCACCACGGACTTCTCGTCGGCCCAGTCCAGCAGGATGGTGTCCCCGGCGAGCGGGATCACCGGCGAGTCGGCGGTGCCGGTGATCACCACGGTCGGAGTCCCGCTGGGCAGCCGGGTCAGCAGCTCCAGCACTTCGGTGGTGGTGCCGGAGCGGGTGATCGCGAGCACCCGGTCGTACCGGCGGTCGGGGGGCATCTCGGAGGCGGCGAAGGCGTCGCTCTCACCCAGCCCCATCGACTCGCGGCGGGCCGCGTAACTTTGCGCGATGAACCACGAGGTGCCGCAGCCGGCGATCGCCACCCGCTCGCCGGGTCGCGGAAGTCCGGTGAGCTGGCCGGACGCGGTGAGCGCGGCGGCGCGGCGCCAGCACTCCGGCTGGGACGCGATCTCGGAAGCGGCGTGCGACATGCGGCTCCTCAGGATGGCCCGCGCGTGCATGCGGGCGTATTTCGGCGGACTTTGCGCATGGGTACTCGACGTTCTACCCATCTTTCGCGCATGATTGTGCACGGCAGGGTGGATGATTGCCAATGGGGCGCCACCCGTTAGCGGCTGGCGACGGCGTACGGAGGGGTCTTGGACCGGTACGGACGTTGGAACACACTGCTCGAGATCCTGGCCGACGACGGCCGGATCAGCGTCGAGGAGGCGGCGGAACGGCTCGCCGTCTCCCAGGCGACGGTTCGCCGGGATTTCGACCAACTTGCCCAACAACAGATGATCACCCGTACGCGGGGCGGCGCGGTCGCCAACACCGTGTCGTACGACCTCCCGCTGCGCTACAAGTCCGCCAAGCACGCGGGCGAGAAGCAACGCGTCGGGCAGGCCGCTGCGGCGATGGTCACACCCGGGCTGGTGGTCGGGATGAACGGCGGCACCACCACCACCGAGGTGGCGCGTGCCCTGGCCACCCGCCCCGACCTGGTCAGCAACACCGACGGCAGCGCGCTGACCATCGTCACCAACGCGCTGAACATCGCCAACGAGCTGATCGTGCGGCCGCACGTGAAGATCGTGGTGACCGGCGGCGTGATCCGGCCGCAGTCGTTCGAGCTGATCGGACCGCTGGCCACCGGCGTACTGCGGGAGCTCACCCTGGACATCGCGTTCCTCGGTGTGGACGCGGTCGACGTGACCCTGGGCGCCGCCGCCCACCACGAGGGTGAGGCGGCGATCAACGGTCTGATGGCGGCCCGCGCCCGACGCGTGGTGGTGCTCGCCGACAGCTCGAAGCTGGGCAAACACGCGTTCGCCCGGATCTGCCCGGTGGACCGGATCGAGACCTTGATCACCGACAACGGAGCCTCTGACGAGGTGATCGCGCCGTTCGCCGAGGTCGGCGTCACCATCACCCGGGTCTGAAGACCTTTCCGGGGGTACGAGGGTGTCGTACGCCTGTGCTTCACTGTGTCGCCCGTGGACAGTCGCAGTTGGAGTCAGATGGACACCCCGCCTCCGGTAGCCGCGCTACCGATCACCTCGCCGATCGTGCCGGCCTCGCATCCCGTCCCGCGCCCCGCGCCTGCCCCGGAGTCGGCACCGGCTCCCGAGCCGGCCGGCGAGCCAGCCGAGGAGCTGTCGGAGCGGGAGGTCGGGATCCTCGACTTCGAGCGGCGGTGGTGGCGCCATGCCGGGTCGAAGGAGCAGGCGATCCGCGACGAGTTCGGGCTCTCCGCCACCCGCTACTACCAGCTGCTCAACCGCCTGCTCGACCGTACGGAGGCGCTGGCGTACGACCCGATGCTGGTCAAGCGGCTGCGCCGGCTACGCGCCAGTCGGTCCCGCGCCCGCCGCCTCCCGGGTGGCCACGAGCGCTAGCCACAGTCGTGCGGGCGCGGCGGGTCAGCCGCTCTGGGTACGGATGTCGTTGACCACCTTCTGGCAGGTGGCCTTGTGGATCGGCTTGCACTTGACGCTGAGCCCGACGTGCCAGCCCAGCTTGCCGCCGGGCTGTTCCGGGAAGTAGTGGCTCACCGTCAGCAGGTACGCGCCGTCGCGGGTTTCCTCGGCGTACCGGGTGGTGGCGTCGCGACGCTGGTACGTGACCGCTTCGTCGAGCCAGTCGGTGTCCAGCTTCGACCGCTCGGATCCGGAGCAGCCCTGGGTGCAGCGGCGTACCAGGAGGTCGATGCGGGCCGCGCTCGACCCCTTCGACTCGTCGATGCAGCGCCAGGCGACGCCCTCGATCTCCTCGCCCTCGTCGGTCTCCCAGGTGCCCGCCATGCAGCCCCAGTCCGCGCCGCCCCGGAACGCGAACGGCACTCCCTGGAACGCGAACGTGTACGTCTTCTCCCCGGTCTGCCAGGTCGGCCCGACCACCGACACCGGCTTCACGTCACGCAGCTTCGCCGGCGGCTCCACCGGCGACGCCGAGGCGAACGGCGAGCCGGTGAGCGAGGGCACCGGAGTCGGTACGCCGCGCGGTATCGGGGTGCCCTCGCCGGCCCCGGAGCCGCCGCGGTCGTTTCCGCCGTCCGGCCCGAATACCGTCACCAGCGTCGGGGTCACCCCGCAGCACAGGAACACGATGAGCGCAGCGCCGATCGAGAGCCAGGAGATCAGCTTGTACTGCGGCGTCCCGGGTGCTCCCGGCGCCGCTAGGGTCCCGGGCGCCCCCGGTGCCCCGCCGTACGGCGACGCGCTGCTGAACGGCGAAGCGCTGACCGCCGGCGAGTCACTGACGGACGAGTCGCTGGTCGGCGGCGACCCACCGACCGCCGCGGCGCCGCCCACCGCCGCAGCCGCAGCCGCGGCCGGAGAAGCCGGCTCGGCTTCAGAAGCCGGCTCGGGTTCAGGCGCCGGCGGCTCCGACTCCGAAGCCGGCGTGGTCTCGGACTCCTCGTCGGACATCGAGGCGAAGGCGTGCTGCCGCTCCACCCGAGGCTGGTCTGACCAGGCCCGCAGCGGCTCCTCGCTGGGTCGGGCCCACGGGCTCGGCTCGTCCGTCCCGCCGGATGATTCTGGCCGCGGTGGCTGCTCGGTCATCGCTTCAGTCCTTTGACCAGGCTCTTCGCCACCGTGACGACCGCGGCGAGCGCCATGTCGTTGGTGGCCGGGGAGGACAGGTAGTGCAGGTTGAGGGTGTCCGCGCCGACCAGCACCTCGAGCTCGACGGCGGCGTCACCGTCGCCGGTGTCGGAGTCGAAGACGACCCACGCGGAATCGCCCACGCCCTCGATGTCGAGCACGCCTTCGCCGTGGTCGAGCTCGTACTCCTTGGACCAGGCGAACTCTTCCCGGGCGTGCATCGGCGCGCTGTCGTCCAGGAACGCTCCGTGGCGCTCCAGCTCGACGTACAGACTCGCTCGGGCGGTCGAGGTGGCCGCGTCTTCGTCCGTCTCGACGTCGCAGTACGCATACCGCGTGTAGTTGTAGTCGTTGTCGGCCTCGGAGCGGGTCACCGACGGCGCCGGCACGGCGTACGCCAGCGCGTCCTTGTCGATCACCGCGCACAGGTCGTCCGGGGCGTTCTCAGGCTCGTCCGACCCACGCGCGGGCGAGGAGGCGCCGGCGGCGATCAGGGCGATCGGCGGCCCCATCACACCCATGCAGAACGACACCACGATGGTGCCGACCAGCAGCCACACCGGCCACGGCACCCTGATCTTCGGACGGACCGGCGGCAGCGCCGCAGACCGCCAGCTGTCCGGTTGCTGCACGCTGGCCCCCGTACGTCGTGGATCAATGCCCAGGACAGGGTATCGGGATTCCGCCAGCGCTCAGGATCGCCACAGGACACGGACGTACGGTTGCCGCATGGTGAGGACTTGGTACGGCCGGCTCCGGCGCTCCCCGGGGCGGCTGTTCGCGCTGCTCGCGGCGTTGCTGCTGACCGCGGGCCTGATCGTCTGGTACGCCGCCGACGGCACCGTCGACTACCGCACCGAGGAGCGCATGCTCCCCGGCGCGACGCCCGACGGTGAGCCGGCCCAGCTCGACACCACGCTGTACGTACCGGAGACCGCCGGCCCGGCGCCGGCGGTGCTGCTGGCGCACGGCTTCGGCGGCACCAAGGACAGCGTCACCGAGACCGCGCAGGAGCTGGCCGGCCAGGGGTACGTGGTGCTCACGTACACCGCGCGGGGGTTCGGGCGGTCCACCGGCCGGATCCACCTCAACGCGGCCGAGTACGAGGTCGCCGACGCGCAGCGCCTGCTCGACTGGCTGGCGACCCGCGACGAGGTGCTCACCGACGGCGCCGGCGATCCCCGGGTGGCGGCGATGGGAGCCTCGTACGGCGGCGCACTGTCGTTGCTGCTCGCCGGCCACGACGACCGGGTGGACGCCATCGTGCCGCAGGCGACCTGGCATGACCTGGGCGGCGCGTTCCTGCCCGAGGCGACCGGCGCCGGCCCGGCCACGGGCGTGTTCAAGCGCGCCTGGGCGGGCCTGTTCTTCGGCACCGGCAGCGGTATGCCCGCCGGCCTCGGCGCGCTCACCGGCGGCGGACCCGCCGGCACCGGCCCAGGCTCGGGGAACGGCTCCGGCTCAGGCACTGCGCCAGACAACGGCTCCGGCACAGCGCCCGGCTTAGGCGCCGCACCAGGCTCCAGCAGCGCCGGGCGCGCGCCGGGCGACGTACCGAATCCGGCGTGTGGGCGGTTCGCGCCCCAGGTGTGCCAGGCGTACCTGCAGATCGCGACCACCGGGCGGGCCACCCCGGAGGCGATCGAGCTGTTCACGGCGAGCAGCCCGGCGGGCGTACTCGACAAGATCAAAGCTCCCACCCTGCTGGTGCAGGGGCTGGCCGACAGCCTGTTCCCGCTGGCCGAGGCGGACGCCAACGCGCGCGGCATCACCCACGCCCCGGTACGCGTCGCCTGGTTCTCCGGCGGTCACGACGGGCCCCCGTCGGCCGCCGACGAGGACCGCGTGAAGTACCTGTCGCTGCAGTGGCTGGACCACTACCTGAAGGGCAACGGGGACGCGCCGGGCGGCGGCTTCACGTACAGCCGGGCCACCGGGGTGGACGCCAACACCCGCGGCCTGGCCACCACCGGGTACGTCGCCGACGCGTATCCGGGGCTGACCGGCGACCGCACCCCGTACGCCACCACGCTGACCGGCCCGCCGCAGCCGATCGCGAACCCGCCGGACGGCACCCCGGCGGCGCTGTCGTCGCTGCCCGGCCTGGGCGGCCTGTCCGGCGTGGCGTCCGGCCTGACCGCGGACCTGCCCGGCCAGCACGCCCGCTACCTGTCCGCGCCGTTGGCCGAACCCGTGGACGTCGCCGGTACGCCGTCCGTCTCCATCAAGGCCGCCTCACCGACCGGCGAGGCGGTCCTGTTCGTCAAGCTGTACGACCTGAGCCCGTCCGGCGGCGCCACGCTGCCCAACGGCCTGGTCGCCCCGGTACGGCTCACCGACCTCCCCGACGACATCGCCGACGCGAAGCCGGTGACGGTGACGCTGCCGGGGATCGTGCACCGGTTCGAGACCGGCCACCGGTTGCTGGTGGTGGTGGCCAGCTCGGACCAGGCGTACACCACGCCGACCGAGCCGGCCGTCTACACGGTGGGGATCGGCGACCCGGCGGTCAGCCTGCCCCGGGTGGAGAACGAGCCGCTGCCGAGCCCGGCCGCCGTACTGCGCTGGGTGCTGGTAGGGCTGGTGGCGACGCTGCTGCTCGGCACCCTGGTCGCGGTGCTGATCGGACGCTGGCGGCACCGCCGCTCCGACCGCAGCGTGATCGCCGAGTACGCCGACGTCCCGCTGGTGGTACGCGAGCTCCGCAAGGAGTACGCCGACGGCTTCGTCGCCGTGTCCACAGTGGACTTCACCGTGCAACGCGGCCAGGTGGTCGGTCTGCTCGGCCCGAACGGCGCCGGCAAGACCACCACCCTGCGTACGCTGCTCGGCCTGATCCAGCCCACGGCGGGCGACGCGCTGGTGTTCGGCCACCGGCTGACACCCGGCGCGCCGGTGCTGTCCCGGCTGGGCGCCCTGGTCGAGGGCCCCGGATTCCTGCCGCACCTGTCCGGTGTGGACAACCTGAAGCTGTTCTGGCAGGCTACCGGCCGTCCCATCGCGGACGCCCAGCTCGACGAGGTGCTGCGGATCGCCGGCCTGGGCTCCTCCGTACACCGCAAGGTCCGTACCTACAGCCACGGCATGAAGCAGCGGCTGGCGATCGCGCAGGCGATGCTCGGGCTGCCGGAGCTGCTGGTGCTGGACGAGCCGACGGACGGCCTCGACCCGCCGCAGATCGCGGAGATGCGCCGGGTGCTGCGCGACTACGCCGACGACCGGCGGGCGGTGCTGGTCTCGTCCCACCTGCTCGCCGAGGTGGAGCAGACCTGCACCCACGTGGTGGTGGTGCACCGCGGCGCACTGGTCGCCTCCGGACCGGTGGACGACATCGTGGGCGAATCGCCGACCACGCTGTTCGACGTCACCGACCTGGACGCCGGGGAGCGCGCGCTGCGGGCGCTCGACGGCATCAACGACGTCGGACGCGACGGCGCCCAGCTGGTCGCCGATCTGAACGGCACGCCCCGCGCGGAAGCGGTGAAAGCGCTGGTCACCGCCGGGGTCGGGGTGCAACGGGTGGTGCCCCGGCGCCGCCTGGAGGACGCCTTCCTCACCCTCGTATCCGGAGACGGCCCAGGGAGTGAACGATGACTCTGCTTCAGGACGGTGCCGCGACCGGCTACCGCTACACCAGAACCCTTTCCTTTGGTACGGAGTTCCGCCGGCAGCTCACCCGTCGGCGTACCCAGCTGACGTTGCTGTTGCTGATGGTGCTGCCGATCGTGATGGTGCTGGCGTTCGAGTTCGGCCCGCAGTCCGGCGAGCGCGACTCCGACAACGGCGGCTTCGGGCTGGTCGACCTGGCCACCGGCGGCGCCGCCAACTTCACGATGTTCGCGCTGATGGTCTCGACCACGTTCCTGCTGGTGGTCGTGGTGGCGCTGTTCTGCGGCGACACCATCGCCAGCGAGGCGAGTTGGGGGAGCCTGCGGTACCTGATGGCCATACCGGTGCCGCGCGGGCGGCTGCTCGGAGTGAAGCTGACCGTCGGCCTGGTGTACTCCGCGATCTCGATCGTCGTACTGGTCGCCACCTGTCTCGCGGTCGGCACCATCGCGTTCGGCTGGGAGCCGCTACGGGCGTCGATCGGCGGTGAGGTGTCGGCGATCGAGGGGCTGTGGCGGGTGCTGTTCGCCGCCGGCTACATCGCCGTGATGCTGCTGCCGGTGGCGGGGCTGGCGTTCCTGCTGTCGGTCTCCACCGACGCCCCGCTGGGCGCGGTCGGCGGCGCGGTGTTCCTGCACATCATGTCGAACATCCTGGACGCGATCACCGCACTCGGCGACATCCGCGACCTGCTCCCCACCCGCTACGCGTACGCCTGGATCGGCCTGCTCTCCACGCCCGCCCAGACCGACGACATGGTACGAGGCGCCCTCGGTGCGCTGGCGTACACCGCAATCTTCTTCGCCCTCGCCTGGTGGAAATTCCTCAAAAAGGACGTAACCAGCTGACCGCTTCCAGGTGTGCGCTGGCAAGGCCGCAGGGAGCGCCGTGTGGCCGGGAGGTCACACAAGCGACCGAGAACGCCGCCAGCGTGCGCCTGGGAGCGGTCAGAGCGCTTCGGCGTAGGTGGGGATGCTGGCCATCGGGGGGCGGTCGGGCCAGGTGACCTCGTGGTCGACGGGTTCCACGCCGAGCTCGTTGTGGGCGCGCTGGAACTGCGTGAACTCCGTCCACAGTGGACTCTTACGCCCCACCCGGCGCAGTACGGCGTGCAGGATCGTCGCCGACATCCGGCCCAGCGCGGCGGTGTTCTGGTGGGTGTGCGCGCGGTGGTCGAGGTCGACCTGGGCGATCGCGTCGAGCCCGCACAGCCGCAGTGAGTCGATCAGCATCGCGATCTCGACCCCGTACCCGGCGGCGAACGGGATCCGCTCCAGCAACGTACGGCGGCCGGCGTACTCCCCGCCGAGGGGTTGCACCACGCCGGCCAGCTCGGGGAAGAAGGAGTTGAGCAGCGGACGCGCCATCAGCTCGGTGACCCGGCCACCGCCCTCGGGGGTCGGGCCGGCGCCGCCTTTCAGCGGCCGGTCGTAGAAGCCCTTCACCAGCATCACGTCGGGGTCGGTGAGCAGCGGCCCGAGCAGCCCGGTCAGGTAGTGCTCGCCGAAGTTGGTCAGGTCGGCGTCCACGTACACCAGGACATCGCCCTTGGTGACCGCGAGCGACTTCCAGAGCACCTCACCCTTGCCGGGCCGGGACCCGAATTCCGGGAGTACGTCGTCGCGGTGGCACACCGTGGCCCCGGCCGCGGTGGCGACCTCCGCCGTGGCGTCGGTGGAGCCGGAGTCCATCACGACGATCTCGTCCACCAGCCCGGTACGCGCGGCGAACTCGCCGATCTGTTCGACGATGCCCCCGACCGTGTCTGCTTCGTTCAGGGCGGGCAGCACCACGCTGATTCCGGTGGTGGATTTCCGGGTACGCAGCAGGTCGACCGGCCAGTCCTCCGCGTGGGAGGTACGGCCGGAGAGCCACTGCTTCGCTGCGGGATGCATGATTCACCATGGCACCGGCGATCCATTGCCGCACGGTGAGGTCAGCGTTTCCGTGATGTAAATCGCGGACCATCTTTAATCCGGTGAATCATATCAAAGGGTACGAATCTGTCGAGAGGGCTACGAACCGCTCCACGGTGGTGGGATCTGGGTCACGGCGGGTTCCGGTAACCGGCGCGGATTCATAGACTCGTCACAGCACGACTCATCCAGAGGGGCAGAGGGACCGGCCCGGCGAAGCCCCGGCAACCATCGCATCAAAGCGACAGGTGCCAATTCCGGCCCGCGACGCACTGGGCGCGCGGGACAGATGAGGGGATTCCTCGCATGACCTCGCTCGCCGTCGAGCTACCCACCGTCGCCCCCAACCCCGCCCGCGCGTTGGTCTGTCGCGCCTGCGGCGCGGAGTACCCGCTCGCCGCGCAGCACGCCTGTTACGAGTGTTTCGGCCCGCTGGAGATCGGCTACCACACCGACCTGCTGGCTCAGGTCACCCGGGAGCAGATCGCCGCGGGCCCGTACAACATCTGGCGGTACGCCGGGCTGCTGCCGGCCGGGCAGGACCGCGCCACCCGGGTGAGCGTCAACCCGGGCATGACGCCGCTGATCCGCGCCGACGAGCTGGCGCGCGAGCTGGGCATGAAGACGCTGTGGGTGAAGGACGACTCGGCGAACCCGACCCACTCGTTCAAGGACCGCGTGGTCTCGGTGGCGCTCACCGCCGCCGCCGGCCTCGGCTTCACCCGGTACGCCTGCGCCTCGACCGGCAACCTCGCCAACTCCGTCGCCGCCCACGCCGCGCGGGCCGGCGTACCGAGCATGGTCTTCATCCCGTACGACCTGGAGATCGGCAAGGTGGTCACCACCGCGGTGTACGGCGGCGACGTGGTCGCCATCGAGGGCAGCTACGACGACGTGAACCGGCTCTGCCAGGAGCTCACCGAGACCGACGAGTTCGAGAAGACCGCGTTCGTCAACGTGAACGTACGGCCGTACTACGCCGAGGGCTCCAAGACCCTCGGGTACGAGGTCGCCGAGCAGCTCGGCTGGCGGATCCCCGAGCAGGTGGTGATCCCGATGGCCTCCGGCGAGCTGCTCACCAAGATCGACCGGGCGTTCGGCGAGCTGGTCGAGACCGGGCTGGTCGAGCCGGGTCTGGCCGCCGGCGCTGCGGCGGGCGGATCGGGCGGCTGCCGGATCTTCGGCGCCCAGTCCTCCGGCTGCGCACCGATCGCGACCGCGCTGCATGCCGGCACCGACGAGATTCAGCCGGTGAAGCCGACCGGGATCGCCAAGTCGCTCAACATCGGCAACCCGGCGGCCGGCCCGTATGCGCTCGAGTCGGTCACGCGCAGCGGCGGCTGGATGGATCACGTGGACGACGACGAGATCCGGGACGGTATCCGGCTGCTGGCGCGTACCACCGGAGTATTTGCCGAGACCGCCGGCGGTGTGGTGGTCGCGACTGTTCGCAAGCTGCTCGCGAGCGGCAAGCTCGACCCGGCCGCGGAGACCGTCATCTACAACACCGGCGAGGGCCTCAAGACGCTCGACGCGGTCACCGGCGCCGGCCCCACGTACGAGATCAAGCCGTCGTTGCGCGCGGCGAAGACCGCCGGTCTGCTCGGCTGACCCGCCGCCCTGACGCGAGTACGGCTCGCATTGGGCCGGGGCAATTGGACCGATTTGGGAGCTACTCGCGAGTACCAGCGCGTATCCCGAGACAGGACTTGACGAGAGCGATTTGAGCACGCAAGATGTGCCGTGCGGGAGGACGCTACGCAGTCCACACATCACGGTGTGTGCGACCTAGTACGGCACCAACTTCGGTGTTGTCGCGTGCGTCCTCTCGACCAATTTCTGGGGCGTTTCGTCCGGGACCCCGGCGCCTCCTGGTGGCCAGCCTAGGAAAATCAGTCGCGCCGCGCTGTCGACAAGCGGACCCTCGGCACGTGGACATCGAACGACTGCCGGACACGGCGACGGCGTACCAGGGTGGCTCGGCGTACTGCGCCAGGCGGCCGCCGCCGACACTCCGGAGCTGCCGGCGCCGTCGCGCCAGGCGACCTTCGCCGGGCTCGAGCACGGCTGGCCCGGCAACCTCGAAGAGAACTGGATCGCCCGGGACGGCGACACCATCCTGGGTGTCGCCAGTCTCGGCATGCCGCTGCTCGACAACCTCGACAACGCCTGGCTCGAGCTGACCGTGCACCCGGCGTACCGGCGCCGTGGCGTGGGTACGGCGCTGTTCGGCCACGCCGTGCAACGTACCCGCGAGGCGGGTCGTAAGCGGCTGGCGTTCGAGTCGCTGGAGTCGCTACCGGGCGGCGACGTGGCCCGTTCCGCCGCCGGTTCGGCCTTCGCCGCCCTGCTGGGCGCCACCCGCGCACTCGAGGAGGTACGCCGCCGCCTGCTGCTGTCCGATGTGGACACACCCGCGCTCGACGCGGCGCTCGCCGAGTCCTGGACGTACGCGGACGGCTACTCGCTGGTGCGATGGAGCGACCGGGCGCCGGACGACGCGGTCGCCGACATCGCGGCGCTGGAGAGCTCCTTCATCGGCGAGGCCCCGATGGGCGAGCTGGCGTGGGAGCCGGAGAACGTCGACGTCGCGCAACTCCGCGCGATCGAGGCGGCGATCGCGCTGCGCGGCTGGCCCCGGCTGCACACCGCGGCCCGGCACGACGCGACCGGGCAGGTGGTCGCCTGGACCACGCTGGGGCTCGCCGGCGAGTCGGTGGAGCACGTCTGGCAGCAGATCACTCTGGTACGCCCGGACCACCGCGGACACCGGCTCGGCACCGTGGTGAAGCTGGAGAATCTGGCGCTGGCGCGCCGCGCGTGGCCGCGGATGAAGCGGATCGACACGTTCAACGCGACGGTCAACGACC
>JBOGDF010000153.1:0-12571 GCA_050701635.1 Micromonosporaceae bacterium | reverse complement strand
AGTTGTTCGAATCTGACACTTAACTACCAAGATCTACATGTCGGTACGTTGCGGCGGCCGGAGAAGCCCCGGGCCGCTAGCGAGCGGCCACCGCTTGCGACGACCGCACCGCGCGGGCGCCGGAGGCGAGGTCATGGCGACGCCGCGACGCGGGCGCTACGCGCCCTGCAGGGCAACTCGGCCGCCTAGGCCGAGTCCTGCACCAGCCAGTGGCCGTCGCGCATCAGGTCGCGGCCGGGGAGTTCGTTGGCTTCCCGCCAGGCCTGGATCCGCCGCGGCGTGATCCGGAAGTACAGGTACGCCGTGGTCAGCTCGCGCGGGTCGAAGCCGGTCTTGTCGGCGAACTCGTCGCCCAGCTCGTCGGTGAGCTCCGCCGGCTCCAGCGCCTCGACGGCGCCCTCGATCAGGACCACGTCCCGGGTCGGCCCGATCCCCACGCGCGCCCGGCCGGTGGCCCGCAGGTTGCGGCCGGTCGGGCTCGCCGCCGGAGTGGCGATCAGCACCGTGCCGCCGTGCCACAGGAACGACAGCGGCACCAGATAGGGCAGGCCGTCGCCGGAGCCGGCAGAGGCGACCCAGCAGTCGATGTCGTGTACGAGCCGGTGCAGCGTGTCCTGCTTGCGCTGCACCGGCGTACGGGGCGGAGGCGGCGTCACGGCGTCTGGGCCAGGCCGCTCGGGTCCAGCTCCTGGTCACCGACCCGGACAACGGTCTTCGTACCTGACGTCATCGCGTACTCCTCGAGGTTGTGGTGTCACCGCAGAATGCCCTGTCGCGGCGCCCTGGCGCCAGGACGGGCGAGCGCACCCGGTGAGAGGGGCGTGTGAGCGGAGTGAGAGCGCGGCCGGCTTCAATGCCCGGGCCAACATCGATCAGCCAGTGGCCCGGAGGTTCACATGCGGAAGCGCACCAAGATAGGCATCTCACTCACCGGTATCGCGACGACACTGATAGTGGCCGTCGGGACAATGATGGCGGTGGGGCCGGCGAGTGCCGGTGAATCGAGCTGCTACACCAACAAGTTTGACGTCAGGCGTTGTGTCAACGCCCCGTACAAGTCCGGCGGATACCTGAAAGGCTCGGCCTTCATCGAGGACAACGGCTACTACGGTTACGCCTCCGTCGCCGTGAACGGCATCCGACTTCAGAGGTACGCCAACGGCACGTGGTACGACGTCGCCGGCTCGGATCGCGCCGACCACGACGGCTACCACGACAGCAAGGACTGGGCCGGCACCCAGATCGCCTCCTGCTCCCCCGGCTACCACCGCGTGAAGGCGAAGTTCTACTGGTACAACGGCACCAACAAAGAGTCCTTCTGGCGCTCCGGCCCGAGCACCTACGTCTGGAGTTGCTGACACCGTAAGGGCGTGTCCTGCGGATCACTGGCGGGTATCCGCCGGGTCCCATCCGTGGGACACGCCGCTCAGCCCGGATCAGGGGCTAGCCTGGCGGGGCTTCGCCGGGGTGCAGGCTGCGCTCCACCAGCCGGGACAGCACGATCATGGACTGGGTCTGGGTGACGAACGGCTCGGCGCGCAGCCGCTCCAGCGCCTGCTCCAGGTGGCCGATGTCGGCGGCCCGCAGGTGCACCAGCGCGTCCGCCCCGCCCGAGACGGTGTACGCGCCCACCACCTCCGGATGCCGCCGCGCCGCGTCGGCGATCTGCGCCGGGGTGGTACGCCCGGTGCAGAACAGCTCCACGAACGCCTCCGTGGTCCAGCCGATCGCCGCCGGGTCGACCACGGCGGTGAAGCCCCGGATCACCCCGGCGGTACGCAGCCGGTCCACCCGGCGCTTCACCGCCGGCGCGGACAGCGCGACCTGCGTACCGATCTCGGCGTACGACGCGCGCGCGTCCGCGCCGAGGATCGCGATGATCCGCCGGTCGACCTCGTCCATCATGCTCGGTACCCCGCTCTGCTCGGGCGTGTGAGCGGAGCGTACCGGCAGGAATGGGGTCAGGCCGTGTCGATCAGGATCAGCCGGGCCGCGCCGCCGTCGCCGGTCTTGCCGCCGACCACGCCGATCTTCTCGCCCACCTTGAGCGCGTCGCCGTTGACGGTCTTGCGGCGCTCGATCACCCGCAGGTTCTTGGCGAAGGTCCAGGTCACGGTGTGGCCGTCGGCGGATTTCACCGTCATCGAGTCGCCGTCGATCGCGGTGATGGTGCCGCGCTGCAGCAGGATCGTCTGGGGACCCTTCTTGGTCGAGATGACCAGCTCGCCGTGCAGCACCCGCTTGCCGATCTTGCGGTGCCCGTGCCGGTCCCGCTTCGGTCCGTCGGCGCTCGCCGAGCTGGCCGGGCCGGGCGCGATCTCGGTCGCGTCGTACCCCAGATCGAGCAGCGCCTCCTCCTCCGCGCTGAGCTCCATCCCGGGCACCGCGTCGCGCGCCGCCCCGGCGTCACCGGCCGCACCGCCACAGGCCGCGAGCCCGGCGAGCGTCACCGCGGCCAGCGCGAGTCCCGCGACCAGCCGGGCGACACCCCTCGTCTTCTGGTACGCCGTCAGCTTCATGACGAGGATTCTGCTCGACGTCGGCCATCCCCGTAGCAACGAAAGTGTTCGGACTGTGTAAGGCTTGCCGCGGTCGAGCGAGCGGAAGGGGCCGCGGTGCAGCGGATCGGAGTCTGGACCGGCATCGTGATGCTGGTCCTCGCACTGTTCTTCGGATACCTCGGGATCACCCAGATCGCCGGCGATGTCAAGTGCGGCCGGCAGACCATGGCGCCGAACGACGTGTGCGTCGACCAGACCGTCACCGGCGCGGTGAGCCGTACCTACGCCGAACAGCGAGACAACCAACGCACCTGGGGGTACGTCGGGCTCGCGCTCACCGCCGTACTCGCCGCCGGTGGTCTGTTCTTCCTGACCAAGGGTCGGGTACGCCGCGGCGCGCCGCTGCCCTAGTGCCCTGACCACATACAGCAAAGGCATGTGGTTGGGCCAGCTCTATTCTAGTACTAGAATAGAACGATGGTTGCCGACCTGACGCCTGCCGAGCTGACTTTGCTCGGCCTGCTCGTAGAGAAGCCAAGGCACGGCTACGAACTGGACGACGTCATCAGCACCCGCGGCATGCGCGAGTGGACAGAGATCGGCTTCAGCTCGATCTACTACCTGTTGGCCCGACTCCGCGACCGCGGCCTGATCACCGAGATCGACACGCGGCGACCAGCGCGGGGAAAGGCCCGCCGGGTATACGGACCCACGGCCGAGGGGCGCCGGGCCTGCGCACGGTCGGCCGAGGCGGCGGTGGCCGAACTCCGGCCGGTGTTCCCGCCCCTCCTGGTCGGTCTGGCCAACCAACCGGTCATTGCGCCCGAGCGCCTTCGGGCCGCGCTCGACCGGCGGGCGGCAGCCCTGACCGAGAAGATCGCCGCTATCGGCGCGGCCCGCGACGCCCAACCCGAGATGCCCGATTTCGTCCGCGCCATCTTCGACTACGCGCTGGGCCAACTGGCCGCCGAACAGCAATGGCTGGCCACCTACCGGGCGACCGAACTCGGCACCCAATCTCGCAACAACCAGCCCGCCAAGAAGGAAGACGGGCCATGACCCGGTATGACGTCAAACGAGAACTCAAGCAGTGCTACGCACCAAGGAACACCGACTGGGCGCTGGTCGACGTGCCCACACAGCAGTTCATCGCCGTCGACGGTCGCGGCGACCCCAACACCAGCGCCGATTACGCCCGCGCCGTCGAGGCGCTCTACGCCGTCGCCTACACGATCAAGTTCACCAGCAAAACCGCCCTCGGCCGGGACTTCGTCGTCGGACCACTCGAAGGGCTGTGGTGGTCCGACCGCCCGGAGGTGTTCACCACCCGCGCCAAGGACGCCTGGCACTGGCGCATGCTCATCAGCCAGCCCGACTGGATCACCGACGACCTCATCGACGACGCCAGACAGGCCGCGCTGGCGAAGAAAGGTCTACCCACGATCGCCGACATCCGCCGCGAGACCCTGCACGAGGGGACCAGTGCCCAGCTCCTGCACGTCGGACCGTACGACGACGAAGGACCCGTACTCGCCAAGCTCCATCACGATTACCTCGCCGCCAACAACCTGCGAATGTCCGGGCACCACCACGAGATCTACCTCAGCGACCACCGCCGAACCGAGCCCGCCAGACTCAAGACCATCCTCCGACAACCCGTCCAGAGGTCCGGCGAACGTTCGTGGTCACCGCACTAACGGTTAGAAGGCGAGCTGGAGCGGCTGCAGGAAGGTCTGCCCGAACAGCGCGTCGAGCCGCCACACCTGGTGCCGATCCGGTGCCGTGATCAGGAACCGGTGCCGGGTGCTGGCCAGCGTGAACGCCAACTCGACCATCGAGCCGCGCGGATCCGGCACCCAGGTCACGTTGACCAGGGACGGTACGCCGGCGTCGAGGTGCGGCTTGATCCGCCGCAGGATCCGGGTTTCCCGGGTCGCGACCACGCGCGCCTGGGAGACCAGCAGGACGAACTCCCCGTGCCCCGGCCGGTCGGCCCGTACGGCTCGGGAGACCACCAGTACGGGGTCGGTGTCGGCGACGTTGCGCCGCAGCACCGGCGCGTGTCGGCTGAGTGTGGTGAGGGACAGCCCGGATTCGGCTGCGGCAGGAAGCAGAGTGCGTGAGAACTCGTCCATGACCGTCTTCCCTGCTCGGGTTATGTCACCCCGTACAACGCGGGAGCCACCCTGCATGTGACGCGACGTGACTCATTCACACCCGTACGTGTCGGACATCTCCAGGAGTCCGGTACGGGAGCGCCGACGTGGACGCGTCGGTCGGCGGCGGTGGGCGGACGGCGTACCCCGGAATGCTCTACCAAAGTAGATAGCGGATAAATACGGCAAATACCTACTTTACGCGTCGACAACCGACACCGTAGTGGGTGTCTGCGTTGTAGCCGGCTCGCGGATCGGGCAGGCTAAAGCGGTGACGACGCAGGGGGACACGGGCGTCGCGCGACCGGACGGTGGGACTCCGGATTCTGATCACGACGCCGCGCAGGCGACGCCGGAAACTCCACCGACCGTCGGCGCGGACACCCGGTCCCAGGACGCAGCCGAGCAGGCCGACGAGCAGCCCTCGCGGCCGGTCGACGCTGCGACCGATTCCGACCCCGAGCCGGATCCCGCCCCCGATTCGGGGCCGGATCCCGCAGCCGACTCCGAAGCCGATCCGGCGGAGGACGCCGATGGAGCCGGCGACGCGGCGGACGCCGGTAACGCAACCGGCGCGGACGCCGCTGCAGACGGTATGGAGCCTGTGGACGCCGGCGGTTCCGCCGCGGAGACCGAGCCCGCGGCCGAGGATCCGGCCGAGGGTGATCCGGCAGCGCCCGAACAGGCAGGCGAGGGCGATCCGCCAGCGCCCGAGCCGGCAGACGAAGGCAGCCCGGACGCGGCCGTGGAGGCCGCGCACCCAGGCGAGGACGCCGACCAGCCAGCCGACGACGGGTCGGAGCCGGGCGACGATGCCGGTGACGATGGCGGTGACCAGGCCGCAGACGCGGAGCACGCGGACGAGGACATGGACGGCGGCGAGGCGGCGCCCGCGGTGGCAGCCACCGCCGCCAGCCAGATCGCCGAGTCGGCCCCCGAGACGCCGGTGAGCGTGCTGGCGGCGGCGCTGCTGCAGCTGCGTACGGCGTTGGCTAACACCCGGTTCGGGCTGGCGCTGCCGATGGCGGACGAGGCGGAGCGGCAGACCGGCGTACTGGTCTCGCAGCTCGACGACTACCTGCTGCCCCGGCTGGCCCGGATCGATGCCCCGATGCTGGTGGTGGTCGGCGGCTCCACCGGCGCGGGCAAGTCGACGCTGGTCAACAGCCTGTTACGAGCCCCGGTGAGTCCGGCCGGCGTACTGCGGCCGACCACCCGCTCGCCGGTGCTGGTGTGCAACCCCGACGACGTACGGTGGTTCGGCGAAGCCAACCTGCTGCCGGACATCCCGCGGGCGAACGCCGCGGTGGACGGGCCGCGGCTGCAGGTGGTGACCGCGGAGGAGCTGCCCGCCGGGGTGGCGTTCCTGGACGCGCCCGACATCGACTCCGTGGTGGACGCCAACCGGGCGCTGGCCGGTCAGCTGCTCGCCGCCGCCGACCTGTGGCTGTTCCTCACCACCGCCTCCCGGTACGCCGACGCGGTGCCGTGGGACGTGCTGCGCGACGCCGAGGAGCGGGGTGCCGCCGTCGCCCTGGTGCTCGACCGGGTGCCCGACGACGGACGCGAGATCGTCACCGCCCACTTGCAGCAGATGCTGGTCGACCACGGCTTCGGCGACGCGCCGCTGTTCATCGTCGGCGAGCAGCAGCTCGACAACCAGGGGCTGCTGGCCGAGGAGATCATCGCTCCGATCCGGGACTGGTTCGCCGCTCTCGCCCGAGACGCCGAACAGCGCGAAGCGGTGGTACGCCAGACCCTGGCTGGCGCCGTCACGTCGATCCATCCCAGGGTGGACGCGATCGCCGTACAGGCCGATGCCCAGCGGGATGCCGCCGCCGGGCTCCGGGTGACCGCGCAGAACGCGTACACAGAGGCGGAAAACCGGGTTGAGAACGGCCTGCGTGACGGTGCGCTGCT
The DNA here is from genome assembly GCA_050701635.1 of Micromonosporaceae bacterium. Taxonomy (GTDB): domain Bacteria; phylum Actinomycetota; class Actinomycetes; order Mycobacteriales; family Micromonosporaceae; genus WHSM01. Next base: position 5,994 of record JBOGDF010000153.1, on the reverse strand, counting down.
GCGCGGCGAGGTGCTCGCCCGGTGGCAGGAGCTGGTCGGCAGCGGCGACCTGACCCGCGCGCTGGAGACCCGGATCGGCAAGTGGCGCGACCAGCTGCGGGCCGCGATCACGGGTCGGCCGCTACCGGGGCGCAAGTTCCAGGCGGCGCTCAGCTCCGGCACCACGGCGCTGATCATCGCGTCCGCCGCCGACGCCGCGGAGCAGACCGCGGCGCAGTGGGCCACCCACCCCGCCGGCCGGGCGCTGCTGGAGACCCCGAACGGCGACCGGCTGCGCTACTACCGCCCGTCGCCGGACCTGGAGGAACGCGCCGAGAAGCTGATCAACGAATGGCAGCGCTGGGTGCTGGAGCTGGTACGCACCGAGGCCGGCAACAAGCGCTCGGTGGCGCGGCTGACGGCGTACACCGTGAATGCGACGGGTTTGCTGGTGATGATCGGGGTGTTCGCGTCCACGGCGTTCATCCCGACCGGCGCCGAGGTGGCGGTCGCGGGCGGCACCACGGTCGCCTCCCAGAAGCTGCTGGAGGCGATCTTCGGCGACCAGGCCGTACGCCAGCTCGCCGGCAAAGCCAAGCAGAACCTGCTGGACCGGGTACGCGTGCTCTTCGACGACGAGCGGCAGCGCTACACCGACCTGCTGCACGAGACCGGGGTGGACCCGGCGGCGGCGGACCGGCTGCGGTCCGCCAGCGGCGACGTGGAGCGGGCGCGGGTCGCGGCCGGGCTGCTGCCCACCCGGGACGCGCTGGCCAACATCCCGATTCCTGCCCCTCAACCGATCAAGCAGGCCCCACCGGCCGCCGACGATGCGGCAGGATCGCAGCCAACGGAAGACGCGGAAGACACCGACGAGACAGCCGACGACGGTAAGGGTGGGGCGAACAGCACGGTGGAGGGTACGCCGAAGACGACGAGGCGGAAGCAGTGAGCTTGCTCGCCCGCGACCGGGACGCTGCCCGCCCGGTGGAGGCCGACGGCCTGCTGGCGCAGGTCGACGGGCTGCGCCGGCTGCTCAAGGTCGTGTCGGGCCGGGTGCCGGTGGATCGGCTCAGCACCGCCCGCGCCGTGGTGGACCGGGCCGGGGAACGGCTGCGGCTCTCCCGCGACCACACCGTGGTGGCGCTAGCCGGGGCCACCGGAAGTGGCAAGTCCAGCCTGTTCAACGCGCTGTCCGGGCTGGAGCTGTCCCGGGTGGGCTTCCGCCGCCCCACCACCAGTGCGGCCCACGCCTGCGTGTGGAATCCGTCCGGCGCGGCCGAGCTGCTGGACTGGCTGGGCATCCCGAAACGACACCAGATCGCCCGCGAGTCCGTGCTGGACGGCGAAGCCGAGGCGGCGCTGCGCGGGCTGGTGCTGCTGGACCTGCCCGACTTCGACTCGGTCGAGGTCACCCACCACCTCGAGGTCGACCGGCTCACCGGCCTGGCGGACCTGCTGATCTGGGTGCTCGATCCGCAGAAGTACGCCGACGCCGTGGTGCACCAGCGGTACCTGAAGGGGTTGACGGCGTACCGGGCGGTCACCGTGGTGGTGCTCAACCAGATCGACCGGCTCTCCACAGAGGACACCGAGCGGTGCCTGACCGACGTACGGCGGTTGCTGGACGAGGACGGCCTGCAGGGCGTACGGCTGCTCGGCACCTCAGCGGCCACCGGAGCCGGGGTCGGGGACCTCCGCGACCTGCTGGCCGACACGGTCGCCGCCCGGCAGGCCACGCTGCAGCGGCTGGCCGGCGACATGGACACCGCGGTGTCGTCGGTGGAGCACCTGGTGGGCCACGAGGTCGCCGAGGATTCGGTGGACCGCGCGATGGTCAACACCCTCGCCACCAAGCTCGGCGACAGCGCCGGGGTGGGCGCGGTGGCGTCGGTCGCCGCCGCCACGTACCGGCACCGGGGCGTACGGGCCACCCGCTGGCCGATCGGGCGCTGGTTCGCCAAGCTGCGCCCGGATCCGATCAGCCGGCTGGCCGCCAAGGCCGGCGTCTCGCTGCCGGCCGGCAACCGCAACGGCCGGGCCCGGCACGGCGTCGCCGAGCCCAGCGCGGCGCAGCGTTCCCAGGTCGATCTGGCGGTACGCGCGCTCGCCGACCAGGTCTCCGAGGGGCTACCCGAGCCGTGGCCCGAGGCGATCACCGCGGTGGCGCGTACCCACGCCGACTCACTTCCCGACGAGCTGGACAAGGTGGTCTCCGAGACCGACCTGGGGGCGCACCACACGCCGTTCTGGTGGCGCGCGGTGAACGCGCTGCAGTGGCTGTTCTTCGGCTGCGCGGCGGTCGGTGCGGCGTGGCTGCTGGCCCGGGTCGCGATGCTGTTCTTCGCGATGCCGGAGATCCCGATCCCCACGGTCGGGATGCTGCCGATCCCCACGATCCTGCTGGTCGGCGGTGTGGTGCTGGGCCTGTTCATGGCCGCGCTCACCCGCCGCCTGGTGTACGGGTCGGCGCGGCGGTTCGGCGTACGGGCCGAGAAGACCCTCCGTGCCGCGGTCGCCGCGGTGGCGCGGGAGCGGGTGGTGGCGCCGATCCGCGGCGAGCTGCACGCGTACGCCGAGGCGCGCGACGCGCTGGCCGCCGCCCGCGGCGACCACTGATCTTGCGTACCCCATGATCATGGGGCCCTTCTTGTCGTCATGACAGCGTGAAGGGCCCCATGATCATGGGCCCTGGTCGAGCTGCTGCGCGCGAGGTCTCAGGTCACGCCGGCTGAGCCTGCGGCGTAGGGTGGCCGAATGCCGTCCGAGCCGCGACGCCGACAGCCCGAATCCAGCCCCACCGACCTGGTGTACGCCGCCATCCTGAAGGAAGCCTCGCCGATCGCCGCGATGCCGCTGGCGCTCGACGCGGAGCTGACCGTCTCGGCACTGCTCGGCGGGGTGTACGCCGCCGCGGACCGCGACCGTCCGAAGGCGGTACGCCAGTTCGTCACCGACTTCGGCCGCTACCTGGCGAAGCGGCGTACCCCGGAGGCGCGGGCGGTACGGGCCGGGCTCGCCGCACTGCACCCGGACCTGGTGACCGCCCCCACCGGCAAGGCGGCGACGCCGGACTGGATCGCCGCCGCCGGCGCCGTGACCTGCACCGGCACCTGGGCGGTACGCGACAACTACGGCGACCAGACCCAGTACGTGGCCACCTTCGCTTACGACGATCCCGAGCGGGGCGGGCCGGATCACGCGGTGTCGTACCTGCTCGACCACAACCTCGGCTGCGGCAAGGAGGTCTCGATCGGGGTGCCGGCCACCCAGGTGGTCGCCTCCTGGCAGGCGGAGGCGGCGCAGGACTCCGCTGATCTGACCATCGAGTCGGTGGAGCCCGGGCGGCTGCGGGCGGACGTGACGGCGTACCTGGCGCAGACCGACGAGCTGGCCCAGCCGTACAGCGACTCGTACCAGGAGGATCGCGGGTTCGCGCTGGCGCGGCTGCGCGTACTCCCGGAAGGTGAGCCGACGCCGCGACCGGCCGTGCTGAGCGACGCCGACCGCGACGCCGTGGTGGCCGCCTTCCTGGATTCACCCGAGGCGGCGTACGTCGGCGCGGGCGGGGCCCCGGCCCCGGAGCCGCCGTCGCAGGAGGTGATCGCGTGGGGCGCGCGCGCCGCGATCGACTTCGCGTGCGACGACAACGCCGGCGACCCGCTGCGCTGGAGCCCGACGGCGGTGGAGCTCTTCATGATCACGTGGATGCCGCGGCAGGTCGCCCCCGGCCACCGCGCCGCGCCGTGGCTGCCGGAGGTGCTGGACGCGTACGTGACCTTCGCCGGGCGGGTACGCGGCCAGCCCGCGACCGCGATCGCCGCCACCAAACAGGCGATCACCGAGTACGTGGTGCCGTACACCGACCTGATGGCGGGCCAGGCGCTGGGCGAGCCGGTGACCGACGTACTGGCCCGGATGGTGGCCGACGGCGTGGACCCGATGGACGAGGACGCGGTCCTGAAGTGGGTGCTCGCCGACCGCGCCCGCCGCGGCCGCGACTAGCCTCTGCCGGGCCGCGACCAGCCTCCGGCTTTCGGCGGGCAGCCGTGACTAGGGTCTGTCCTGTGGATCTTGGTCGAGCGAGACAGGTGCCAGGCGGCGATCCGGCAAGGCGGAGGTTCGCCCGGATACCGGTGTTGTATCCGGGCGGTTCTCCAACGCCGCCGGTCGTCGTCTGGTGCCTGTCGCAGCCGACTGAAGATCTACAGGACAGACCCTAGCCTGCGGTGGCCAGCGGGAAGCCTTCGTCGAGCCAGCCGGTGACGCCGCCGATCATCTTCTTCACCGGGCGGCCGAGCCGGGCCAGCCGCAGCGCCGCCTTGTCCGCGCCGTTGCAGTGCGGGCCGGCGCAGTAGACCACGAACACCGTCTCCGGCGGGTACGCGGTGAAGTTCCGCTCCACGATCCGCCCGTGCGGCAGATTCACCGCCCCCGGTACGTGGCCGGCGGCGTACAGCTCCGGGCTGCGTACGTCGAGCAGCACGAAGTCGACCACGTCCCGGGCGTACGCGTCGTGCACGTCCCAGCAGTCCGTCTCGTACGCCAGCAGCGCCGCGAAGTGCGCGTACGCCGCCTCGGAGGACGCCGCGGGGACGGCGCTGACCGCGCTGGAGACAGTGGAGAGCGTCATGCCCGAAAGCTAGCCGGCGCGGCCCCCGTACCGCCGCAGGGATCCTGCCAATCATCGCCGGATTCCCGCCGAGTCCTCAGCCCCGTCTCCACCAGCCGCGGCGGCTCTACCCGCCGCATCCGCGTCGGTCGCTACCCGCGAGGTCGCCGCCGAGATCTCCGCCGTAGCTTCCGGGCGCGTAGGGGCCGACGCTGCTGAGGTTTCCGAAGGGGAGATCGTGGTGGCCGCCTCCGAAGCCACCGGACAGGGCGCCGCCCGATGCCTCGGCGACATCACGATCGGCGTGCATGAGGGCGGCACCTCCGAACAGCGCCACGGCGAGACCGGTCGCCCTGGGCCCGTACGTCGCCAACGCCGGCGACCACTTCGGGCTCAAGCGGAAGTTGTCAGCTCGTAGGTCGTCCAGAACTCTGCGACCTGCGGGGGTGACGTCGGCCGGCGTGCGGACCAGATAGAGGCCCACCGCGAGTGTTGCCAGAATCAGAGCGACCAGGAAACCGATGGGACGGCCGTTGAGGATTCCGGCGACGGCACGTGCGGTGCCCAGGCAGATGACCGGCAGCAGCCAGAGTGACGCCAGTCGCGCGCGGCGTCGCGCCGCCTGCGACAGCAGCAGGCCCCGCTTGCGAAGACGGCGCCGGATACCGGCCAGCTCGGCGAATACGGCGCTGTGCCGCCACACCTGGTCGCGGGTAGTCGCACCCTCCCGTACGGCACGGTGGGCCGCGAGCTCCAGACGACTGGCGCCGGCAGGGGCATCGCCGCTGCTGACCAGCTCCCCAGACTCGTTACCGGCGACCGACCCGGTGCATCGCAGCATCACAAGGCTGACCACGATCGCGTACTCCTCGCCCCCGGCGAGGTACGCGACGCTGGTCGGCCGGAGGGTCCGCGGCGTGGTGGGGTCACGCCTCGCGACTGTGGTGAGCGCGCGTTGGCGCAGCATCGCCACTGCGATCAGGCTGACGCCGGCAAGCACGGCGTACACCAGGAGGAATGTGGGGCCGTCGATCCCCCACGTCGGTCCTGCCTGCGCGTACGACCCCACCGGGTCATCCTGCCGTACCAGGTCAAATCCTCGCCGACACCGGAGCGCGGCTGGAGGCTACCGGCGTGGGATCGCGGGTCGCGGCAGGGTCGGCTGCGGCAGCTTCGGGCGCGGGATGCGCAGCGTGCAGCGGCCGAGCTGCCAGGTCATCGCGCTGGGGCACCAACGGTCCGGCGGTGCCGGCGTGGTCGGGGGCGTGGTCACCGGCGGCGGTACGGGTGCCACCTCAGGATCACGCGGGGGTACGGACGGCGCCGCCGACCCGGCTTCCGGACGGCGGACATCGGGCGCACCGCCGAGCACACCACCGCCGGGTGGGTCCGCCGCGGGTGGC
>JBOGDF010000152.1:0-12575 GCA_050701635.1 Micromonosporaceae bacterium | reverse complement strand
CGCTCGGAGTTCCAGGAGTCGAACACGGCGTGGATCGCCAGGTCCATCTGGTCCCGCGGATCCTGCGGGAAGTCGCGCTCCGCGCGGTCGGCGACGATCCCTTTGAACGTCTCGACCAGCCCCTGCAGGTCCGCCGCGTCGAGGTCCAGGTCGTCGGTGGTGCCCCTGGCGCGCTTCGCCTCGTCGAAGGCCTCGTCGAACGCCTCGCCGTCGATCCCGAGCACGGTCTTGCCGAACATCTGGATCAGCCGGCGGTACGAGTCCCACGCGAACCGCTCGTTGCCGCTCTGCCGGGCCAGCCCGACCACGGAGGCGTCGTTGAGCCCGATGTTGAGGACGGTGTCCATCATGCCGGGCATCGAGAACTTGGCGCCGGAGCGTACCGAGACCAGCAGCGGGTCGTCGGCGTCGCCGAGCCGCTTGCCCATCGCCTTCTCGAGCGCCTCCAGGTGCGTCGAGACCTCCTCGCGCAGCGCGCTCGGCTCCTCGCCGGTCTCCAGGTAGACCCGGCAGGCGTCGGTGGTGATGGTGAAGCCAGGCGGCACCGGCAGCCCGAGGTTGGTCATCTCTGCGAGGTTGGCGCCCTTGCCACCGAGGAGATCCCTGAGATCCCTGTTGCCCTCTGAGAAGTCGTACACGTACTTCGGAGTGGTCCCGGCAGTCACTACAGACCTCCGACGGTCGTACGGCGTAGGCCGTCACCCACGGCTGACCCGAGCACGGGTCGTGCGCGAAGGTTAATCGGTACGGGGGTGCCCAGGGCACCTTCGGTGAGACTGGGCACATCACACGATCATCTGGTTGTCCCTACCCGTTCACCGATTGTTCCACTCGCGCAGCTTCGTGTACCGGCTCGGCGGGATCAGTTATCCGGCTTCGACCACGGGGAAGGCGATTTCGCCGTCGTTGAGCAGGACGCCGTGCTCGTGCCAGGTGTCGCCTCGCTTGTGGTAGCAGCGGAAGTCGGTGTCCTTGCCGAGCGGCACCAGCCTGGCCTTGGGCATCTTGTCGCAGCGCACCTCGTCGGCGTCCCTGCCGTACTTCGCCCAGTACGCCCGCCCGACGCCTTCCGCGGTCAGTACGCCACGCTCCGCCGTCGCCACCCAGCTGAAGGTCGGCGTACCGCCGGTGATCTCGACCTGGTACGCCACCCGCAATCGCTGGTACGTCACCGAGCACTTGACCGTCTGGTCCACGGTGCCGGTGATCAGCCCGCCCTCGCAGCTGGCCTCGGTCTTCGCGGTCACTCCCGCGGTACGCACCACGCGTTCCTGCAGGTCGTACAGGATCTGCTGGGTCGGGTTGGCGTTGTCGCCCGGCGGCTTTCCCTCCGGCTTCGGAGTCTGGTACGGCCCGCTCGGGCTGGGCACCGCGACGCCCAGCTTCTCGTACTCGACCCCGGAGCTGCCGGGGCCACCGTTGTCAGCGCAGCCGGCGAGCACCGTAGCGACGACCAGTGCGACGAGGAGTGACACGACGCGGGGTCGTCTCATCGGCGAGGCTCCCAATTCCGGGCATCTCCAAGATCGGTATCGACTGTCCCCCCGTGCGGTTGCACAGCTTACAAATCGCCATCTCCGCTCCCTCACCGGGGAGCCTGCAAAGGTGGCCCTAACCGCCGGAGTTGTCGAACTCGGCCGCGGTGGGGATGGTCTCGTCGTCACGGCTGGCCAGCCAGCCCTCCGGCAGGTAGACCTTGCCCGGCGAGTTGGTACGCCCGCGCGGCTGCCCCAGCACGTGCCGTGGGTACGGCTCGTCGGCGTCCAGCTTGCCGAGCAGGTCGTCCAGCTCGGCGAGCGAATCGATCATGGCGAGTGCGCGGCGCAGCTCGGACCCGACCGGGAAGCCCTTGAGGTACCAGGCCACGTGCTTGCGGAAGTCCGTACAACCTTCGCGTTCGGCGCCGAGCCAGTCGACCAGCAGCTCGGCGTGCCGGCGCATGCTGCGCGCCACCTCGCCCAGGTCGGGCAGCACACGATGATCGCGACCCTCGCTCTGCTTGCCGGTTCGGGTCGCAAGCTCCCCGAACGCCGCCGCGAGGTCGGCGAACAGCCACGGCCGGCCGAGGCAGCCGCGGCCGACCACGACGCCGTCGCAGCCGGTCTGGCGCATCATTTCGAGCGCGTCGGTGGCTTCCCAGATATCGCCGTTGCCGAGCACCGGCACGCTCAGCGCCTGCTTCAGCGCGGCGATCGCGTCCCAGTCCGCGCGGCCGGAGTACCGGTCGGCGGCGGTACGCGCGTGCAGCGCCACCCACGCCACACCGGCGTCCTCGGCGATCTTCCCGGCCTCGAGGTACGTCTGATGGTCGGCGTCGATGCCCATCCGCATCTTCACCGTGACCGGCATCCCCTGGGCGGCCTCCACCGCCGAGCCGACCAGCCGCTGGAACAGCCGGCGCCGCCACGGCAGCGCCGCTCCCCCGCCCTTGCGGGTCACCTTCGGCACCGGGCAGCCGAAGTTGAGGTCGATATGGTCGGCCAGGTCGTCCTCGACCACCATCCGTACGGCCCGGGCGGTGACGGCCGGGTCGACGCCGTACAGCTGGAGGCTTCTGGGTTTCTCCCCGGCGTCGAAGGCGACCATCCGCAGCGTCTTCGGGTTGCGCTCGACCAAGGCGCGGGTGGTGACCATCTCGCAAATGAAAAGGCCCCGGCGCTGTGCTGACTCTGCTCGCGACTGCGGGGCTCGCAAGCTCGCTCCTCGCGCTTCGCCGTGTTCCCGGCACAGGCGGCGGAACGCGATGTTGGTGATGCCCGCCATCGGCGCCAGCACCACCGGCGGCCAGACCGCGTGCGTGCCCAGCCGCAACGGGGTCGCGGCCGGCACGGAAGCACTGGTCAGGGGCACCTGTCGACAATGACACACTGTGGACGCCCGCCGGATGTGAGGAGCACAGCGTGTTCGTGTACGAGTTCGAGGGAGCCGTCCCGACGATCGACCCGACGGCGTTCATCGCGCCCAACGCCACCTTGATCGGCGACGTCGTCGTCGAGGCCGGCGCCTCGGTCTGGTACGGCGCGATTCTGCGCGGCGACTGCGCGCCGATCGTGATCCGGGAGGGCGCCAACATCCAGGACGGGGCGGTGCTGCACTGCCCGCCGGAGGTGCCGATCGAGGTCGGCCCGGGCGCGACGGTGGCGCACCAGTGCGTGGTGCACGGCGCGATCCTGGAGGAGGAGTGCCTGGTCGGCAACGGGGCGACGGTGCTGGACGGCGCCCGGATCGGCGCCCGCTCGATGGTGGCCGCGCATTCGCTGGTGCCGTCCGGGTTCGTGGCGCCGAGCGGCGTACTGGTGGCGGGGTCGCCGGCGGTGGTGAAGAAGCCGCTGGAAGGTACGCCGGCCGCGATGTGGGTGGCGGCGAACCCGGCGTACTACGCCGAGCTGGCGCAGCGCCACCGCAAGGGGATCAAGCCGTTGTAGCCGATTCCCGCTGCCGCTGCCGGAACGCCGCCACCGTGGCGCGGGAGCCGCAGGTGTCGCTGCAGTAGCGGCGGCACCGGTTCTTCGACTGGTCCACGAACACGTCCCGGCAGGGCGCCGCGGCGCACACCTTGAGCCGGTCGGCGTGCTCGACCAGCATCATCGCCAGCCCGATCCCGGCGTCGGCCGCCACCCGGCGCACCGGGGACGCGTCGTCGCAGGCGAACGAGAGCTCGCGCTTCCCGCCGTTGCTCACCACCCGCGGACGCGCTCGGGCGTCGTCGAGCAGCGCGTTCAGCCGGTCCAGCTGGTCGGCCTCGTCCGGCGTCTTGAGCACGTCCCGGATCCGGTCGCGCCACTCACGCAGCGTGGTCAGGTCCCGCTCGGTCACCGGTGTGTCGCCGAGCATCCGGTGGGTACGCAGAAACTCCTCCACCGCCGGTACGCCGTCCAGCTTCTCGGGCGGGTCGCAGGACACGTCGTACGTGTTCGCCAGCTCGACCATCAGTGTGACCGAGGACTCGGTGTAGGCACCATAGTCCACTTGACTCCCTACCCTCCACGACATACGTTGTAGCTACCAAACACAGTAACACTCATTACCGGAGGATCCGATGCATCCACTCCTCACCCTCGAGCTCGGCCGGATCCGTTCCCAGGAGCTACTGGCGGAAGCCGCGGCGAGCCGGCGTTGGGCGCAGGAGCTGCCGCCCCGGCAGCACACCGGGCTCAGCCTGACCTGGCTCCCGTGGCGCCACCCCGCCGCGGTGACGACACCGCAGTGCACCGGCTAGCGCCTGGCACGGGGCCCGCTGACGACGCAACTGCCCGGCGCGCCGTGACGACGGCGTGCCGGGCAGTGGCATGTCCAGGGTCCGAGCAGCTCCGGGCTCAGCAGCTCTAGCTGAGCCGGTCAGCAGCTCCAGCTGAGTGGCTCAGCAGCCGGGGAGGCGTTCGACCAGGTAGCTCTCGACCCGGTCCAGGCCGACCCGCTCCTGCTGCATCGTGTCGCGGTCCCGTACGGTCACCGCGTCGTCGTCGAGGGTGTCGAAGTCGACGGTGACGCAGAACGGCGTACCGATCTCGTCCTGGCGCCGGTAGCGACGGCCGATCGCGCCGGCATCGTCGAACTCCACGATCCACCGCCGGCGCAGCGCCGCGGTCAGCTCCTGCGCCTTCGGCGAGAGCGCGGGATTGCGGGACAGCGGCAGCACCGCCACCTTCACCGGCGCCAGCCGCGGGTCGAACCGCAGCACGGTGCGCTTGTCCATCCCGCCCTTGGTGTTCGGCGCCTCGTCGACGTCGTACGCCTCGAGCAGGAACATCAGCACGCAGCGGGTGAGACCGGCGGCGGGCTCGATCACGTACGGCACCCAGCGGGTGCCCTTCTCCTGGTCGAAGTACGACAGGTCCGCGCCGGACGCCTTGGCGTGGGCGTTCAGGTCGAAGTCCGTACGGTTGGCGATGCCCTCCAGCTCCGCCCACTCCGAGCCGGCGAACTCGAACTTGTACTCGATGTCGACGGTCCGCTTGGAGTAGTGGGAGCGCTTCTCCGCCGGGTGCTCGAAGAACCGCAGGTTGTCCTCGGACACACCCAGGTCGAGATACCAGCGCCAGCGCTCCGAGAGCCAGTAGTCGTGCCACTGCTCGTCGGTGCCGGGCTCGACGAAGAACTCCATCTCCATCTGCTCGAACTCGCGGGTCCGGAAGATGAAGTTGCCCGGGGTGATCTCGTTGCGGAACGACTTGCCGACCTGCGCGATGCCGAACGGCGGCCGCTTCCGGGCCGACGACATCACGTTCAGAAAGTTGATGAAGATGCCCTGCGCGGTCTCGGGGCGCAGGAAGTGCTCCGCGCCGGCGTCCTCCACCGGGCCCAGGTAGGTCTTCATCAGCCCGTTGAAGTTGCGTGGCTCGGTGAACGTGCCGCGGTTGCCGCAGTTGGGGCAGGCCAGCTCGGCGAGGCCCTTCTCGGGCTCGTGGCCGTGCTTCTCCTCCCACTCCTCGAGCAGGGTGTCGGCGCGGAACCGCTTATGGCAGGACGAGCACTCCGTCAGCGGGTCGACGAACGCCTCCAGGTGGCCCGACGCGGCCCACACGTCGCGCGAGAGGATCACGGCCGAGTCCAGGCCCACCACGTCGTCGCGGGACTGTACGACCGAACGCCACCACTGCTTGCGGATGTTCTCTTTCAGCTCGACGCCCAGCGGCCCGTAATCCCAGGCGGAACGGGTGCCGCCGTAGATCTCGCTCGACGGATACACGAAACCGCGGCGCTTACAGAGACTCACGAGGGTGTCGATGCGATCGGAAGGCAAAGCTCCTCCATCCGGCTGGCGGTCGGCGGGGACGACGTACACATCGTCGGGTTTTCAGGACGAATAGCACAACGGCATAAGTCCGGCCCTGGTTACCTGTTGGCGGGCCCTGGTTACCTTAGCTCGGCATCGGGGCGGGGTTCTCGACCTCCCCGCATACCCGGAACTCGGTCTCGGCGTCCCTGCCGGAGCCAGAGCCTTCCACCGGCTCCCGGGCCAGCAGCAGCCCCACCCTGACCTCGCCGCCACCGTCCAGGCTCACGGTGGCCGGCACCATGAACTTGTCCTCGTACGCGGTCATGGTCGACAGCTGGTAGTCGACGATCCGGGCGTCCTGCTGCTTGGTCGAGACGAACTCCTGCTCGTCGACCTGCTCGCGGAACGGCTTGCACGTCATCTGGTACGCCTCGGAGTACCGCTCCTCCGCGATCGCGTCCAGGTACGCCGCCGCGGCCGCCCGGGCTTCCTCGTCGGTGTCCTGGAACGCCGAGATCAGCGTCGCGCCGATGCCGATCCCGCCGCCCACCAGACACAGCAGCAACGCGAAGCCGCCCAGCACCAGCCCGATCGCCAGCGTGCCGCCGGCCTTCTGCACCGGCGGCGCCACGAACGGAGGCCGTACGCCCGGACCCGGCGGCACCGGCCGCAGCAGCGGTGCCGGCGGCACGGCGGCACGGACCACGGGAGGCGGAGCGCCGTACGGGCCCGGCATCCCCGGCGGTACGGCGGCGTGGCCGGGCGGCGGCGGCTGGCCGAACGACGGTGGCTGGCCGGGCGGCGCGCTCTCTGGTGACGTCATGCCTCAGTCTCGGTTGGACGGTCACGGATCCGCTCGATCGTAGCCCCAGACGCGCCCTGGGCAGGCACCAACCAGGCGGCCTTCCGCTCAATCTGTCGGGGCGCGGTCGCTGCGGGCCTGGGTGAGCTGGTCGCCTTCCCAGGAGGTGAGCACCTCGTACGCGCTCGGCTCGTCCTCGGACTCGGCGAGCAGCGGGGTGGCGTACAGCTTCACGTCGTACGCCGAGAGCGCCCGCCGGTACGCGCCGACCGATTGCCATTCGGTGACCAGGCACCAGCGCCCCGGATCGTCGGCGGCCCGCCCCAGCCGGGCACGCAGGAAGCCGTCCCGCGAGGCGAGTGCCCGCAGCGCGGCGTCCGCACGTACGGTGAACTCAGCTTCTGACTCGACCAGGAACCTGTTGACGACAAGCACCACCGCACGCTACCCAACCCGGAGCCACCGTGAGCGACAGACCCGACCGCACCCCGCCCCGAGCCCTCGCCGCCGCGCTCGCGCGGCTGGAGCGGCTGCCCCGACTCGGCGTCTTCCTGGGCGCGCTCGCGATCGGGTTGGCGGCGTTCTTCGCGCCGGGCGTGCTGGGCGCGGCGCTGGTGGGGGTGCTCGCCGCCGCGCTGGCGGTGCTGCTGGTCGCGACCTGGGATCGCACGCCCCCGGGCCCCCGGCTGGTACGGCTGCTGGTGCTCGGCGTACTCATCGTGATCGGAGTCGGCAAGGTGCTGTGAGCGGAGCCTGCGCCGGCGCCGCAACCGTGCCCTGACCTGTGCATACATGCGTTTTTGACAATGATTATCGATAGCAAGGATGCTTGGGTCCATGCGTATCCGGACCCCCCTCGCCCTGGCCTCTCTGCTCGTCGCGGGCTTCGCCACCGCCGGCTGCGGCGGTGCCGCGGGCGATGACGACGGCAAGCTCAGCATCGTCACCGCCTTCTACCCCGCGCAGTACGTCGCCGAGCGGATCGCCGGTGACCGGGCCACGGTGACCAACCTGACCCAGCCGGGGGTGGAGCCGCACGACCTCGAACTCTCCGCCGAGCAGGCCGCCCAGACCGCCGACGCCGACCTGGTGGTCTACCTCAAGGGCTTCCAGCCCGCGGTCGACGAGCACGCCGAGCAGCACGTGGACGACAAGCGGCGCGCCCTGGACGTGGCGGCGGCGCCCGGCGTCGCACCGCTGCTGGACGCCGAGCCCGAGGACAATCACGCCAAGGAGCCGAGGGACGAGCACGGACACGAGGACGGCGGCAAGGACCCGCACCTGTGGCTCGACCCGGTCCGGTACGCCGCCGTCGCGGAGGCGGTGGCGGGACGGCTCGGCGAGCTCGACCCGGACCACAAGGCCGAGTACGTCAAGCACGCCGCCGAGTTCGGCGCCGACCTGGAGACGCTCGGCAAGGAGTACACCACCGGCCTGGCCACCTGCCAGCGGCACGAGATCTTCGTCAGCCATGCCGCGTTCGGCTACCTCGCCGCCCGGTACCAGCTGGAGCAGGTCGCGATCGCCGGCCTCTCCCCCGACCAGGAGCCGACCGGCAAGCGGCTGGCCGAGGTGGCCGACCTCGCCAAGGAGCACGGCGCCACGGTGATCTTCTTCGAGACCCTGGTCAGTCCCAAGATCGCCAAGACCCTGGCGGACGAGGTCGGGGCCGAGGCGAAGGTGCTCGACCCGATCGAAGGGCTCAACCCGGAGAGCAAGGACGACTACCTTACGGTGATGCGCCGAAACCTCACGGAGCTGCGTACGGCACTCGGATGCCGATGAACGTAGTTGACGTCGCGGACGGGGTGGTCAGCTACGGAGCTGGCCGTCCCGTGCTGCGCGGCGTCACGCTGCGGGTGCCGCGCGGCGAGACGGTCGCGATCCTCGGCGCCAACGGCTCCGGCAAGTCCACGCTGGTACGGGCCGCGCTCGGCCTGGTGCCGCTGTCGGCCGGCAACGCGTCGCTGTTCGGTACGCCGCTGCGCCGGTTCCGCAAGTGGAAGCAGATCGGGTATGTGCCGCAGCGGCTCGGTGCCGGCGGCGGCGTACCGGCGACCGTACGGGAAGTGGTGGCCTCGGGCCGGCTGGCGCGGCGCGGGCTGTTCCGGCCGTCGCACCCGGCCGACGCCCAGGCGGTCGCCGACGCGATCGGCGCGGTCGGGCTCGCCGACCGGGCGTCCGAGCCGGTGTCGAGCCTGTCCGGAGGGCAGCAGCAGCGTACGTTGATCGCCCGCGCGCTGGCCGGCGAGCCGGAGCTGCTGGTGCTGGACGAACCCACCGCCGGGGTGGACGTCACCAGCCAGGTCAGCTTCGCCGCGGCGCTGCGCCGGTTCGCCGACGGCGGCGGCACGATCGTGCTGGTGGCGCACGAGCTGGGCCCGTTGGAGCCGCTGGTCGGCCGGGCGGTGGTGCTGCACCACGGCGAGGTGGTGCACGACGGTGCGGTGCCGGAGCCGGCCGGCCACCACGCCACGCCCGGGCACGACCACGTACACCCGCACGCGCCGGTCTCCGGCGGCCCGCGCTGGACGCCGCGCGGCGAGGCCGCCTGGAGCGGCGAGCCATGAGCCTCACGGCGTACGACTTCCTGCGCAACGCCCTGTACGGCGCCCTGATCATCGGGCTGATCGCGCCCGCCGTCGGGATCTACCTGGTGCAGCGCCGGATGTCGCTGATCGGCGACGGCATCGGCCACATCGCGCTGACCGGTGTCGCGGTCGGTTTCCTCACCGGCACCTCTCCCGTGCTCACCGCCGTGGTGGTGGCGGCCGCCGGCGCGATCACCATCGAGCTGCTCCGGGCGTACGGCCGGCTGTCGGGGGACATCGCGCTCGCACTGCTGTTCTACGGCGGGATCGCGGGCGGCGTACTGCTGGTGGGGCTGGCCGGCGACAAGAGCAACGCCAACCTGCTGTCGTACCTGTTCGGATCGCTGCTGACCACCTCGCAGCAGGACCTCGCGGTGATCGCGGTGCTCGGCCTGGTGGTGCTGGTGGTGACCGTCGGCGCCCGCCCGTGGATGTTCGCGGTCTGCCACGACGAGGAGTACGCCAAAGTCGCCGGCCTCCCGGTACGCGCCCTCAACCTGGCGCTCGCCGTCGTCGCGGCGGTCACCGTGACGGTCGCGATGCGGGCGGTCGGCCTGCTGCTGGTGAGCGCGCTGATGGTGATCCCGGTGGCGACCGCGCAGCAGGTCACCCGCGGGTTCGCCACCACGATGTGGGCCGCGATGGCGATCGGCGTGACCGTCTCGGGCTCCGGCGTGTTCGTCTCGTTCGAGCTGGACGTCGCGCCGGGCGCCGCGATCGTGGTGCTCGCGCTGGCGGTATTCGTGGCGGTGGCGGTCGCCGCGGCCGCCGTACGCTGGCTGGCCCGGCGCCGCGCCGGCGTTCCCGTGGACGCGCCCGAGCCGCCCGACGTGATCCTCGGGCCCACCGCACCGTCGGGCCGGACGTGATCTGGCCTGTCGCGCCACCACGACAGCGGACCGGAGCGAGATCACGCTACGGTTTCACCATGACCGCGGTGGCTTGGTACGAGGCGTACGAGGGTGCTGGTGAGCTGCTGCGCGCGCTCGCCGCGCCGATGCGGATCGCCATCGTCACGGAGCTCGGCGAGGGGCCGCGCTGCGTACACGAGCTGGTCGACGCGTTGCGGGCGCCGCAGCCGCTGGTCTCCCAGCACCTGCGCGTACTGCGCGGCGCCGGCGTGGTGCGTGGCCAGCGCCGGGGTCGCGAGATCGCGTACTCGCTGACCGACGAGCACATCGCGCACATCGTCGCCGACGCGGTCAGCCACTCCCGGGAAGCGGTGCCCGCCGACCCGGTCGGGGAGCCGGTCCCACCGCGACACGAGGTGCACTGACGATGGCCCCCGCCCTGACCCGCAGCACCCGCCAGCGCTCCGCGCTGATGGCGCTGCTCACCGAGCTGGAAGAGTTTCGCAGCGCCCAGGAGCTGCACGCGCTGCTCCGCCAGCGTGACGAACGGGTCGGCCTGACCACCGTCTACCGCACCCTGCAGGCGCTCGCCGACGCCGGTGAGATCGACGTGATGCGACCCGCCGGCGGCGAGAACCTCTACCGCCGGTGCAGCCAGGGCCATCACCACCACCTGGTGTGCCGGCACTGCGGCCGTACCGTCGAGGTGGACGGCCCCGCCGTCGAGCGCTGGGCGGACCGGGTGGCCGCTGAGCACGGCTACGCCGAGGTCAGCCACACCCTCGAGATCTTCGGCTGCTGCCCCAGCTGCACCCGCTGACCGCCCGCGCCGGCCCGACAGTCAGGGCGCTACTCGTACTGGTTCTTCGGGGCGGGGATCTTCTCGATCTTGTCCACGTTGATGAACGGGATCCGCTCACCGTTCACGCTGTCCTTGAGCACCCGCTTGTTGTACGTGCCGACGACGCGTACCCAGGTCTCCTTCGACAGCTCGGGCAGGTCGCCGTCGAGCGCCACCTTGATCGGGCGGGCGTCGGCGGCGCAGCAGCTGAGGATCATCCGCGCCAGATACCGCTGGCCGCTCTTGTCGACGATGATGAAGCCGGTCAGCTCGACCTGCCGATCTTTCAGCGAGACGCCGTTCTCGAACACCGCCCGCGCCGCGTAGTCCAGTACGGCGATCTTCGCCGGGTCGCCCTTCGGCAGCGGCGGAAAGTCCGACTCCGCCGCCGACCCGAGCGCGGTCCCGGTACGGTCCGCGGCGTCGGCGCCGAGCGCCGGTGGTGCGACCAGCAGCAGCGCCAGCACCGGCAGGATCATCAGCCAGGAGACACCGGGCTCCTTGTGCGCGTGCCCGTGCTCGTCGGCGGGGTCGTCGGCGCAGCCGGGCGCCGGCTCGGGCGTGTCGTCGCGCTTGATGAACTCCGGGATCAGGGTGGCGATCACGACCGCCACCAGGGCGATCCCGGCGATGATCAGGAACGGCCGCAGCCCTTCCTTGACGTACCGCAGATAGAGGTCGGTCAGGCTGGCGCGCAGCACCGCCCCGCCGACCAGGAGCAACACCACACCTTGCGCGGCCCGGTTCACAGCAGCACCAACCCCACCAGCACGCTGACCGTCATGGCCAGCACCAACGTCGCCGGGGCGAACCGCATCGCGAACCGCCGCCCGAAGACACCTGTCTGCATCGAGATCAACTTGAGGTCCACCATGGGGCCGACCACCAGGAACGCCAGCCGCGAGGTCAGCGAGAACTCCGAGAGCGACGCCGCGACGAAGGCGTCCGCCTCCGAGCAGATCGACAGCAGCACCGCCAGCAGCGACAGCGCGATGATCGACAGCCAGGGGTTGTCCGCCACCACCTGCAGCCAGGCCGACGGCACCAGTACGTTGATCGTCGCCGCCGCCAGGCCACCGACCACCAGGAAGCCGCCGGCGTGCATCAGGTCGTGCCGGCAGGACGCCCAGAACGCCCGCCACTTCGACAGCCCGTCCAGGTCCGGCCGCTTCGGCAGCCGCAGCCAGTCGGTCTTGCCCAGCCGCAGCCACAGCCAGCCCATCACCATCGCCACGATGATGCTGGCGACGAACCGGCCGACCACCATCTCCGGGTTGTTCGGGAACGCCACCGCGGTCGCCACCAGCACGATCGGGTTGATCGCCGGGGCCGCCAGCAGGAACGCGAACGCCGCCGCCGGGGCCACGCCGCGGCGTACCAGGGCGCCGGCCACCGGCACCGCGCCGCACTCGCACCCGGGCAGCACCACCCCGGCGGCGCTGGCCACCGGCACCGCCATCACGGGACGCTTCGGCAGCACCCTGGTGAAGAACGACGGCGGTACGAAGACCGCGATCACCGCGGACAGCAGCACCCCGAACACCAGGAACGGCATCGCCTGCACCACGATCGACACGAACACCGTGGTCCAGGTCTGGATCCGGGGCGCGTCGAGCAGGTCAACCAGGTAACCGCGCAGCAGCACGACCGCGATCAGCAGCCCGGCGAGGATCTCGACGGACCCGATCCGCCAGCCCGGTTTACCGGACGGCGTCTCCTCGGGGCGGTCGGCCTTGGCCGGAGAATCGACGACAGTCACCGAGAGAGAGAG
>JBOGDF010000151.1:0-12624 GCA_050701635.1 Micromonosporaceae bacterium | reverse complement strand
TTTGGCGAGCGGATCCAGGGCGCGTTGCACCACGGCGGCGGACTCGACATCGAGCCGGCCCCGGACGTGGACCGTGCCGTGCCCATCCGGGGTGAACCGCAACTCCCGGCGCCGCCAGGCGCGTTTCTCCAGCTCAGCGAGCCGCTGCCCTTCCCGCCCCTCCGCCAGCCCGGGCGCGACATGAGCCTCGATCCGCCGCCCGAGCTTCGTCAACTCCACCGGATCGAACAGCTCCGCCCACGCCAACAACTGCGCCTGCGCCAACTCCCGCACCGCGCCAGCGTCAGCCTCGGCCCCGCCAACGGCGGCCACCTCACCGCCGGACACCTCGCCGCCGGGCGACGCGCCGTCGGACACCTCGCCGTCGGACACGTCGCCGTCGGGCAGCTCGCCGTCGGGCAGCTCGGAGAGCACTCGTGCGATCACCTGCGCATGCCCGACGTTGATCCGACCCGCCGCCAACGCCTCCCGGGTCGGCTCCAATCCACCCGACGTCAGCGCCGCCGCCAGCACCACCTGGCCTTTCGCCGCCGCCGGGGTCACCCGGGTCCGGGCACGCAACCAGGTCTGCGTCGAACACGCCGCCACCCGACCCGCCACATCCCGGCCGTGCGCCTCCGCGACCAGCGCGAGCTTCAGCTGCGCGGCCTGCGCCTCGAGCGCGGCCGCCGCATCCACCAGCTCACCGACCTGGTCGTCGGACAATGACCACAGCGGCTTGCCGGAAGCCGACGACAACAATTCACGGCCAGCCGACACCGCACCCAACATCGGATGCGAACCGGCCAACTCCCCCGCGAAAGTCATACCCACACCCTAAACACCGGGTACGACAATTCCCGGACCCGAACAGCACGACCGCACGAAACTCAGAACAAATTTCAGCCCGCGCGTAGGAGAACTGCGGAAAGGAAGAACTGCGGGGGCGGCTCCTAGGGTCTGTCCTGTAGATCTTCAGTCGGCTGCGACAGGCACCAGACGACGACCGGCGGCGTTGGAGAACCGCCCGGATACAACACCGGTATCCGGGCGAACCTCCGCCTTGCCGGATCGCCGCCTGGCACCTGTCTCGCTCGACCAAGATCCACAGGACAGACCCTAGCCCGACGCGGCGATCGCGACCACGTTGGTGAGAAGCATGGCGCGGGTCATCGGCCCGACACCGCCGGGTTCGGCGCAACCCATCCGGCGACCGTCACGTCCGGCCACCACTTGATGAAGCGGTGATTCACTGCTTCAATACGAGGATGCCGTACCGACGTACGCCCGCTGTGCAGGCCCGACTGGACGCGCAGCGCGCCGCGATCCTGGACGCCGCGATCGGGCTGCTGGCCGAGCAGGGGTACGCGGGCTGCTCGATGGCCGCCGTCGCCGCCCGTACCGGGATCGCGACAGGGAGCCTCTACAAGCACTTCGGCAACAAGTCCGAGCTGGCGGTCGAGCTGTTCCGCACCGTGGTGACTCGCGAGGTCGACGCGGTGTCGGAGGCGGCGCACCGGCCGGGCGATCTGGTGCAGCAGATCGTCGCGGTGATCGAGACGTTCGCGGGCCGGGCGTTGAAGGCGCCGCGGCTGGCGTACGCGCTGCTGGCCGAGCCGGTCGACCCGGCGGTGGACGCCGAGCGGCTGGTGTTCCGGCGGGCGTTCCGGGACGTGTTCGCGGAGCGGATCGCACTCGGGGTCCAGAGCGGCGTACTGCCGCCGCAGGACCCCCTCATCACCGCGTCGGCGCTGGTCGGCGCCGGTGCCGAAGCGCTGGTCGGGCCGCTGTCGGAGGGCTCGGCGAGCCCCGGCGTGGTGCCCGCCATGGTCACGTTCACGATGCGCGCACTGGGAGGATCGGATGCCACCGACACATGAGGTCACCAACCAGGTCCCGCCGCTGACCGGGTACGACGTCGCCGCCGACCCCGCCCTGCTGGAGGGGCTGCGAAGGGAGGGCGCCGGCTGGGCCGAGGACGAGCTGCACGAGCTGGGCACCCGGGCCGGCGGGGAGGAAGCCCAGGAGTGGGGCCGGCTGGTGGAGAAGTACCCGCCGGTGCTGCGTACCCACGACCGGTACGGGAACCGCATCGACGAGGTCGACTTCCACCCGCACTGGCACGATCTGATGACCGTCGGGGTCGGCCACGGGCTGCACGCCGCCCCGTGGGCCGACGGTCGACCCGGCGCCCACGTCGCCCGCGCCGCCAAGCTGTACGTCTGGGGCCAGGCCGATCCCGGTCACCTGTGCCCGATCTCGATGACGTACGCCGCCGTGCCGGCGCTGCGGGTCGAGCCGTCACTCGCCGCGGTCTACGAGCCACTGCTCACCTCGACCACGTACGACTACGGGCTGCGGGAGCCGACCGGCAAGCGCGGCGTGATCGCCGGCATGTCGATGACCGAGAAGCAGGGCGGCTCCGACGTACGCGCCAACACCACCCGGGCCACCCCGAACGCCGACGGCACGTACGCCATCACCGGGCACAAGTGGTTCACCTCGGCGCCGATGTCCGACGTCTTCCTGACGCTGGCGCAGGCGCCGGGCGGGCTGACCTGCTTCCTGCTGCCCCGGGTGCTGCCGGACGCCACCCGCAACCGGCTGCACCTGCAGCGGCTCAAGGACAAGCTCGGCAACCGCTCCAACGCCAGCTCCGAGATCGAGTACGACAACGCGCTCGGCTGGCGGGTCGGGGAGGAGGGGCGCGGCGTACCCACCATCATCCAGATGGTCAACCTGACCCGGCTGGACTGCGCCATCGCCTCGGCGGCCGGGCTGCGGATGGGCGTCGTGCAGGCGACGCACCACGCGACCCACCGCAGCGCGTTCGGCGCCCGGCTGATCGAGCAGCCGCTGATGGTCAACGTACTGGCGGATCTGGCGGTGGAGGCCGAGGCCGCGACGGTCGCCGCGATGCGGCTGGCCGGTGCGGTGGACCGCGCCGTCGCCGGTGACCAGACCGAGGCGCTGGTACGCCGGGTCGCGCTCGCCGTCACCAAGTACTGGGTCTGCAAACGCGCCCCCGGCCACGCCGCAGAGGCGCTGGAGTGCCTGGGCGGCAACGGGTACGTCGAGGAATCCGGGATGCCCCGGCTCTACCGCGAGGCGCCGCTGCCGTCGATCTGGGAAGGCTCCGGCAACGTGGCCGCGCTGGACGCGCTGCGCGCCATGGCGAAGCAGCCGGAGTCGGTCGAGGCGTTTTTCACCGAAGTGGACCTCGCGGCCGGTCAGGACTCGCGGTTGGACCATGCGATCGCGGGGGTACGCAAGGAGCTGACCGACCTCGACGACATCCAGTACCGCGCCCGCCGGATCGTGGAGTCGATGGCGCTGATCTTCCAGGGCTCGCTGCTGCTGCGGCACGGGCACCCGGCGGTCGCCGACGCGTTCTGCGCCTCCCGGTTGGACGCCGACTGGGGGGTCGCGTACGGGACGCTGCCGACCGGCGTCGACACCGGCGCGATCCTGGACCGCGCCCGCCCGCGGGGAGGCTCCTTTGGCTGAGACGCTGCGTACCGAGACCGAGGCCGGGGTGCGCTCGATCGTGCTGGCCCGGGCAGCCGAGTACAACACGATCACGCCGCTGCTCCGCGACGAGCTGGCGGCCGCGATCGACGAGGCCGACGCCGACCCGGCGGTACGGGTGATCCTGCTGCGCGCCGACGGCCCCGCGTTCTGCGCCGGGTACGGCCTGGACTGGTCCACCGAGCTGCAGGCCGCCGAGGCGGAGTCGGACCTGGAGTGGGACTCGATGGTGGACCTGCGGATGCTGTCGACGTTCGTCGACACCTACCTGAAGCTCTGGTACGCCAGCAAACCGACCATCGCCGCGGTCAACGGCTGGTGTATCGCCGGCGGCACCGACCTGGTGCTCTGCGCCGACATCGTGATCGCGGGGGAGGGGGCCTCCTTCGGCTACCCGCCGTCCCGCGTCTGGGGTACGCCGACCACCGCGATGTGGGTCTACCGGCTCGGCTTCGAGCGGGCCAAGCGCTACCTGCTCACCGGCGACGAGATCCCGGCCCCGGAGGCGGCACGCGTCGGCCTGATCCTGGAGATCGTCCCCGACGACGCGCTGCAGGCGCACGCCATGGCGCTGGCGACCCGGATGGCGCAGGTGCCGCTCAACCAGCTGCAGCTGTTGAAGCTGCTGTGCAACCAGACCGCCGAGAACATGGGGCTGAGCTCCACCCGTACCCTCGGAACGCTCTTCGACGGCATCGCCCGGCACACGCGGGAGGGGCGTGACTTCGTCGCCAAGGCCGCCACCAAAGGCATCCGCCAGGCGGTACGGGAACGCGACGACCCGTTCGGCGACTACGGCTCGCGGAGGGCAGAGCGGTGACGGTGACGGTACGTCGGGACGGCCCGGTCACCCTGGTCGGCATCGACCGGCCCGAGGCGCGCAACGCCGTCGACCGCGCCACCGCGGAAGCGTTGGCCGACGCCTTCCGCGGCTTCGACGCCGACCCCGAAGCCTCGGTCGCGATCCTGTACGGCGAGGGCGGCACCTTCTGCGCCGGCGCCGACCTGAAGGCGGTCGCCGCCGGAGACCCGAACCGGGTCGCGCCGGACGGCGACGGCCCGATGGGCATCTCCCGGATGCGGCTGTCCAAGCCGGTGATCGCCGCGGTCACCGGGTACGCCGTCGCCGGCGGCCTGGAGCTGGCGTTGTGGGCGGATCTGCGGGTCGCCGACGAGACCGCCGTGTTCGGGGTGTTCTGCCGCCGCTGGGGAGTGCCGTTGATCGACGGCGGCACCGTACGGCTGCCCCGGCTGATCGGCGCCAGCGTCGCGATGGACCTGATCCTGACCGGGCGAGGGGTGGACGCGGCGGAGGCGTACCGGATCGGGCTGGCCAACCGGCTGGTGCCGGCGGGCCAGGCGCTGACCGCCGCCACCGAGCTGGCCCGGCAGCTCGCCGGATTCCCGCAGACCTGCCTGCGGCAGGACCGGCTCTCCGCGCTGGAGCAGGAAGGGCTGGACGAGCCGGCGGCGCTGGCGAACGAGTTCGAGCACGGCATGGTCTCGCTCACCACCGACAGCCTCGACGGCGCCACCCGCTTCGCCGCCGGCGCCGGCCGCCACGGCAGCTTCGACGCTGCGCCGTGACGCGTCCACCCTCAAGATCATGGGCACCTTCACGTAGTCATGACTACGTGAAGGTGCCCATGATCATGGATGGTCGCGGTTAGAGGGTGAGAGTCCAGGTGTCGATGGTGCCGACGTCCTGGGCCGCGGCGTCCTGCACCCGCAGCTTCCAGGTGCCGTTGCGCAGCTCGCTCGACAAGTTCACGGTGTACGTCTTGTCGATGTTGTCGGTGCCCGAGCCGGTCCGGTTGTGCAGTGTGTAGACGGTGCCGTCCGGCGCGACCAGCGAGACCACCAGGTCACCGATGTAGGTGTGCCGGATGTGCACCTCCACCGTCGAGGTCGCCGACGCGTTGCCGGTGCAGCCGGAGATCGCGATCGGGGACTCCACAGTGGACAGGTCGGCGATGGCGACGTCGTTGCCGTTGGTGCCGGAGCAGCCCGGAGGCGGTGTGGTGCCGCCGCCCAGGTTCAGCGTCCAGGTGTCGATCTTGCCGACGTCCTGGGACGCCGCGTCCTGCACCCGGAGGTTCCAGGTGCCGTTGGCGGTCTCACTGGACAGGTTGACGGTGTAGGTCTTGTCGATGTTGTCGGTGCCGGAGCCGGTCCGGTTGTGCATCACGTACGCGGTCCCGTCCGGCGCGACCAGCGACACCACCAGGTCACCGATGTACGTGTGCTGGATGTGCACTTCGACGGTGGAGGTCGCCGACGCGGTGCCGGTGCAGCCGGAGATCGTGATCGGCGAGTTCACCGTCGCGTTGTCCGAGATCGCGACGTCGGTGCCGTTGGTGCCGCTACATCCCGGAGGCGGTGCCGTGGTGATGCTCCAGCTGAACGTGGTGGAAGCGGTCTTGTTCGCCGCGTCCGTCACCGTCGCGGTCACCGAGTAGTTGCCGGCGGTGGTCGGCGTACCGGTGATCCGACCGGTCGACGAGCCGATCGACAGCCCCGGCGGCAGCCCGGTCGCCGACCAGGTGTACGGCGTGGTGCCGCCCGACGCGTTCAGCTGCAGGCTCGCCGCGGTTCCCACCGTCCCGGTCTGATTGCCGGGGTTGGTCACGGTCGGCGTACCCGGGGTGCCGCCCAGGTTGGCCTTGAGCACGAACAGCCCCTGCTCGATGCCGCTGACCACGATGTTGCCGCTCGGGAAGTACGGGTAGACGCTCCAGGCGCCGTTGAAGCTGGCGCTGTCGCTGGACGGGTAGATGTCGAAGAACCCGGCCTCGGTCAGCGTCGCGTTGCCGACCCCGCTGATGTCGAGGATGCGCAGCCCGGCGCGGTAGTTGGCCTGGTACGAGTAGTTGCCCTTGACGTACTGGTTGTGGTCGATCGCGGCGACCGGGGCGGTGTACGTACCGGTGTGCACGGGAGCGTCCACGTTGGCCATGTCGAAGATGTACGTCTTGGTGTTGACGCCCTGGCGCTGCTCGTCCAGCTCGTCGTCGACCAGGAAGTACCGGTGGTCCTCGGTCAACCACCCCTGGTGGGTGTACGCCGCACCGGTGTACGGCTTCCGCGCGATCTGCCGCGGCGTCGACTTGGTGGTCACGTCGACCACGGTGACGGTGTCCTCGTTGGAGTTGAAGCACAGCTCACGGCCGCGGTAGTCGGCGTCCGGTCCGTTGTAGACCACGCACTGGGTGTCGTGGGTGTAGCCGTCGCCGCTGACGCAGCCGGCGTTGGTGGGCGACGTCGGGGTCTGGATGTTGACCATGTGCGGGCCGCCGCTGCAGGTGTTCGAGCCCACCGCGTACGCGAAGCCGGTCGCTTCGTTGATCGCGATGTTGTGGGAGTTGCCGAACTGCGTGTAGCGGGCGTCAGCCGTGAAGGTCTGCGGGCTGGTGACACCGCGCAGCCGGGTCAGGTTGAACACCTGCATCCCGTGGCTGGAGACGTCCGCGACGATGAACGCGTGGTTGCGGTAGACCTTGATGTCGCGCCAGGTCGCGTTGCCGCTCGCGGTCGGCAGGTTGCCGAGGTAGACCGGCGACTCCGGGTTGGTGATGTCGACGAAGGCCGTCCCGTTGGTGCGGCCCATGATCGCGTATTCCCGGTTGTTGCTGGGGTCGGTCCAACCCCAGATGTCGTTGCCGTTGCCGCCGCCGATGCTGGACAGCGGCAGCAGGCTGAGCAGGTCGACGTTCCTGCACGGGTAGCTGCCGGCCATGCCGTTGGTGCAGGGCGTCGCGGCGTTGGTGATCGGAGCCAGCCGCTCGGCGGGCTGGTGATCGGCCATGAACCGGCTCGCCATGTCGCGTCCCGCCGGTGTGTCAGGGTCGTGTGCCCACGTCGACCCTGAGGTCATCGTGAGCAGCGCCAGGCACAACGCCAGCCCAGCGCCGAGTCCGTTGGACAGAGATCGTCTCAGTGAATGCCTCCCCAGGCCTGGCAGAGCCGCCGAAGGGGTATCGACCGACTCCGCTGGCTGCACGCTAGCGATGCGCGGTACGCCGCACAAGAAGAGAGATCCCTACTCCGTGGCCGGATTCCGACAAAGTCTGACTTAGGCCGTGCCTAAGAGTCGTGCGACTGCGGGTCAGATGGCGGCCACGGCGCGTTCAATCGCGTGGCGACAACTGGCCAGACCCGGCAGTGGCGGCGATCCCCGTACTACGTTCCGCTGACATTCAGTGCGGCGAAACCCTGGGGAGGACCGTCGATGGACACGTCGAAGCGCAGGTCGAAGAGGCTGGTCGGCGCGGCCGTGCTGGCACTCGCGACGATGGTGGCGCTGGGGCCACCGGTCGGCGCCCACGACCCTGACACCCCCGAAGGTCAGGCCGCGGCCCGGGCGTTCATGGCCGACCACGAGCCGGCGGTGCGGAAGAAGCCGATCAAGGGACCCGTCCCGTGTCAGGACGGCAAGGCCGGCGAATACCCCTGCAAGAACGTGGACCTGCTCAGCGTGCTGCCGTTGAACAGCATCGGCGGCGGCAACGGCAACGACATCTGGGGCTGGACCGACTCCACCACCGGCAAGGAGTACGCCATCGTCGGGCGTACCAACGGCACCGCGTTCGTCGACGTCAGCACCCCGGAGTCGCCGGTCTACCTCGGCAACCTGCCGTCGCACACCGGCCGCAGCGCGATCTGGCGGGACATGAAGGTCTACAAGGACCACGCGTTCATCGTCGCCGACGCGATCGCCGGCCACGGCATGCAGGTCTTCGACCTGACCCGGCTGCGCGAGGTCACCACGCCGCAGACCTTCACCGAGGACGCGCACTACGACAAGTTCGGGCCGGCGCACAACATCGCGATCAACGAAGCGACCGGCTTCGCGTACGCGATCGGGTCGAACACCTGCAGCGGCGGGCCGCACATCGTGAACATCGCCGACCCGAAGCAGCCCGCCGAGGCCGGCTGTGTCAGCCAGGACGGCTACACCCACGACACCCAGTGCGTGGTCTACCAGGGACCGGACGCCGACTACTCCGGCCGGGAGCTGTGCGTCAGCTCCAACGAGGACACGGTCACGATCGTCGACGTCACCGACAAGGCCAACCCGAAGCAGATCGCGCGCCAGGGGTACGACGGCGCCGCGTACACCCATCAGGGTTGGCTGACCGAGGACCAGCGCTACTTCCTGCTCGACGATGAGCTGGACGAGTCGCAGGGCACCGACAAGCACACCAAGACCTACGTCTGGGATCTCGCCGACCTCGACGCGCCGAAGCACACCGGCACCTACAGCTCGCCGGCCACCGCGATCGACCACAACCAGTACGTCAAGGGCAGCCACTCGTACCAGGCGAACTACCAGGCGGGGCTGCGGATCCTGGACGTCAGCAAGGTCGCGGACGGGCAGCTCACCGAGGTCGGCTACTTCGACATCTACCCGAAGGGCGACGCGGCCGAGTTCAACGGGGCGTGGAGCGTGTACCCGTACTTCGCCAGCGGCACCGTGATCGTCAACGGCATCGAACAGGGCCTGGTCGTCGTCAAGCCCCAGCTCGGCTGACAGGCAAGCCCCAGCTCGGCTGACAGTCGAGCCCCGGCGCGACAGGAGGTACGCTCCTGTCGCGTTCCTGGGGAGGAGATGCGATGGGTAAGCCGTGGGTGTCCCGGCTGGGGATCGCCGCCGTGGTGGTCGGCGTGGTGGTGGGCAGCATCGTGCTGCTGCAGCGCGCCGACCAGCGGCCGGCGTTCGCGGTGCACGGCGACGGGCTCGCCGACACCCACGACGGCTTCCAGCTGGTGCCGGTCGCGCTGCCCCAGGAGTGGGGCGAGGCGGTGCCGGCGGCGTTCCAGATCATCGACAAGCAGGACCGGCCGCTCACCCAGTACGACGAGCGGCGCGGACACCGGCTGCACCTCTACCTGACGCGGGACGATCTGCACGCGTACCAGCACGTATACCCGAAGCTGGACGGGGACACCTGGCGTACCACCGTGGACGTACCGGACGGCGGGCAGTACCGGCTGTACGCGGAGTTCGTGCCGCGGGCGAGCGCCGAAACCGCGCATCCGATCCTGCTCGGGGTGCCGTTCGTGGTGCCGGGCGACACCACGTACGTGCCGTTGCCGGCGCCCGCGGCCAGCGCCGCGGCGGGCGGGGTGAGCGTCACCCGGGCCGACGGCACCGGGCAGCTCCGGGTGGGTCGCGACCTCACGCTGCGGTTCCGGGTCTCCGGCACCCCACAACCCCACCTCGGGGGGTACGGCGAGCTCACCGCACTGAGCGCGAACACGCTCGCGATGCTCGACGTACGCCCGGAGCAGACCGCCGACGACCCGCCCGAGAAGGGTGAGCTGAGTTTCCAGACGCGGTTCGCCGAGCGCGGCGAGCACCGGCTGATGCTCGAATTCCGTACCGGCGGGAAGGTCCGCGTGGTCGGCTTCACCGTCTTCGTCACCTAGGGCGCCGGGTCCGCTCCACCAGGGTGTCGGGGTCGCGCCGGCCGAGCAGGATCTCCAGGGCGCGCTTCCACCGGCGCAGCAGCAGCTCGCGGTAGCTGACGTCGCCGCTGACCACGGTGCTCATCACCAGGCCGGTGAGCACGTCGATGGTGAGCTGGACCAGCGTCGGGACCCTGGGGTCGTCGCCGTACTCCTCGGCCAGCATCTCGCGCAGCCGGAGGTCGATCTGGGCGAAGATCTCCTTCTCCACCGGCATCAGCGCGTCCCGCAGCGTGGCGTCGGTACGGGCTGCCGTCCACAGCTCCAGCGCCGCCCAGAACGCGGGCGACGCCAGGTTGCGCCACGCCAGGTCGACCAGCGCGTCGATCCGGTCGGCGCCCTCCGGCACCGCGGCCAGCTCCCGCGCGAACTCCTCCAGCCGCCGCTGCGCCAGATGCCGCACCGCGCCGACCAGCAGGTCGACCTTGGTGGGGAAGTGGTGCAGCAGGGTGCCCCGGGACACCTCGGCGAACGCCTGCACCTGCGACGTGGTGGTCTCGGCGTACCCGCGCTCGATCAGGCACTGCACCGCGGCGTCCAGCAGCCTTGCCCGGGTGGTCTGCCGGCGCTGCGCTTGGGTACGCCGCGGAGCAGTCACGCAGAAACCGTACGTGCTGACGGTAACAGAGGTCAATTGTTGTGCTCCGCTCTGCGCTGACTTACCGTCAGAGCTGACCATTTGTTGGGTACGCGGAGGGAGCGGCGGATGTCGGAGTCGGCTCGGAGCGGCCGCGGGCGCCGGTGGGTCGCGCGGCTGCGCGTCGGCGCCCAGGTGGGCGGCGCCGTGGTGCGGACCGCGCTGTCGCGCTGGACCCGGCGGTCGGGTAGTGGCGTACCGGACCAGCCCGCGGTGGCGCCGCCCCGGCAGTTCGGGTACGCCGCCCGTGCCGCCGTCGAGGTCCGGGTACCACCCGAGCAGGTGTACGCCGTGCTCACCGACGTACGCCGGATGCCGGAGTGGCTGACCATGCACGTCGGCTGGCCGTCCGAGCCGCCCGCCGAGCCGGCCGAGGGGGTGAGCTTCCGGCAGCAGCTGAAGCTGATGGGCGTACCGGCCCAGGTGCGGTGGACCGTGGTCGGCGTCGAGCAGCCGCGGCTGCTGTGGCTGGACGCCAGCGGGCCGATGCGTACCACCATCGGCTGCTACTTCTCGCTGGGGCGTACCGCCGGCGGCACCCTGGTCAGCTTCGACGGCGGCATCGAGGGCGAGTCGGTCACCGGGCCGGTCGGGCCGATGGTGGCGCGCACCCTCGGCGACGCGATGCAGCGCTCGCTGGAGAAGCTCGCCGCACTGGCGGTCGACGGCTCCCCGGCGTCGGCGCCGGCGGCGCCCGCGGCGGCGGCCCAGGCCCGTACGGTGACGCCGCGGCGTACGCCCGCGCCGTCGCGGCCGAAGCCGGCGCCGGTGCGGTACGCGCGGACCGGCGAGGAGCTCGACCCGTGGACGCCGGTGATCGTCGGGGTCGGGCAGCTGGTCAACCGGGACACCGGCACCGCCGCCGGCCACGATCCGGCGTCGCTGGCCGCCACAGCGCTGCGCCGCGCCGCCGAGGACAGCGGGGTCGGGGAGGCGCTGCTGGCCCAGGCGGACTCCGTACGGTTCGTCGCCAGCGTGTCGCACAGCTACGCCGACGGCGCCGCCTTGATCGCGGAGGCGCTGGGGGTACGGCCTGCGGAGACCGTACAGACCAGTGCGCTGGGTGGGGACGGCTCGCAGCGGCTGATCAACGACACCGCCCAGGCGATCGCCGACGGCGCGGTCCAGATCGCCCTGCTGGGCGGCGCCGAGTCGGGCGCGACCGCGGCCTCGGCGGAGCGCGCCGCCGGCGGGACCGACTGGCCGGAGCAGCCGCACGGCACCCGCCCTACGCGGTTGCTCGGGATCGACAGAACCCCCAACAACGACGCGGAGACCGCCGCCGGCCTGGTCGCCCCGATCTACCTGTACGCGCTGCTGGAGACCGCGCTGCGCGGCAGGCACGGCACCGACCCGCAGCAACACCTGGCGGAGATCGCCGCGCTCTGGTCCCGGTTCGCCGGGGTGGCCGCGGGAAACCCGTACGCCTGGGCGCCGGAGCTGGCCGCCGAGGCGTCGGCCGATCCGTCGCTGATCGCCACGCCGACGCCGGAGAACCGGCCGATCGCGGCGCCGTACCCGAAGCTGCTCACCGCGAATCTGCAGGTCGACCTGGCGACCGGGCTGATCATGTGCAGCGCGGCGGCGGCGCAGGCGGCCGGCGTACCACAGGAGAAGTGGGTTTTCGTGCACGCCGGGGGGCACGCCGTCGAGGAGTGGTACGTCTCCGAGCGCGCAGACCTCGCCGACTCGCCCGCGATCCGGGCGATGGGCGCCGCCGCGCTGCGGCACGCCGGGCTGACCATCGACCAGATCCGGCACATCGACCTGTACGCCTGCTTCCCGTCCGCGGTACGGCTCGCCGCCGACGCGCTCGGGCTGCCCACCGACGACCCGGACCGCCCGTTGACGCTCACCGGCGGGCTGACCTTCGCCGGCGGACCGGGCAACAACTACACCAGCCACGCGGTGGCGAACCTGGTGCCGAAGCTCCGTGCCGAGCCCGACGCCTACGGGCTCGCGACCGCCGTCGGCTGGTACATGACCAAGAACGCGATCGGGATCTACTCGGC
>JBOGDF010000150.1:0-12720 GCA_050701635.1 Micromonosporaceae bacterium | reverse complement strand
GCGCGCCGCACTCGAAGCCGAGATCGCCGAAAACGTCACTGCCGCATGCGATGATCACAACGTGACCGCAGCCTGATGATCACACTCGGGCCGCCACCGAAGTTCCACGGGACTCGGGACATCCTCCTCGCGCTGCTCCTCTACGGACTGATCGAAACCGACCTACGCCACGCCATCGGCGACGACCAGCAGCTACCCGGACTGCTCCCCGAACACCGCGCCGCCCGCCCCACCGGCCGCAACATCCTCGCCGCCTTCCAAGGACTCGCCGCCACCTACACGCCCCACGGGCTCCGCCTGGACCGACTCACCACCACCCAACGCACCATCCTCGACCTGCTCAACATCGACCTACCCTGGCCCGAACACAACGAGGGGTAAGCACATCAAGGTGCGGAAAATGCGGCTAGTACGGCAGCCGTACTTCGTGATCTTCGCTTCGTGAGGGTGCTGTAACGGGAGGCAGCCGCCTCATGATCGTCTTGTTGTGGAGCAAGAGGATCTTGGGGCGGCTGCTGTCGTCATGGTGGCCGAGGCGGCTATGGGGAAGCTGGGTGAGCTGATGGGGGCGATGGGCTGCTGCTTCACGCGGGTGGAGCCGCCGCGACCCCGGATAAGACGCAGCGGCTGTTGGAGCGGGCATCGTGGGACGAGATGGCCTCGATGGGCGTGGTCCGCGGCTTCGTCACCGGGCATCTGGCCTGCGAGGAGGCGGCCGTCGAGAGACTTCCAGACCTGATGCTGGTGCTGTTCGACTTCGACAGCCATGCCCACAACGGTAGGACTTTCGGGGGCCTGGCGGCGCGCACGTTGTGAGATCGCGGTTTGGGGAACGGAGAAGCGAGCGGATGTGCGGGTTCGTTCCCGAAGTCGCGATCACCAGGGGTGCGGTGTGGGAAACGCGGGTGCGGAGCCCTCGCCGTCGGAAGTGGGTCGTTAGGGTGGTGCGGTGGCAGGTCAGCCATTTGCTTATCTGAACGCCTCCAAGTCGGCTCTCTACCGGTCGGTGATGCGCTCGTTCGTCGACGCCAAACGCCGGTTCGTGGTGCACCTGCGGCCGGAGGACGTTGCTGAGTCCGTGCTCGGCGTACCACTGGAAGAGGTTTCTGGGGCGCTGAAGAGCCTCGAAGAGTGGGGGAATCTACGGGCCGACCCGGATACCGGCCGGGTGGCGACCGTGGACGACTTCTACCGGCCGCGTTACCTCTACCAGCTCACCCGCGAAGGTGAGGCGGTCGAGGTGGCGTTGCTGGCCTATGACGAGGCGCTGGGCCGGCGCGGTGAGCTGCAGGCGGTGGCGTTGGACGATATCCGGGTACGGCTGGGGAGTCTGCGGGAGCAGGTGGCGCAATCCGAGTTTGACGGCGCGGTGGTGCACAGTCTGCTGCGTGAGCTGGCCACCCTGCTGGACGGGCTGGCCGCCAACGCGGGGGCGTTCATGTCGAGTCTGCAGCGCACCATCGATCTACAGGACGTCGACGAGGAGTCGTTCCTGGCGTACAAGGAACGACTGATCGATTATCTCCAGCGGTTCGTGGGTGACCTGGTGGTACGGGTGCCGCAGATCGCCGCGACGCTGCGGGACATCGACGGGCTGGACCCGGACCGGATGCTCTGGGCGGTGGCGGGGCGGGAGGCCGCGGACGCGGTGCCGGATCCCGAGCACGAGGGGCCCTCGCCGGTCGAGCTGCGGCTGGCCGAGTGGCGGAGCCGGTGGTCCGGGCTGCACGCCTGGTTCCTCGGGGACCGGGCCCATCCCAGCCAGGCGAGTCTGCTGCGGCAGCGGGCGCGGGCCGCGATCCCGGCGTTGCTCACCACGGTGAGTACGTTGCAGGAGCGGCGTTCCGGGCGTACCGACCGGTCGGCGGACTTCCGCGCCCTGGCGCGCTGGTTCGCGCAGACCGACAGCGACGCCGACGCCCACCGGCTGTGGCGGGCGGCGTTCGGGCTCAGCTCGTCGCGGCATCTGGCGATCGACCCGGCGACCACCGCCGACTGGCAGCAGCGGCGGCTGCCCGCGACCACCCCGTGGGCGCAGGCACCGCCGGTGACGGTCAGCCCGCGGCTGCGCGCCACCGGGCAGTACCAGCGGCGTGGCAAGACCGCCCGGGTCAGTGACCGCAGCGCCGGGCGGCAGCTGCTGGCGGCACGGTTGGCGGCCGAACGTGCCGAAGCCGAACGGGTACGGCAGCGGATGGCGACCGGCCGGCCGATCCGGCTCTCGGAGCTGGGGCCGCTCGGCGGGGACGAGTTCCGGCTGCTGCTCTCCGTGCTGGGAGACGCCCTGGCGGCCGGCCCTCCCGGCGCGGACGGGACGATCCGTACCACCACATCGGACGGTGCACTTGAGTTGCTGCTCTCGCCGCCGGCCGACGGGCGTACCGCCGAGATCCTCACCGAGGACGGCGTGCTGCGCGGACCCGACATGATGCTGACCGTTACCGAGGCGGCGGGAGACGAGGCGGCGACGGGAGACGGGGCGGCGGGAGACGTGCCGGCTGGGGACATCGCGGTGGGGGACGTGGCGGCGGGGGAGTCGGCATGACCCGGCCGCTTGCGCAGGTGATGGACAGCCAGCGCGACGAGGAACGGGCACGTGCCCTGCGGGCCCTGCTGCGGCACCCGCTGCTCACCCCGCGCGGCCCGGACCCGGCGATGTTCCGGCTGGTACGCAAGCACGCCGAGTGGCTGCGGGACTGGTTCGGCAACCAGACCGGCTGGGCGTTGCTGGTCGACACCGAGGTGGCCCGGCTGCGCAAGACTCCGGTGGAGCTGCGCGACGCCTCCCGGCCCGCGGTCGCCGGGGCCGCCCGGGTCACGTACAGCCGGCGCAGGTACGTGTTGACCTGCCTGGCGCTGGCCGCGCTGGAGCGGGCCGACAAGCAGGTCACCCTCGGCTGGCTGGCCGAGCGGATCCTCGCCCTGGCGGCGGCCCCGGAGCTGGCCGCCGCCGGGGTCGGATTCACGCTGGAGCGGCGCGAGGAGCGGGCGGACCTGGTGGCGGTGTCCCGGCTGCTGCTGGAGCTGCACGCGCTGGTCAAGGTGGCCGGCGACGAGCAGGCGTACGTCAACGCCACCGGTGACGCGCTGTACGACGTGAACCGGCCGGTGCTGGCCAGCCTGCTCACCGTACGCCGCGGGCCTTCCGTGATCGGTGCCGCGGACCTTCCGGGACGGCTCGCCGCGTTGACCGAGGACCCGCCGGCGACCACCGAGGAGGCCCGCAACCGGCAGCTCCGCCATGCCCTGGCACGACGCATGCTCGACGACCCGGTGGTGTACTACGCCGACCTTTCCGAACCCGAACGGGCGTACCTGGCCAGCCAGTGGCCGTTCCTCACCCGCCGGCTCACTGAGGCGACCGGTCTGGTGGCGGAGGTGCGCGCCGAGGGCATCGCCCTGGTGGATCCGACCGGCGAGGCCACCGACCTGAAGTTGCCGGACGAGGGCACCGACGGCCACGCGACGCTGCTCCTCGCCGAACACCTGGCGGAAACCGGGCAGGGTGCGCCGGTCGCGGTCGCGGACCTGCGACGGCATGTCGCGGCGCTGGCGGTACGGCACCGGGCGTACTGGCGGAAGGCCGCGGCGCAGCCGGGCGGCGAAGTCGAGCTGACCCGGATCGCGATCGACCGGCTGGTGGCGCTCGGGCTGGCACAACACGATGGCGAGGCGGTCTCGCCGCTGCCCGCGCTGGCGCGTTACCGGTACGGCGAGCCGGTGCTCACCGGGGGGAGAGAACAGTGACCACGCCGGTGACCATGCCGATGCCCACCCGCGAGCGGTGGCAGCCGCAGCGGGCGGGTCTGGTGGACATCTTCTACTACGACTACGAGGAGTTCTGGTTCCGCGACGGGCACCTGCTGCTGCGCGGCAACAACGGCACCGGCAAGTCCAAGGTGCTGGCGCTGACCCTGCCGTTCCTGCTCGACGCCAACCTCAGCGCGTACCGGGTGGAGCCGGACGGCGACGGCGGCAAGCGGATGGAGTGGAATCTGCTG
This sequence comes from Micromonosporaceae bacterium, assembly GCA_050701635.1. Lineage (GTDB taxonomy): Bacteria > Actinomycetota > Actinomycetes > Mycobacteriales > Micromonosporaceae > WHSM01. Next base: position 8,719 of record JBOGDF010000150.1, on the reverse strand, counting down.
CTCGGCAAGAAGTACGACGAGCGGCTCGGCTACACCTGGCTGGAGTTGGGGCGGCTCGACGCCGACGGTCGGCCCGAGTACCTGACCCTGGGCTGCGGCATGAAGGCGGTCGCGGGGAAGGGGATCGCCGACCACTGGTTCTTCCACACCGACCGGCGGGTCGGAGTGGACCTGTATCTGGTGGGCGAGAGTGGCGCGGTGCTGACCCGGGACCGGCTGGTCGACGTACTCGGCGACGGCGGACGGGTGTACCACCGGCAGGCCGAGGCGTACCGGCGCGCGGTCGACGAGCGGCTGCTACGGGTCGGGGCCGACCGCTACGACGCGCTGGTCAACCTGCTGATCCAGCTACGGCAGCCGCAGCTGTCGAAGAAGCCGGACGAGAACCTGCTCTCCACCGCGCTCTCGCACGCGCTGCCGCCACTGGAGGAGGAGGTGCTCAAGGATGTCGCGGAGGCGTTCCACGACCTGGAGCAGCAGCGTACGGAGCTCACCGCGCTGCGCGACACCCACCGCCACGTCGACCGGTTCCGGGAGGGCTACCGCCGGTACGCGGCGATCCTGACCCGGCGCCAGGGCCAGCAGCTGCGTACCGCACAGTCGACGTACGAGGATCGGCATGCCCAGCTCGGTCGGGTACGCGGCGACCTGGAGCGGGCCCGCGCGGCGCTCGCCACCGGTGCCGAGCGACTCGCCGGCGCCGAACGCACACTCGCCGCCGACCGCGCCGCCGAACGTGAGCTGCGGGAGAGCCCCGAGCTGAAGGACCTCAGCCGTGCCGAGGAGCTGCAGAACGCCGCCGTGCGGCATGCCGCCGTGGCCCGGAGGCTGTGTGAGCAGGCGGCCGCGGAGGTGCGGGCCAGGCGCGCGGCCTGCGAGCGGGCCGACCGTATGGCGCAGGAGACCCGGGATGGGGTCGCCCGGGGCGTTGCCACCGCCGACGAGGCGGCCGGAGCCGCTGGCATCGGGGTGCGGCACCGGGCGCTGACCACGCCGCTGGAGCTGCCGGACGGCGCTGGCGAGCCGGCAGCGCTGGATGCCGTCGCCCTCACGCTCGGCGCGGAGGCGACGGCGCTGGCGGATCGCAGTGCCGAGGCGGTGGCGCATGTCCGGGGCCTGGTGGAGGCGTACCAGCGGGCGGCCGAGTCGCTGCGGCAGGCCCGCCGCGCGGTGGACGAAGCCACCGCCGAGCGGGACGCCGCGGCAGAACGCCGGGGAGTCGCCGTGGAGCAGGTCACGGCGGCGGGCGGGGGGCTGGTCCAGACCTGGCGCGAGAAGCTGGACGGGCTCTCCGAAGCGGTCGTGCGGGACGCCGATGAGGTGCTCGACGAGCTCATCGGATGGGTCCAGACGCTCGCCGGCGACAATCCCGCCGCCGGTGCACTGGCGCGCGCTGGTGCCCTCGCGCGCACCGCCCTGGCCGCTGGCCACGCGGCGGCACGGGTGCGGCTCACCGACGCCGAGGCCCAGCGCGCCGAGCTGGTCGAGGAGCGGGACCGGCTGCGGTCCGGGGAGCAGCCGCGCCCGCCGGCGTCGCCCGCCCGCGCTCAGCAGGTACGTGACGGAGCACCACTGTGGCAGGTGGTCGACTTCCACGACCGGGTGCCGGAGGCGGACCGGGCCGCGGTGGAGGCGGCGCTGGAACAGTCCGGGCTGCTCGACGCCTGGCTGCTGCCGGACGGCCGCCTGCTCGACAGCCACGACGTCGTACTCACCGCGATCCAGCCGGCCGAACGACACCTCGGGCAGCTGCTGCGACCGGCGGTGGACCGCCCCGATCCGGCTGCCGCGAGGCCCGATCCGGCTGCCGCGACGCTCAGCGACGAGACGGTGGCGGTGGTGCTGGCGGGCATCGGGTACGGGGAGCAGGACTGCCCGGCCTGGGTGGACGGCACCGGTCGGTGGCGTCTCGGGCCGGCGCATGGCGCCTGGGCCAAGCCGGCGGCGTGCTACCTCGGGCATGCGGCGCGGGAACAGGCGAGGCGCGCCCGGCTGGTCGAGCTGGACACCCTGATCGCGTCGGCCGATGCCGCGGTGGCGACGGCTGGTCAAGCCCTCACCCTGGTCGAGCGGCGGCAGCAGACGCTGGAGCACGAGCTGGCCGGCGTACCGGACGAGCAGCCGCTGCGGGACGCCCACGGGCTGCGTACCGCCGCCGACCAGGAACTGGCCCGGTACGCCGCGCGGTTGACCGAAGCTGAAACCGCCGCCGCCGAGGCCGCCACCGCCGAACGGGACGCCGTCGCGACCAGGGACGATGCCGCCGCCGATTTCGGACTGCCCACGGATCCCGAGGCACTGTCCACTGTGGCGTCGGCAATTGCCGGGTACCGCACCGAGACCGCCGCGCTGTGTGCCGAGATCCGCCGGCACGCCGACCGGCTGGCTGCCCACGGTGCCAGCCTCGGCGAGCTGGAGCGTTCCCTGCAGGCGGACGCCGAGCGACGCGAGGAGGCGGTGACCGCGGAGACCGAGGCGGCCGAGGCGACGGCGGCACTGGACGAGCTGCGCGCCGCACTCGGCGGCACCCTGGAGGAGATGCGCCGCCGGCTGGCTGTGCTCGCAGGGCAGGTCCAGCAGCGGGAAGCCGAGCGGCGGCGGCTGACAGACGAACAGGGGGACTCGCGGGCACGGGTCGGCCGGGCCGAAGGGCAGGAGCAGATCCTCGCCGGCGACCTCGCCGCCGCCACCGCGACCCGCGACGCCTCGGTCGCCGCGTACCGGCGGTTCGCTGCCACCGGGCTGCTGCACACCGCCGTGCCCGACGCGGAGCTGCCGGCCCTGGACCGGCCCTGGGCGCCGGACCCGACGGTACGGATGGCCCGCCGGATCGACACCGCTTTGAGTGAGATCGACGCCTCCGACCCGGCGTGGGACCGGACGCAACGCGAGATCACCACTTCGTTCAATGCCCTCGCCGAGGCGCTGAGTAGGTACGGCCACCACGCCCACGCCGAGCTGGTCGACGACCGGTACGTGGTGGCGATCACGTACCAGGGCGCCGAACGCAGCCCCGGCGCGCTCGCCGACATCCTCGCCGAGGACGTCGAGCACCGGGACCGGCTGCTGTCGGCCAGGGAACGCGAGGTGATCGAGGAGCACCTGATCAACGAGGTGGCCAGTCAGCTGCAGGAGCTGATCGGCGACGCCGAGGGCCAGGTCGCCGCGCTCAACACCGAGCTCGCCGAACGCCCCACCAGCACCGGCGTACGGCTGCGGCTGCGGTGGCAACCGCGCCCGGACGGGCCGCCGGGGCTCGCCGAGGCGCGCCGCCGGCTGCTGCGCCAGGTGGCCGACGCGTGGTCGGTCGAGGACCGGTCGGCGGTCAGCGAGTTCCTGCAGCAGCAGATCGCCACCCAGCGCGCCGGCAACGAACACGGCACCTGGCTGGAACATCTCACCGCCGCGCTGGACTACCGGGACTGGCACCGGTTCGTGATCGAACGCTGGCAGGACGGCCAGTGGCGGTCGGCCACCGGCCCCGCCTCCGGTGGCGAACGGGCGCTGACCGTGATGCTGCCGCTGTTCGCCGCCGCCTCCGCGCACTACCGCTCCGCGCATCCGGCGGCACCCCGGCTGGTGCTGCTGGACGAGGCGTTCGCGGGGGTGGACGACGACGCCCGCGCCAAGACGCTCGGGCTGCTCGCCGCGTTCGACCTCGACTACGTGCTCACCAGCGAACGGGAGTGGGGCTGCTACCCCACGGTGCCCGGGCTGGCGATCTGTCATCTGGTACGCCGGGAAGGCATCGACGCCGTACACGTGTCCCGTTGGGAGTGGGACGGGCGGGCCCGTTCCCCGGTGGATGCCGCGCTGCCGCCGATGCGGGCGCCGGCGGCGAAACCGGACCGGTCCGACGACGCGGGGCTGTGGTGACCGCGACTGACCCCGACCGGTTGCGGCGGCTGCTCGGCGGCGCCGACCTGCGGTGGCTGCTGGACCGGCTACGTCGCCGGATCGAGGCGGGTCGCCCCTTGACCGGAGCCGTGGTACGGGATCCCGCCAGCGACGCGGAACGTGCCGCCGTCGCCGCGTTGCTCGGCCAGCCACGGCGTCCCGGCACGGTGGCCCGGGTGCCGCTGGAGTCGTTGCACCAGGTGCTCCGCCGATCGGGTGCGGCACCGGACCTGGCCTCGGCGGTACAGGCGTTGACCGGACCGTTAGCAGACCATACGGCGGTACGCGCGGCGGAAGCGTCGGCCTGGGAAGCGGCGTACGCGGTCCTGGACCAGGCCGCGGCGGACCGGCCGTCTCTCGTTGGCTGGGTGGAGGAGATCCGTCGCACCGGCCTGCTGCGTCGGTTGGCGGGTGATCCCGTCTCGGCGCGCGCCCTGGCGGCCCGAGCGGTCACGGTGCTCGGGCAGCTGCCCGCCGACGGGGTGCCGCTGTCGGTGCTGGCGGCACGGGCCGGCGGGGGTGGGCACGCGCTTGATCCCGGAGCGCCGCTGGCGACCCTCGTTCTGAAGGCCGCCGCGTTGCTCGGCGACGTGCCGTACGGCACCAGCGGCGAAGCCCGGCGCACCGTCTGGGCCTCGGTCGGCGTACTCGCCGGGGAACTCACCGCACCGGTGCTGGTGCTGAACCTGCTGACGGTCGGCGACCATCCGACCGACGTGGCGCTGCGCGGCTACGCCGCTGTCGGCGAGCCGGTCTACCTCACCAGCCGGCAGCTGCTGCGGGAGCCGCCACGATTCGCCGCTGCCGGGATCGCCGTCTGCGAGAACCCGGCGGTGGTCGCCGCGGCCGCCAACCGGCTCGGCGCCGCGAGCCGCCCACTGGTCTGCGTCAGCGGTTACCCGGCGGCCGCGGCCACACTGCTGCTGCGCGCTTTGACGGTCCAGGGGCTGAGGTTGCGCTACCACGGCGACTTCGACTGGGACGGCATGGCGATCGCGTCCGGGATTATTCGCGGGTACGCCGCCCTGCCCTGGCGCCTCGACACCGCCTCGTACCTGCGCGCCGCCGGCGAGCATGGGCGGCCGCTGCGCGGCAATCCCGTCGAGACACCCTGGGAACCGGCCCTGGCCCACGCCATGCGCCAGACCGGCCGGGCCGTGGAGGAAGAACTCGTCATCGACGACCTGCTGGCCGATCTCAAGTAGCTCCGGGGCCTTGGGCCGGTGTCGGCCGGCGAACGCGGCGTTGACACCCGATGTGGGGCTTCGATACGCTCGCTGGCACTTTAGTAAACAAAGTTTGCTAATTGTACGGGCTCCGCATCCCGCGCTGCCAAGGCGGCGGCGGTACGCGGCACCTGTCCGCCGCGTATCGCCGCTCGCCGACACCCCCGGAGGTGCGCCACGGTGGCGAAACGGCTGATGGTCGCGGTCGCGGCGGCCGCGTTGCTCGGTGGGCTGACCACGACGCCGGCGTTCGCGGCGGACCCGCCGTACCTGGACCCGAACCAACCCGTACCGGTACGGGTGGCCGACCTGCTGTCCCGGATGAGCCTCGACGAGAAGCTCGGCCAGATGACCCAGGCCGAGCGCAACGGCGTGCACGGCCCGGACGTCACGCGGTACCGGCTCGGGTCGCTGCTGTCCGGCGGAGGTTCGGCGCCCCGGCCGAACACCGCCAGCTCCTGGGCCGACATGTACGACGGCTTCCAGCGCCAGGCGCTCGCCACGCCGCTGCGGATCCCGCTGATCTACGGGGTGGACGCCGTACCCGCCACCTGATCCCGTCGATGAGTTGCCGTTTCGTCCACGCCGACGGCCGACCCGACCGCGTGGGCACAGGCAACAGCGGTTCCAGCCGCGCCCACTGCTCATCGGTCAGGTCAAGCCGCCTCGTCACCGCTAGGGTAGCCACGAGGTCTCCGGTGTTCAGGTTCTTCTTGGTCGATGAACCCTCTACCGGAGACCTCACTTACTTCACGATCACGACACGCCCGTCACACCGGACTTCGAGGCAGACCCTAGGTACCTGGTGTCGAGGCGTGACCGATGAGCATCAGAGTGGGTTGAGGCGGGCCTTGAGCAGGCAGAACTCATTGCCTTCGGGGTCGGTCAGCACATGCCACTGCTCCTCCCCTGTCTGGCCGATGTCGGCCGGGCGCGCACCGAGCTTCAGAAGGCGTTCGAGCTCGGCGTCCTGATCGCGGTCGGTGGCGTTGACGTCGATGTGCAGCCGGGATTTCCCCTGCTCCGGCTCATCCCTGCGACTGAGGATGATCGTCGGCTGCGGACCGCCGAACCCTTCGCGCGGCCCGATCTCCACCGAGCCGTCGTCCTCGCGATCGAGCACGACGAAGTCCAGGACCTCGCACCAGAACCGCGCCAGCACCTCAGGGTCGCGGCAACCGAGCACGAGCTCACTGATACGACATGCCATTAACGAAACCTGCTCTCAGCCTGGGAACTGCCGGGGAGGCCACACGCGAACCTCACGGGCCCCAGCAGTGAAAACAATCCCGCGACCGTACCGGACGAGGTGAGCACGGGCGAAATGATTTCAGGGGCCGCCGCCCCTGTCCGGGCAGCCGGGCAAGGCCGTTGGCCGTGCAGTAGGGAAGCTGACTTTGAGACACGACCTAGCCGCAGACTCTCCTCGTACAGATTCGTCGCGTTGGCGTGCCAACCGGCGTCGAACGCTGCCCAGCCAGCCTGCTGCGCCTGTTCTGCGAGCACTGACAGCAATCCCCGCTTCGTCTGCTCGGTATAGCGGCCGTGCTTGAGCAGAGCTGCGGTGGCACGGTACTCGGCCAGGTAGGCGCGGTAGGTGTCGCCACCGCCGAGGACATCATCGAGGCGGCGGAGCCGAGCCGCGCGTTCCCGGAGCTGATCTGGCACACGGGAACCGATCCGTCGACCGGCGGCGCCGGTGGGCGCATCGGTGGTGAGACTCGCGCCGGCCAGCGGGAGCATGAGTAAGTCCCTGCGTAGCACCCTGGTGTCTCCGTTCGACGCTCCGTCGAACCGACTCGCCGGAGCCCTGCTCGAGGCCGGTGGCGGCACCGAGCCTGGTCTGGCTTGCGTCGACGTACCGCTTCAGCAGATCGAACAGGGCGGCGACGTCGCGGTGACGCAGCGCGTCGCGGACCTGGGTACGGGACCAGAAGTCGTCCGGGATCCAAAGCGGTTTCGTCGCTGGCTCCGCCACTTTCACTGTCGCCCGGTGCATCCCCGTCTGGTCACTCGAGTGGGGTGAGCATATTGCGATCAGTGACCGAACGCGAGGCCACTCATGTCACCTGACCATGGGTCGCGTGCCATGGGCACCGTCGCCGGTGCGCGCCAAGCTCCGAGGTCTACAGACCCCAGCGAGGGAGGTCGGCGGTGGCAGACAAGGGCCACGAGGACTCGGAGACGGACGCGGTGCCGTTCGTCGCGGTGCCGTACGGCGGGGACGTCGCGGTGGCGCGGTCGATTGCGGCGGTGCATGTGCGGAATCCCTGGACAGGGCGGTGCCGGGAGTGCTACCCGTGCCCGGATCGGCGGTTTCGGCTGGGTCCGTCGCCCCTGGTTCTTGATCTTCTGGCGGGTGCGGCGGGCGGCGGCGAGGACGAGCCGGGTGGTGTCCTCGGCGCAGCGGCGTTGGGCGAGGGGGAGGATGCTGGTGTAGGTGTCGGCGGTGACCAGGATGCTGGAGTGGCCGAGCAGGTCCTGCAGGGTCTTGAGGTCTGCACCGGCTTCGTGGCCAGGGACGCGGCGCCGTGGCGCAGGTCGTGCAGCCGCACGGGCGGCAGGTGTGTGCGCTGGACGAGGAGCCGGAAGCGGGTGGTGGCGTAGCCGGGGTGGATCGGTGCCCCGTCGGGCCGGTTGAACACGTACCCGGAGTCGCGCCACGCCGCGCCGGTGGCGAGGCGCTCGGCGCGCTGCCAGAGCTGGCGGCGCCGGTGCTCGAGCAGGATCTTGACGGTATGCCGGTCGAGGGCGACGGCCCGCGGGCCGGCGAGGGTCTTCGGTTCGCCTTCGACGACCTGGTAGCCGGCGGTGGTGCGGCTACGGACGATGAACAGGACCCCGTGGTCGAGGTCGACCTCGCTCCACCGCAGCGCGGGTCGGCCCGGCGACCGGGTGCTGGTCAACGGTGCCGGCCCGATCGGGTTGGTCGCGGCGCAGACCGCGCTGGCGTACGGCGCGGCGGAAGTGATCGCCGCCGATGTGAACCCGACCCGGCTCCGGCTCGCCGCTGAACTGGGCGCGACGCAGACCATCGACGTGAGCGCGACGCCGCTCGCCGAGGCGGGGTTCACGCCGGACGTGTTGCTGGAGTGCTCGGGCCACCCCGGCCGCGATCGGCGCCGCGATACACACGGTCGCCCGTGCCGGGCGGGTGGTGCTGGTGGGCATGGGCGGCGATGAGATCCCGCTCCCGCTGGCGCACCTGCAGGAGCACGAACTGGAGCTCACCGGCACCTTCCGGTACGCCAACACCTGGCCCGCCGCGATCGCGCTCGCCGCCTACGGCCGGGTTGACCTGGATGCCATGGTCACCAGTCGGCACCCGCTCACCGACGTGGAAGCGGCGCTCAGCGCCGGCGCCCGGGACCCGAAGTCCGTCAAGCCGATCGTGAGGCCCGGCGAATGAGCGTCAGATCAACCGTGAAGGGCACGGCGCGCTTCGGAGTAGCGGCCCCGGATCGCCTCGCCGGCTTCAGCATCGACCCCGTCGATGACGGCGGCCGCGGAGGCCGGCCACTCGGGTGGCTCGGCGGCTCCGCCGAGCACCCAGGCGGCCTGCCGGGCGGCGCCGAGCGCGACGCACTCCCCCGGCG
>JBOGDF010000149.1:0-12734 GCA_050701635.1 Micromonosporaceae bacterium | reverse complement strand
GGCCGGCGGTGGCGCTGGGGCTCGCCCGGCGCCCGGCGGTACGGAGGCCGTGCCGTACGTACGCGACACCGACGCCCGGCCCGCCACGGGACCGGGGTCCGCGGGCCCGGGCTCGGATCCCGCAGACTCGGCAGCCGCCGGCCGGTACGCCGAGCGCCCTACTGGCGGGTGCTCCGGGGATCGCGCTGGCCCACCGGAGTCCCAGTCGCGCGGCTCCGGACCGCGCTCACCGTTCCGTGACGCGGGCGCTCCCCAGTCCGGAGACGCGGGCGTGTCCCAGTCCGCCGGCTCAGCTGCGTCCGCGCGGAGCGACTGGAACCACGCCGCGTCGGCGTCAGGCTCCTGCCCGCTCGGCGCGGGTCCGGCCGCCACGCGGTCCTGGCCACGCTCCGGACCGCGACGGTTCTGCCCATGAAGGTCCGGCCCACGGCCGCCCGGCTCATAACCGCCGTCCGAGCGGTAGCCGGTCGATCCGTAGCTCTCCGGCTCGTACGGCCCTTGCTGGTAGTGCCCGGCGTCGTAGCGATCGGGCTGGTAGCTCTCTGACGGAGGCGGTACGGCTGAGCCCGCGGCCGCGGAGTCCGGAGCCCCCGACACCGGCGACGCCGCGGGTGGCGACCCCGACACCGGAGGCACACCAGCCGGCGGCCCCACCGCCGGAGACCCCACCGCCGGAGACCCCGACGCGGCGGACCCGGAGCGCGGCGGCCGCGACTTCGCCTCCGACGACTTGCCGGAGACCGTACGGTCCACCACGGTCACGCGCTCGGGGGCGAACTCGCCGATCGCCGCGAGATGCTGCTGGTAGTCGCCGTGGAATTCGGCGAACTTCACCGCGACGTCGTACCCTCCGATTGCTCCTCCGGCCGCCTTGGCGGCCTTCCGCAGCACACTCTGGTCCCACCAGGTCGGGGTGTCGCCGAGTTTGCCGTGCCGCTCCACGCAGCGGATCAGCAGCAGCGGCTCCGGGTCGTCCTGCAACGCCACCTTGTAGACCGCGACGTCGCTGATGCTGGCCCACGGCAGCACCAAGGTACGTCCGATCCCGGGGCGCAGGGTCAGCGAGTAGCTGTCCGCCGTGATCAGGGGTCGCCGGAACACCGCGAGCACCGCCGGCACCAGCCCGATCGCGGCGGCCCCCGCGGCCAGGTGGGGCAGGTACGCCATCGGGTTCACGATGCCGCTCGGCAGCTGCCGCGGCTCCTCACCGAACAGCAGCCACAGCGCCGCCACCACGATGCTGGAAACGATGAGATAACCGACAATCCGCCCAAGCGCGGATGTCGGGAACCGACGCGGGAGCACGATTCGCTCGGCACGTCGGCGCGCTGCGGCCATCAGGCGACCTCTTCGAGATCAGGTCTAGTGAAACCTCACTGTACGAGGTCCCGGCACCGGTCCGACAGGCGTCCTCCGAAGCGCGTACCAGAAAGAAGGGGCCAAAGGCCCGCAGCCTTTCCGGGTGTCTTGCGTTGCAACATCCGTGCAGACGACAGCAGCGGAACCAGCTGTCCGTAGACTGTGGCAGGCAGCCGGACGCGCCGAACCGGTACGGAGGGCTGTGCCAGGCGACGGGGCAGCCGCGAACACGGGCCGGCCCGCCGACACCAGGCTGGCCGCGACCACCGGGCCAGCTGAGAACACCGAGCCAACGACGAACACGGGGCCAGCCGAGAACACCGGGCCAACGACGAACACAGGGCCAACCGAGAACTACGTGTCAGCAAGGAGCCACGCAGTGTCCATTGACCGCGACGACCCGCTGCGCGCGACGCTCGCGTTGATGGCGCCGGGTACCGCGCTGCGGGACGGGCTGGAGCGGATCCTGCGCGGAAACACCGGCGGCCTGATCGTGCTCGGTCACGACCGTACGGTGGAGGCGATCAGCACCGGCGGGTTCCCGCTCGACGTGGAGTTCTCGGCGACCCGGCTGCGCGAGCTGTGCAAGATGGACGGTGCGGTGATCCTCACCAACGACTGCGCCCGGATCGTACGCGCGGCGGTGCACCTGATGCCGGACCCGGCGATCCCGTCCGAGGAGTCCGGCACCCGGCACCGTACGGCGCAGCGGGTCGCGCTGCAGACCGGCTACCCGGTGATCTCGGTAAGCCAGTCGATGCGGATCATCGGCCTGTACGTCAGCGGCCAGCGGCACGTGCTCGACGAGTCGGCCGCGATCCTGTCCCGCGCCAACCAGGCGCTGGCCACCCTGGAGCGCTACAAGCTGCGCCTTGACGAGGTGTCCGGCACCCTCTCCGCGCTGGAGATCGAAGACCTGGTGACGGTACGCGACGCGATGGCGGTCGTGCAGCGGCTCGAGATGGTGCGCCGGATCGCCGACGAGATCGAGGGGTACGTGATCGAGCTCGGCACCGACGGCCGGCTGCTCGCGCTGCAGCTCGACGAGCTGATGGCCGGGGTGGACGAGGACCGTACGCTCGTGATCCGCGACTACCTTCCCGAGGAGCACCGCTCGCGTACCACCCACAAGGTGCTCGATGAGCTGGACCAGCTCTCCGCGACCGAGCTGCTCGACCTGACCGCGGTGGCGATGGCGCTGTCCTACCCGGCGACCGCGGACGCCCTCGAAGGCGCAGTGAGCCCGCGCGGCTACCGGCTGCTGGCGAAGGTGCCGCGGCTGCCCGGCCCGGTGGTGGACCGGCTGGTCGACCACTTCGGCAGCCTGCAGCGGCTGCTCGGCGCCACCGTCGAAGACCTGCAGACCGTGGACGGTGTGGGCGACTCCCGAGCGCGCAGTGTCCGCGAGGGATTGTCGCGCCTGGCCGAGGCCTCGATCCTCGAACGCTACGTGTAGTTTGCGTGTTTCATCCGTTTAGTGCCGCACGGTAGGACACGTCTCGATATCTGACCCCCTGCGCCTCTCGCATCGATGCGGTGGCTATCGCTAGGCTCCCGGTTTCATCAGCGGTCAGGGGTGGGCAGCTACCCGGCGCCCGGGGAAGCCACCCTCGGCGCCCGAGGAAATGGAACACACGTGAGGACGTACGAGGAGCTGGTCGCCGAAGCGGCCAAGGCGCGACTGCCCGGCTGGGACCTGGGCGGCCGGATGATCGAGGCGAGTACGCCGTGGTCGTACGCCCAGCGGGCCGAACAGCTCGTGGCCGCCGCCGACGGGCCGGTGCTGGACATGAGCGCCGGCGGCGGGGAGCTCACCGCCGGCCCCGACGAGCCGTTGCCGTTCTCGGACGGCTGGTTCTCGGTGGTGCTGAACCGGCACGACCCCTACCGCCCCGACGAGGTACGCCGGGTGCTGCGCCCGGACGGCATCTTCCTCACCGAGCAGGTCGGCGGGCTGGACGGGCTGGCAATCAACGAGGCGCTCGCGGCCCCGTACGACGAGGACTCCTCGGACTGGGCGCTGAGCACCGCGCGGGCCGACCTGGAGACGGTCGGACTGCAGGTCACCAGTGGCCGTACGGCGTTTCCGGAGCGGCTGTTCCACGACGTCGGGGCGCTGGTCTACTTCCTGCGGACGGTGCCGCGCCAGGTGCCCGACTTCTCCGTGGAGCGGTACGACAAGGAGCTGCGGCTGCTGCATGACCAGATGTCGGCCGCCGAGCCGTTCCGAGACCGCGCCGTACGCTTCCTGATCGAAGCCGTACGCCCCTAGGCCTCGACGACCTTGACGGTCACCGGTTTGCTGGTGACGTTGCCGAGCCGCGCCACCACGGTGTAGCTGCCGGACTGGACCACCTTGCGGTCGCCCTCGCACTTCGGCGCGGAGGTCTTGCCGTCCCAGGTCACCCAGAACCGTTCCACCGCCTGGCGCGGCGCGAGCACCTCGACGTGGCTGCCGGTCTGCGGGTTGCAGTCGTCGGAGGACCAGACCCGCTGCGCGTTGTGGAGCAGCCGCACCTCCTGGCGGTCCGCACCGATGTCGGCCTTGCAGGATCGACTGGAGACGTTGGTGATCACCAGGTCGATCCGCAGCCGGGCGCCTTCCGGGGTCTGGGCGTGCGCAGGACGCGGCACGATGCGCAGGTCACTGTCGGTGCAGGCGGGCGCGGCGCCGCCGTTGCCGCTCCCCGAGCCGGGCGACCCGCTCGCACTGGGGTCCGCACTCGGGCCGGTCGCGTCGCCACCGCCCTCCGGCGGCGGGTCCTCGGAGGGCTCCTCGCTGGGGTAGTGCACCGGGCTGGAGCTGGGCTTGGCGTCGCCACTGGCCGGATTCGCGCCCGAGCCGGAGCCGGTGCAGGCGTATCCCAGCCACAGCACCACGATGAGGACGCCGCCCAGCACCACCGCGCGTCGTCGCCAGTAGACGGCGGCAGGTAACGGTCCGACCGTCAGCTTCATAGTGATTGTTACGTTAGTGGCCTGGAAGGCACGAACTGGGGCGCCACGCCGTACCCCCGGATCGATGGTTGTTGATCTTGGCTTCCGGCGATCGGCAGGACCGTGAGGTGGCAGGATCGTAGGACGATGCTGCCCCTCCTCGACTGGTACGCCGCGGCCGCCCGTGACCTGCCGTGGCGGCGCGCCGGCGCCAGCCCGTGGTCCGTGCTGGTCAGCGAAGTGATGCTGCAGCAGACCCCGGTGGTGCGCGTACTCCCCGCGTGGGAAGCCTGGCTGGCGCGCTGGCCGGCGCCCGCCGACCTGGCCACCGACCCGCCCGCCGAGGCGATCCGGATGTGGGGCCGGCTCGGCTACCCGCGCCGCGCGATGCGGCTGCACGCCTGCGCCACGGCGATCACCGCCGACCACGGGGGCGAGGTGCCGCGGCAGCTGACTGCGCTGCTCGCGCTGCCCGGGATCGGGGCGTACACGGCGCGCGCGGTGGCGGCCTTCGCGTACCGGCAGCGGCACCCGGTGGTCGACACCAACGTACGGCGGGTGATCGCCCGGGCCGTGGCCGGCGAACCAGACGGCGGGCCCGCCACCACCGCCGCCGATCTGGTCGCGGTAGAGCGCCTGCTGCCGCCGGAGCCCGAGGTCGCGGCGCGCCTCTCGGTCGCGATCATGGAATTAGGAGCTCTGGTGTGTACGGCGCGCGACCCGCAATGCGCCGACTGCCCGCTCGCGGGCTCGTGCCGGTGGCGAGCCTCCGGCCGGCGACTCCCCGACGGCCCGACCCGCCGTCCGCAGGGCTACGCCGGCACCGACCGCCAGGTACGCGGCCTGCTCCTGGCCGTCCTGCGCGAAGCGACCGGCGCGGTGCCGGGCAGGACGCTGCGTGGCGTATGGCAAGACCCGGTGCAACGCAACCGCGCTCTGGCCAGCCTGCTCCACGACGGCCTCGCCGTACGCCTCCCCGACGACCGGTACGCACTCGCCGGCGATCGCCCCTGAGTCGTGGGCGGTGTCCTCAGCCCTGCGGGTACGATCCGCCCGGCGCCGACGGCTGATCCGACATCGCGCGGAACCAGGCGACCACGTCGCTGCGCAGCAGCTGTACGAACACCAACGCCGCCGCACCGCCAACCGCCAGGGTGATCAGGATGGACACGACGCCGGACAGCGCCCCGGAGTTCATGAAGAGGAGGATCGCCGTCCGCAGCGCGCCCGTGACCGACTCGAGTGCGACGTAGCCGGCAACGACCAACCCCAGCACCCGACCCAGGTCCCGCCCGTTGGGGATCAACGCCGCCGCCGCGCCCGCGACCGCGGCGACCAGCAACGCGCTGAGCAGGTTGACGCCTTGCAGCGCGATCGTGCCCGCGCCCGGACCGCGCATCAGCGAGAAGCCCAAGGAAGCGAGCGCACCGAGCACCGAGAGCCCGGCGATCAGCCAGAGGAACACCACCACCATGGTGAGTACGCCCGGCCGCCCGCCCGTCCCGGACGGCGCCGCCTGGGGCGGGCCGCCGTATGGGAGGGCCACCTGTGGGCCGCCGTACGGTGGCGATGCGGGTGCTGGGAACTGGCCGCCGGCCGGTGGATAGGTCATGTCTCCCCCGCTACAGAGATCTGTGAACACCGCCACCGTAGTGGACACCCGCGACCCGCCGCTGACGGCACGACCCGGCTCGAGGAAACCGACGGTACGGGGGTCCCCGAAGCCCGCCTCGTCAGGTGACCTGGTCGCGGTCGAGCTCGCCGCGGACCGGCTCGCCGCTGGCGAGGTCACCGCTGACCGGTTCGCCGCTGGCCGGCTCGTCGCTGACCGGAATCTGGTCGACCCGAGCAGCGGCGCCGGCCAGGTCGCGGCGGGACCGCATCTGGTGGAACCAGTCCGCGGAGCTGCGCTGCGACAGCGGCAGGATCACCGCCACACCGAGCGCCGCCACCGCCGCGGAGCCGAACAGGCCGAGGTACTCCAACGCCTCCCAGCGTCCGCCGGCGGCCAGGTCGACCAGCCAGTACAGCGCGGCGTTGAGCCCGATCCAGCACACCACTCCGGACACCGCGAACCCGAGCACCCGGCCGGACTCGCGGCCCAGGAACACCAGTAGCGCGGCCAGGCCGGCGCCGACCACCAGGACCAGCCGCAGTACGGCCGGGAGCACCACGTACAGCAGGAGCAGCCGGTCGGTGACGCCGCGCTGGAGTTGCAGACTCAGGTGACCGGCGGAGAACAGCAGGGTGAGCGCCGCAGTGGCGGCGAGAATCACGCCGGCAGCCGTCACCGCGCCGGGTCGACGGGGCGCCGCCGCCCCGGTCGGCGCCGCCTCGTACAGCTCAGCCGAAACCGCCATCACACCTCAATCGCCGTCACGATGCGCTGGACCCGCCACCTTATGGATCTCGGCTACGTCATCAACCTCAACGAGCGGGGCCGAGGTTGATGACGTAGCCGGGATCATCAGCTGGTAAGGCGTGGGGTCAGCCGGCAGACTCCGCGGGCGGTGCTTCGCCGCCGGCCTCGCTGCCCGCCGCCAGGTCCGCCGGTACGGCGTCCGGCACCGGGACCGGCTTCTCCGCACCGCGGAACACCAGCTTGGCGTTCTCGGGGTCGTCGGGGTTGCCCTCCACGTCCACCACCACGATCTGACCAGCACCGAGCTCGTTGAACAGGATCTTCTCAGAGAGCGGATCCTCGATCTCGCGCTGGATCGTGCGGCGCAACGGGCGGGCGCCGAGCACCGGGTCGTACCCCTTGAGCGCCAGGAACCGCTTGGCGTCGGGGGTGACCTCCATCGCCATGTCCTTGTTCTTCAGCTGGGTCTCGATCCGGTTGAGCATCAGGTCGACGATCTCCACGATCTGGTCCTGCGTGAGCTGGTGGAACACGATCGTGTCGTCGATCCGGTTGAGGAACTCAGGCCGGAAGTGCTGCTTGAGCTCGTCGTTGACCTTCTCCTTCATCCGCTCGTAGTTGCTCTCGGTGGAGTCGGAGGTCTGGAAGCCCAGCGACACCGCCTTGGCGATGTCCCGCGTACCGAGGTTGGTGGTCAGGATGATCACCGTGTTCTTGAAGTCCACGATGCGACCCTGACCGTCGGTGAGGCGGCCGTCTTCCAGGATCTGCAGCAGCGTGTTGAACACGTCCGCGTGCGCCTTCTCGATCTCGTCGAACAGCACCACGGAGAACGGCTTGCGGCGCACCTTCTCGGTGAGCTGGCCGCCCTCGTCGTACCCGACGTAGCCGGGTGGGGCACCGACCAGGCGGGACACCGTGTACCGGTCGTGGAACTCGGACATGTCGAGCTGGATCAGCGCGTCCTCGCTGCCGAACAGGAACTCCGCGAGCGACTTGGCCAGCTCGGTCTTACCGACGCCGGACGGGCCGGCGAAGATGAACGAGCCGGACGGCCGCTTCGGGTCCTTCAACCCTGCGCGGGTACGCCGGATCGCCTGCGAGACCGCCTTGACCGCGTCTTCCTGGCCGACGATCCGCTTGTGCAGCTCGTCCTCCATGCGCAGCAGCCGGGTGGTCTCCTCCTCGGTCAACTTGTAGACCGGGATGCCGGTCCAGTTGGCGAGCACGTCGGCGATCTGCTCGTCGTCGACCTCGCTGACCACGTCCAGGTCGCCGGCCTTCCACTCGCTCTCGCGCTTGGACTTGGCGTTGAGCAGCTGCTTCTCGTTGTCGCGCAGCTGCGCGGCCCGCTCGAAGTCCTGCGCGTCGATCGCGGACTCCTTGTCCTTGCGTACCGCCGCGATCTTCTCGTCGAACTCCCGCAGGTCCGGCGGCGCGGTCATCCGGCGGATCCGCATCCGGGCGCCCGCCTCGTCGATCAGGTCGATCGCCTTGTCGGGCAGGAAGCGGTCGGAGATGTACCGGTCGGCCAGGTTGGCGGCGGCGACCAGCGCGCGGTCGGTGATGGAGACCCGGTGGTGGGCTTCGTACCGGTCGCGCAGGCCCTTCAGGATCTCGATGGTGTGGGCCAGTGACGGCTCGCCGACCTGGATCGGCTGGAACCGGCGCTCCAGCGCCGCGTCCTTCTCCAGGTGCTTGCGGTATTCGTCCAGGGTGGTGGCGCCGATGGTCTGCAGCTCGCCCCGGGCCAGCATCGGCTTCAGGATCGACGCCGCGTCGATCGCGCCCTCGGCGGCACCCGCGCCGACCAGGGTGTGGATCTCGTCGATGAACAGGATGATGTCGCCGCGGGTACGGATCTCCTTGAGCACCTTCTTGAGCCGCTCTTCGAAGTCACCGCGGTAGCGGGAGCCGGCGACCAGCGCGCCCAGGTCGAGGGTGTAGAGCTGCTTGTCCTTGAGCGTCTCGGGCACCTCGCCCTTGATGATCTTCTGGGACAGCCCCTCCACCACGGCGGTCTTGCCGACGCCCGGCTCCCCGATCAGCACCGGGTTGTTCTTGGTACGCCGGGACAGCACCTGCATGACCCGCTCGATTTCCTTCTCCCGGCCGATCACCGGGTCGAGCTTGCCCTCGCGGGCGGCCTGGGTCAGGTTGCGGCCGAACTGGTCGAGCACGAGGGAGGTGGACGGGGCGGCCTCGCCGGTGGCGCCGGCGGCGGCCGGCTCCTTGCCCTGGTAGCCGGAGAGCAGCTGGATCACCTGCTGGCGTACCCGGTTGAGGTCGGCGCCGAGCTTGACCAGCACCTGGGCGGCGACGCCCTCGCCCTCCCGGATCAGGCCGAGCAGAATGTGCTCGGTGCCGATGTAGTTGTGGCCGAGCTGCAGGGCTTCCCGTAGCGACAGCTCCAGCACCTTCTTGGCGCGCGGGGTGAACGGGATGTGCCCGCTCGGCGCCTGCTGGCCCTGCCCGATGATCTCTTCGACCTGCTGCCGTACGCCTTCCAGGGAGATGCCGAGGCTCTCCAGCGCTTTGGCGGCCACGCCTTCACCCTCGTGGATGAGGCCGAGCAGAATGTGCTCTGTGCCGATGTAGTTGTGGTTGAGCATCCGGGCCTCTTCTTGGGCCAGGACGACAACCCGCCGCGCTCGGTCGGTGAACCTCTCGAACATCCTCTGTGCTCCTCCCGTGCCTGCCGGCACAGCGCCCAGATCTGGCCGCCATGGGCCGCGGGACACGTCGGGCATCCCAGCCGTCCGTGTCGTGCTCTCACTGTATCGCCGCACTGTGACGGCGTGAGTCGACCTCTGCTACCAGGGCCGGCCGGTGCCGTCACCACACGTGTACCCAGCCAACATTGCCAGCCACCCCCCCGATCCCTCGAACCGAACGACTACGCCGAGAGCGAAACCGCCCCGGCGCGCGTCTGCCGGGTCGCGCAGGAAGCCAAGATCACCGTTTCGGGTACGGATCGGCGCCCCCGCCGCCCCTTCGTTCCCCAGTTCGTGATCTTGGCGTGAAGGATCTAACTCCGGTGGCCGCCCTCAGCGTGCCGCTGGCAAGTCCGCAGGGAGCGCCGCGTACGAATGTGGTACGCAAGCGACCGAGAACGCCGCCAGCGGCGCGCTGAGGGCGGTCGTACGGACAAAGCCGGCGGGGCGGGCCCTTTGACTCCGCTCCGCCGGCTTGCTCCGGCTGTGTTGCCTCGGCGTGTTGCTCAGCCGTTTCGCTCAGCTATGGGGCTGCTCAACCCGTAGGGCCGCGCAGCTGTTTTGTTTGCTCAGAAACCGGGCGACGGCACGGCGGGTGCCGCCGGGCGACCGGCTTCGGCGTGATACTGGTCCACGACGTCCTGTGAGATCCGACCCCGCTCGGAAATCGTGATGCCCTTGCGCTTGGCCCACTCCCGAATCGCCTTGTTCTGCTCGCGGTCTGTCGCGGCGGCGCCCCGGCCCCGGCCAGACAACGCCTTGGCGCTCCCCTTGCCCACACGCCGGCCGGCGGCGACGAACTTCGCCACGGACTCACGCAGTGCTGCGGCATTCTTCTCGGACAGGTCGATCTCGTATTCGACACCGTCCAGGCCAAACTTCACGGTCTCGTCGGCATCCCCGCCCTCGAGGTCGTCGACCAGGTACGTAACCGTCTTCTGTGCCACCGCGTTATCCCTCCATTACCGGCTTTGAACGTTGTCGCAGTTATTCACTGAACAATAACTCACCGCACTGACAATCGGCCGAAGACCCACTGTTGCAAGATAAATTCCTGCCGGCAATCACGTACGGCAGTTCGGCAATCACCGTTGGCAGCGTAAGGGCTGTACGAATCAGCGCCCCAAAGCGGACGGGCGGCTCACTCGGGGCGTACCAGGGGGAACAGGATCGTCTCCCGGATGCCGAGACCGGTGAGCGCCATCAGCAGCCGGTCCACGCCCATTCCCATGCCGCCGCTCGGGGGCATTCCGTACTCGATGGCGCGCAGGAAGTCCTCGTCGAGCCGCATCGCCTCGAGGTCGCCCTTGGCAGCCAGCAAGGACTGCGCCACCAGGCGTTCCCGCTGCACCACGGGGTCCACCAGCTCGGAGTACGCCGTCGCCAGCTCGACGCCGTGGATATACAGGTCCCACTTCTCGGTCACCCCGGGAGTCGTACGGTGTGCCCTGGTCAGAGGGCTGGTGTCGACCGGGAAGTCGCGTACGAATGTGGGCGCGACGAGGTCGTCGGCGACCAGCGCTTCGAAAATCTCTTCGACGAGCTTGCCGGCGCCCCACTTGGCGTCCCAGGCAATCTCGTGCTTGTCGGCATAGCCGCGCAGCGCCTCCACCTGTGTGTCGGGCGTCACGGTCTCGCCGAGCGCCTCGGACACGGCGCCGTACAACGTGATCTCGCGCCATTCCCCGCCGAGATCGTGCTCGGTGCCGTCCTGATGGCGTACCACCGTGGAGCCGAATACCGCTTTCGCGGCGTCCTGCACCAGCTGCCGGGTGAGCTGCGCCATAGTGTTGTAGTCGCCGTACGCCTCATACACCTCGAGCATCGCAAACTCCGGCGAGTGCGACGAGTCCACGCCTTCGTTCCGGAAGTTGCGATTGATCTCGAAGACCTTCTCGATTCCGCCGACCACACAGCGTTTGAGATACAGCTCCGGCGCGATTCGTAGATACAGATCGATGCCTAGTGCATTGCTGTGGGTAACAAATGGTCGCGCGGCGGCGCCGCCGTGCAGCAACTGCAGCATCGGGGTCTCGACTTCGGTGAAGCCGCGCTGGTCCAACGAGTTGCGCATACTGCGTACCACGGCGGCTCTGGTGCGCACGGTTTCCCGCGCCGCGGGGCGCACGATCAGATCGGCGTAGCGCTGGCGTACCCGCGCCTCTTCGGAGAGCGGTTTGTGCGCCACCGGGAGTGGCCGCAGCGCCTTGGCCGCCATCGTCCAGCGGCTGACGAAGACCGACAGCTCGCCCCGCTTGCTGGTGATGACCTCACCTTCGACCGCGACCACGTCGCCGAGGTCGACCAGCTTCTTCCACTCGTCGAGCGAGGACTGGCCGACCTGGGCCAGCGAGAGCATCGCCTGCAGCTCCGTACCGTCGCCTTCCCGCAGGGTGGCGAAGCAGAGCTTGCCGGTGTTGCGGGCGAAGATCACCCGGCCAGTGACCGCGACCTGCTCGCCGGTCCGGGTATCGGCCGGCAGGTCCGGGTGCCGCTCCCGGATCGCGCGCAGCGTGGTGGTGCGGGACACCTCCACCGGGTACGGGTCCTGGCCAGCGTCCAGCATCCGGCTGCGCTTCTCGCGCCGGACCCGCATCTGCTCGGGAAGATCGTCCTCGGGAGGTACGGGCGGCACAGACTGATCGGACACGGCGTTGCTTTCGGCTCGTCGGGCGGCGAATCTTGGTGCTAATGACGCATTCGTGGAGAGCCTAGCCGCCGCACGCACGACGCCTCGCGGCAATATCCGGCGCCGCCACCAGCCGAGATGGTGTTCTGTTGCGAAACTATTCTGTGGCTGACCTATCTTGCTACGCTGGTCAGATGCCCACGCGCACTGCGACCGCCGACAGGACCAGCACCGACCTGCTGTTCCTGCTGTCCCAGGCCAGCCACGCCCTGGCCACCGAGCTGACCGCCGGACTGGCCGAGCTCGGCATCTCGCCACGCGAGCAGTGCGTGCTGCGTACCGCGATGACGGGCGAGCTGACCCAGAGCCAGGTGGCGGAGCGGTGCGCCCTGGACAAAACCACCATGGTGGTGACTCTCGACAAGCTGGAGCGCGCCGGGTATGCGGAGCGCCGGCTCTCCGGCACCGACCGGCGGGCCCGGATCATCGCGGTCACCGCCCCGGGCAAGCGGATCGTCGCCGCCGGGCAGCGCATCATCGACCAGATCTTCGCCGACGTGCTGGACAGCCTGCCGGCCGCGGATCGTAAAGGCTTCGTCGCCGGGCTGACCCGCCTGGTCGAGGACCGGCTGTCGACGCCGGTCGAGTGCGAGAAGCCGATCCGCCGCCGCGCCCCCCGCCTCCCCGCCTAACGCCCCGTGCGTCCGCGCGGTGCCCGCGCGCCGGCCCGCGG
>JBOGDF010000148.1:0-12829 GCA_050701635.1 Micromonosporaceae bacterium | reverse complement strand
CCACACGGCCGTGTGGCCAGCCAAAACCCCAAGATCCTCAGCTCGTGTGGTGTTCGGGGAGGCAGTAGGCGCAGCCGTTGTAGCCGCGGGCCAGCGCGTCTTCGATCGAGGGGTACGGGACCCGGTGCGGCACCGCGATCCGGCTCCACAGTGGACAGTGCACGGTGTGCAGCTCGTACGAGCGGGGGTTGCCGTACACGAAGTCGTCGGTCTCCTTGACCGCGGTCAGCTCGATCGACAGCCGTCCGGCGATCGAGCCGTCCTGGATCTGGGTGGCGATGATCGGGTAGGTCTGCAGGTGCTGGGCGTCGAGCGAGAAGTCGACCCGGAGCCCGACCAGCGCCTCGTCGAGCGGCGGCAACGCGAAGCCGCGCAGCCGCCCCACGTCGCCGCCGGCGAGCTCGTAGCGGGTGAGCCGCGACGTCTGCGCCGCCACGGTCATCCCGGTCGCGTCGGATGCCGAGTCGGTGAGCCGGCGCGGCAACTGCACCACGATTCCGGTGTCGGGCGGCAACGCGGTGGCGTCGATGCTCAGCTCATTGCTGCTGGGTAGCTCGGCTCCTCGTACCAGAAAGCTGGTCTTCAATTTGCCACCCGGCACCGCGTAGACCGGAGAGACGTTGCGCTGCCCGACGTTGTTGTCGTAGCGGACCAGCAGGTCATGCCGCAGTACGCCGCCGAAGAAGTCCGGTACGGCGTGGTCCCCGCCCGCCGACGCGACCGCCAGCAGGCACTCGTGGTCGGAGTGGGTCGGCGTCCAGACGAACGGCCCGGCCCGTACGGCCCCGCCCGCGGGCACCCCACCAGGGACCGTCAGCGTCCCCATCGAGGTGAAGTGGGTGGGCCAGAGCATCGCCGTCGCCGGGTCGCAGTGGTACGTGGCCACGGTCACCGCAGCCGACGCAGCGGTGCCGCGGTTGCGCACCCGTACGTAGAGGTGGTTGGGCTGGTTGAGGACGGGATTCTGGTGCCCGGCGTCGGGGTCCTCGCCGGGGCCGGGCGGGTTGAGCCTTACCCACAGGTCCGGCGAGATCCAGTGCGGTACGCCGCTGGGCTGCGCCCCGGTGTCGATCGCGCTGTCCCGGATGTAGAGGTCCACGCCGGACGCGGCCTCGTCCACGAAGCCCGCCGTGAACTGCACCATCGAGGCCAGCGCCAGCTTCGTGACCTCGGTCAGGTAGCCGAAGTCGACCTTGTCCACGGTGTCGTTGACGTTGTGGTAGCCGGGGTTGGTCCCCGCCTCGAACAACCCGACCGCCACGTACGAGCGGGCCTCGAACGGCATGTAGTCGCTGGCGTAGATCGGGCCCAGCTGGGGCGGCAGCGTGGTGTAGTCGGTGGCCAGCTGCGCCACCACGGCACCGGCGGCGACCGACGCCGCGTCGTTGGAGGCGACCGCGTTGCCCATGTCCCGCTCCACGATGATCGCCCCTCCGGGAGGCGGGTAGCCGACCATGTCGACGTTGTAGACCAGCTCGATTGGCTCACCCGCCTGCTGCAGCGCCTCGGCGTACGCCGCAGAGCCCCACAGCCCCTGCTCCTCGCCGGAGAACGCCACGAACAGCAGCGTGTCGGCGAGCTCGGCGTGCCGCAGCAGCCGGGCGCACTCCAGGATCAGCGCGATCCCGGTGGCGTTGTCGTCGGCGCCGGGCGCCTTGGTGGTGGCGTCGGAGAGGTCCGCCGCCCGGGAGTCGTAGTGACCGCAGAGCAGCACCGTCTTCGGTTGCGCGCCGTTGCCCGGCTTGCGGCACACCACGTTGCGCAGCGTGTGCCCATTCCGGGTGTACGTGTGGGAGCTGACGCCGGCGTACCCGTACCCCTGGAACTGGGCGGTGATCGAGTCGGCGACCTGGCCGATCCCGGCCGACAGCGAGTGCCGGGTGTGGTAGCTCGCCAAGTGGTTGACGGTGGCCTCCAGATTCGCCTGCGAGACCAGCTCCACCACCGTGGCCAGGTACTTGTCGGGCAGCGACCCGGTCCACTTGCGGGGCGCGGTGTCGGCGGCCTGCACCCGTACCGGGCCGGGGGCGTCCCGGTCCGGTACGGGGTAGGTCTCGGGAGTGCGGTGCCGCATCACACTCACCCGGTGTGGTGCTCGGGCAGGCAGAACGCGCAGCCGTTGTAACCGCGGGCCACCCCGTCGGAGATCTCCCGGTACGGCACCTTGTTGCGCTGGCTGATCCTCGGCCACAGCGGACAGTGCACGGTGTGCAGCTCCAGCGACCGGGGATTGCCGTACACGAAGTCGTCGGTCTCTTTCACCGCGGTGAGCTCGATCGACAGCCGTCCCGCGATCTCGCCGTCCTGCTCCTGGGTGGCGATGATCGGGTAGGTCTTCAGGTGCTGCGCCGACACCGAGAAGTCCACGTCGAGGGTGACGGTGGCCTCGTCGGACGTGGGCATCTCGAAGCCGTCCAGGCTGCCGGTGTGCCCGCCGTTGAGCGCGTAGCGGGCGATCCGGTCGGTCTGCTCGACCAGCGTCAGCCCGGTGGAGCCCGAGGCGGCGTCACCCAGCCGGCGGGGCAGGCTCACCGTGATCGCGGTGTCGCCGGGCAGTGCGCCGGCGTCGATCGTCAGCCGGTTGGTGGTCGGGCGGTCGCTGCCCCGCATCAGGAAGCTGGTCTTCAGCTTGCCGCCCGGTACGGCGTACACCGGCTGTACGTTGCGCTGCCCGACGTTGTTGTCGAACCGTACGAGCTTCCAGTGGTCGACCTGGCCGGTCACCGTACTGGTGATCGCCGGGTCGGAGGCGCCGTGCGCGACCGCGAACAGGCACTCGTGGTCGGAGTGCGTCGGGGTCCAGATGAACGGCCCGACCCGCGTCGACCCGCCCGCCGGGATGCTCCCCGGGATCGCCAACGCGCCCATCGAGGTGAAGTGGGTCGGCCACAGCATCGCGGTCGCCGGGTCACAGTGGTACGCGGTCACATTGAAGCCCGACGCAGCGGCGGAACCCCGGTTGTGCACCCGTACGTACAGGTAGTTGGGCTGGTTCAGGATCGGGGGCTGGTGGCCGTCGTCGGGGTTCTCGCCGGCGCCGGGCGGGTTGAGGCGTACCCACAGGTCGGGGGAGGCCCAGTGCACCTCCGGGCTGGAGTGCTCGCCGGTGTCGCCCGCGCTGTCGCGGATGTAGACGTCGGTGTTCCCGGTCGGCGTGAAGTCGCTCCACAGCCCACGGCGCCGGAACGCGTCCCACGCCACCTTGCGGTGCAGCCCGCCGGTGAGCGCGACGTCGGCGTTGATCCAGCCGTTCGCCAGGTCCAGCGCCGGCCGCTCGTCGGCCACCGTCAGCAGCATCTCCATCATGGTCCGTACGACGGTGTCGGCGGCGTTCTGGCGTACCCCCGGGTGGGCGCTGGCGCCGCCGATGTTGAGGAAGATGTCCCACAGCGCCGTCGCCAGGATGTCGCCCTTGTGGTAGGCCCCGTAGCTGGCGAACCCCGCGTCGTCGAACCGCTCCGGCAGGTCGAGCCGGCGTTTCGGGTCCCAGTTGATGTTCTTGTTGTTGTCCCACGGGAACACCTGCTCCCGGTGGTACTGCGCGGTGTTGAAGCGGTCCAGGTACGCCGCGGCGAGCAGATCGACCATGCCCTCCTCGTAGAACCCGCTGGGGCCGTTCTGGTCGGCGCCCAGCTCCCAGTGCATGGTGTGGCCGTACTCGTGGATGATCACATGGGCGTCGTTGGCGTCCGGTACGCCGCCCTCGCCGAAGCACAGGTGCGCGCCGCCCGCCCCGGTGGAGAAGTGCGAGTTGTCGGCGCCGTTGAGGCTCTGCGCGTCCACGTCCAGCGCCCCGGTGACCGCGGTGTTGTAGCCGGTCACGCCGAGGCTACGCAGGTACGTGACGATCCGGTCCACCCAGTAGTACGCCATCGTGGAGAGGAATTCCCGCTGCTTGGAGCCGTACTTGAACTCCGCCGCGGTGGGCTGGTTGAACGTCGGCGCTTCCTTCTCGATGCACCGCACCCAGCTGCCGGTCAGCGCGAAGCTGCCGTTGCTGGGCGTGTTCAGGTTCTCCAGCGTCACCTCGACCCGGTGCGCGTTGAGGGTCGCCTCGGTGTCGCTCCAGGTCAGGTTGTCGTTCTGGGAGTACGTGATCGGATCCGGCGAGAACACGTACGCCTTCGTGGTGGCGTACCGCCGCTGGTCCAGTACGGCGAGCAGCTCGCCGGAGTCGGCGTCCAGGAACGCGATCCACTCCCCGTCCGGGTTCTCGGTGTCGACCGGGATCCGCCAGGTCAGGTACGCCGTCCCCTCGGTGGCGCTGCCGGCGCGCATCATCCGGGCGCGGATCGGTGGGCCGTCGTACACCTCGGCGGGGTCGATCGCGGCGCGGTGCCGGTAGACGTACAGCTCGGGGTCGCCGGTGTGCGCCTCGGCGAAGTCGGCGGCGAACCGCTCCCGTGCCGCGTCCAGCGCCTGGTCGGCCGACAGCCGCGGCTTGCGCTTGCCGAGCGCGGCGGGCAGCTGGTAGTCCACCTCGTTGGTCGCGGAGATCACGGCCCCGTCCGACTTGCGCAGCGCGACCACCAGCTGGCTGCGGTGTACCGGGATCCCGTGGTGCGTCTGCCGGTAGCGCACCGACGCGGTGGCGGCGCCTTCCCGCTCGTCGCGGGGCTCCAGCTCGATGCCTTCCAGCCCGAACTTGTCGGCGTTGTCCTTGAGGAACTGGCTGGTCCGCTTGCCGGTCGTGCCCTTGCGGCCGCGGCCTTCGACCAGCTCGGCGCCGAAGAACGACCGTACCGGCGCGGTGCCGTTACCGGACTTCGACGCGGTCTTCCTGGCCTTCTTTCCGCCCGCTGCGCGGGTGGGCTGATCGCCGTCGTACCGGGTACGGGCGTCCGCCGAAGGGTTGAATCGAGTCATGGTGGCTCACCTCCACTGAGCTGAGCCAAGCACCGCGCGATGATCACAGATAGTGATCTGTCGAGCACCCGACGCAGATATTGTCGCCTGGCGGACAGCCCGACGGGCGTGTCCGATATATCCCCCAGGCGCGCCAGCTGTCCGATCCTGCCCCCGCGCCCGTCACCCGCCGCCGCGCCGCCGGCCGCAAGATCATTGTTTCGGGTACGGATCGGCGCCGCGGCCCGCCGATCCGTACCCAGAGTGGCGATCTTGGCCGCGGCCGGACCGCCAACGGAGTGGGTGTCCGGGGCGTCCTGATCGGACGGTGGCATGGGGACGGTCGGGCGCGGACCGTTCACTGTGGATTATCCGAAATCCTGGATTTCCGCAGCTCAGCGTGGCAGCGTCGAGCCATGGCGGAATCCGGATTGAACGCGACCGCGGCCGCCCTTCTCGGGCTGCTGCACGACGGTCCCATGACCGGTGGCCAGTTGATGGCCACCGCGCAGCGCCGACTCGGCCCGTACTGGTCGATGACGCGCAGTCAGGTCTACCGCGAGCTGCCGGCGCTGGCCGACGCGGGGTACGTACGGCTCGGCAAGCCCGGCCCGCGGGCCAGCCAGCCGTACGCGATCACCGCGGCCGGCAAGCGCTCCTTCGGTCGGTGGCTGAACGAGCCCACCGGCCGGGACCAGCTCCGCAACCCCGCGACGCTACGGGTGGCGTTCGGCGCGATGCATTCGGCGAAGCAGCTGCGCGAGCTGCACGACGAGGCGCTCGAATACCACACCGCGGCGCTCACGGAGTCCCGCGATGCCGCGAAGGCGGCCTCCAAGGAAGGCGACAAGTACGGCGCCGCCGCGCTCGACTTCGCGGTGGCGTACCACAAGGCAGCCCTCGGCTGGCTGAAGAAGGTCCCCAGCTGAACCACCGGCGGTGAGCGGGTACGGCGCGGCGTAGGCTTGGGTGTCGTGACCGCCGTAGAACTCACCGAACAGCTCCGCGACCTCGACTCGACGCTGCGCACCATCGCCGACGTGCTCGACGTGGACGCGCTGAGCAAGGAGAAGGACGAGCTGGAGCAGGCGGTGGCCGCCCCCGATCTGTGGGACGACCAGGAGCGTGCCCAGCGGGTCAACTCGCGGCTGTCGTACGTCCAGGGCGAGATCACCAAGCTCGAGCAGCTGCGGCAGCGGATCGACGACGCGCAGCTGCTGCTGGAGATGGCCGAGGCCGAGGACGACGCGGATTCGAGGGCCGAGGTGGCGACCGAGGTCACCGCGCTGCGCAAGGCGGTCGACGAGCTCGAGGTCCGGACCCTATTGGCCGGGGAGTACGACTCCCGCGAAGCGCTGGTCAACATCCGGGCCGGCGCCGGCGGGGTGGACGCCGCCGACTTCGCCGAGATGCTGATGCGGATGTATCTGCGGTGGGCGGAGCGGCACGGCTACCCGACTGAGGTCTACGAAACCTCGTACGCCGAGGAGGCCGGCCTCAAATCCGCCACCTTCGCGGTGAAGGCCCCGTACGCGTACGGCACGCTCTCCGTGGAGCAGGGCGTACACCGGCTGGTACGGATCTCCCCGTTCGACAACCAGGGCCGCCGGCAGACCAGCTTCGCCGGCGTCGACGTGCTGCCGGTGGTGGAGCAGACCGACCACATCGACATCCCCGAGAACGAGATGCGGATCGACGTCTACCGCTCCTCGGGCCCCGGCGGGCAGTCGGTCAACACCACCGACTCGGCGGTACGGATCACCCACGTACCCACCGGCATCGTGGTGACCTGCCAGAACGAGAAGTCCCAGCTGCAGAACCGGGCCGCCGCGCTGCGCGTACTGCAGGCCCGGCTGCTGGAGCGGCGCCGCCAGGAGGAGCAGGCCAAGATGGACGCACTGCGTTCCGACGGTGACTCGTCGTGGGGCAACCAGATGCGTTCGTACGTGCTGCACCCGTACCAGATGGTCAAGGATCTTCGTACCGAGTATGAGACCGGCAACACCCAGAGCGTGTTCGACGGCGAGATCGACGACTTCATCGAGGCCGGCATCCGGTGGCGGCGTCAGGGCGAAGTCGCCGTAAAGGGGTAGAGCTCACGACCGGGTGCACGGCATTTGCAGGTACGCCGCGTACACTGGCGTCCCGTGATTCGGCTTGAGCACGTATCGAAGATGTACCCGAAGGCAGCGCGCCCTTCCCTCGAGGATGTCAACGTCGAGATCGAGAAGGGCGACTTCGTCTTCTTCATCGGCCCCAGTGGTGCCGGCAAGTCGACGATCATCAAGCTGCTGTTGCGGGAGCAGACCCCCAGCAAGGGCAAGGTGTACGTCAACGGCCGCGACGTGGGTGCGTTGCGCAGCTGGCGGGTGCCCCAGTTCCGCCGCTCCATCGGATGCGTGTTCCAGGACTTCCGACTCCTGCCGAACCGTACCGCCGCGGAGAACGTGGCGTTCGCGCTCGAGGTGATCGGCAAGTCGCAGGGCGTGGCGCGCCGGGTGGTCCCCGAGGTGCTGGAGCTGGTCGGGCTGGGCGGCAAGGAGCACCGCTACCCGGCGGAGCTCTCCGGCGGCGAGCAGCAGCGGGTGGCGATCGCCCGCGCGTTCGTGAACCGGCCGCTGGTGCTGCTCGCCGACGAGCCCACCGGCAACCTGGACCCGGACACCAGCATCGAGATCATGCGGCTGCTGGACCGGATCAACCGCACCGGCACCACCGTGGTGATGGTCACCCACGACTCCAACATCGTGAACCAGATGCGCCGCCGGGTGATCGAGATCGACCAGGGCCGGATGGTCCGCGACCAGCAGCGTGGCGTGTACGGCTGACCCGTTGTGGCCGCGGCCGTCGCCGCCGCGCCCGGTGCAGCCCCGTAGACCGAACACCCCAGGAACTCCGGAAGGAACTCGATGCGCGCGAAGTACGTGATGTCCGAGGTCGCCGTCGGCCTGTGGCGCAACGTCACGATGACGATCGCCATGATCATCACGATGACGGTCTCGTTAGCGCTGCTGGGCGCGAGTGTCCTGATGTTCCTGCAGGTACGGGACATGAAGGAGTACTACTACGCCGAGGTCGAGGTCGCGATCTTCCTCACCGACGAGATCACCGAGGAGCAGCAGGCCGCTCTGAAGCAGTCGCTGAGCAAGGATCCGCTGGTCAAGAGCCAGATCTACGAGAGCAAGGACGAGGCGTACCGGCGGTTCCGGGAGCAGTTCCGTGACGCCCCCGACCTGGTGAACGCCACCAAGTCCGACGCGCTGCCGGCGTCGTTCCGGGTGAAGCTGAACGATCCGTCGCGGTTCGACGAGATCCGCCAGAAATACCAGGACTACGGCGGGGTGGAGGAGATCGTCGACCAGCGCAAGGTGTTGGACAAGTTGTTCAAGATGCTCGGCGCGATCCAGGGGGTCGCGCTGGTGATCGCCGTGATCCAGGGTCTGGCCGCGCTGTTGCTGGTGGCGAACACGATTCAAGTCGCGGCGTACAGCCGAAGACGAGAAGTCTCGATCATGCGCATGGTGGGTGCGTCGAACCTGTTCATCCAGGCGCCGTTCGTGCTGGAGGCGGTGTTCGCCGGCTTCATCGGCGCGGTGCTGGCGTGCGGCGTACTGCTGCTGGCGAAAGTCGCCCTGCTCGGCTCGGAGGCGCTGAAACCGCTGGAAGGCGTACTGACGCCGTTGAGCTGGCTGCAGGTGGTCCTGACGTTGCCGCTGCTGGCGGGTATCGCCGCGGTGATCAGCGCCCTGACGGCCTGGGTGACGCTGCGCTTCTACCTCAAGGTCTGATCAGCGCGGCGCCCCGGTGCTGCTGCGGCGGGCGGGCCCGCTGCGGCGCAGTAAATGGTGCATTTGGCCACTTTCGTGGACAGTTTTGGCGTACGCATCTTGCGGACCCATCGATGTCGCCTAGTCTAACCCTCAACTACAGGTAGAGGCTCACGGCCGAGGGCCGGTCGTGTGCCGTCACCGGCGTCGAGCCGATTTGCGTACGGGGGTACGCGGCCGGCGCCGGGCCCGGGGGGTCGGGATGGTCAATCCCGCGACGGGCACATGAGGGGGAAGCTATGCACCTGCGAGGCAACATCGTGGGCCTGCGGACCGCGGCGCGCCGCGGAGTCGTACGGCTCCGCGGGTACGCCAGCGCCCGCGGTGCCCTGGTCGCTGCCGTGGCGGCGGTGACCCTGGTCATCGCGGCACCCGCCTTCGGTGACCCGCACGACGACAAACGCCGGATCGACCGGGATCTCGCCACAGCCAGATCCACCCTCGAAGCCGCCACCGACCGGGCGCGGGCGGCCGCCACCTCGTACGCCGACGCGAACGCCAAACTCCCCGGCGCCAAGGAGCGGCTGGCCGAAGCCAAGGGCATGGTCGCCGCCGCCGAGGTCGCCAGCGCCCGCGCCCAGCGGGAAGCCGAGAAAGCCAGACGCGTCGTGGGTACGGCAACCAAGGAGTACCAGGTCGCCGAGGCCAAGGTGACCGCCGCCCGGGACGAGGTCGGAGAGTTCGTCGCCGCCGCGTACAAGGGCGGGGGAGCGGTCGCCTTCAACTCGATCCTGGACGCCAAGTCGCCGTCCGACCTGGCGGACCGGATGGCGTTCCTGGACGAGGTGGCCGCCAGCCAGCAGGCCGCCCTGGACAAGGTCATCGCGCTGCGGCATGAGGCGAAGGACAAGCAGAACGAGGCCGTACTGGCCAAG
This sequence comes from Micromonosporaceae bacterium, assembly GCA_050701635.1. Classification (GTDB taxonomy): domain Bacteria; phylum Actinomycetota; class Actinomycetes; order Mycobacteriales; family Micromonosporaceae; genus WHSM01. Next base: position 3,282 of record JBOGDF010000148.1, on the reverse strand, counting down.
CGCAACGCCGACGCCGCCAAGCGCGCCGCCGACGAGGCGCTGACCGCCGCCAAGCAGGCGCGGGACGCCGCCGTACGCGCCGCCACCGAAGTACGCAGCCTGGTCGACAAGCGCAAGGCTGCGCTCAGCACCGCCGAGGAGGAGCGCGAAGCCAGCCTCGAGCGCTACCGCGAGCTCCAGCGGGAGAGCGCCCGGATCCAGGCCGAGATCCGCGCCCTGGCCAACAAGGACCGTGCCAACGGCGGCAACACGATCAAACGACGATCCGGCGCCCACTTCCTGATGCCCACCCAGGGCTGGAAGTCCAGCGACTTCGGATCACGCTGGGACCCGTACTACCAGGTCTGGCAGTTGCACGCCGGGATGGACATCGCCGCACCGGGCGGGGAGGCGATCCGCGCCGCGGACGACGGCCGGGTGTTCCGCGCCGGCTGGAACGGCGGCTACGGCAACTACACCTGCGTCTACCACGGCCTGTACGGCGGTCGCGGCCTCGCCACCTGCTACGCCCACCAGTCCTCGATCGGTGTCTCGTACGGCCAGTGGGTCGGGCGGGGTCAGGTGATCGGCCGGGTCGGCACCACCGGCGCGTCCACCGGCAACCACCTGCACTTCGAGGTACGCCTGGACGGCGCCCCGGTCAACCCGGTCGGCTGGCTCCCGCGCTGCCTCTGCTAAACGCCGTCGTTGCGGCTGGCGATCCTGGGTAGGATTGCCAGCCGCAACCACGCGTAGGAGAGGACGGCGGGCATGCCGCGGGAAAAGGGGCGGAAGGTGGTCACCACCAACCGCAAGGCGCGGCACGACTACGCCATCCTCGACACGTACGAGGCGGGGCTGGTGCTCACCGGCACCGAGGTGAAATCGCTGCGTACCGGGCGGGCCTCGCTGGTGGACTCGTTCGCGATGGTCTCCGACGGAGAGCTCTACCTGCACGGCGCGCACATCCCGGAGTACACCCAGGGCACCTGGACCAACCACACGCCGCGGCGTACCCGGAAACTGCTGCTCAAGCGCTCCGAGATCGACAAGCTGATCGGCAAGCTTAAGGAGAGCGGCCTGACCCTGGTGCCGCTGGCGCTCTACTTCTCCGACGGCTGGGCCAAGGTCGAGCTCGGGCTGGCGAAGGGCAAGCGGGCGTACGACAAGCGCCAGGACCTCGCCAAGCGCGACGCCGACCGCGAGATCGCCCGCGCCGCCGGCCGCCGCGGCAAAGGCATGTACTAGACCGTCGCTACGTCGGCCGAGTAAGGCCGGGGCCTAGCCCTCGACGGTCTCGATCGGGGGCGGGCCGGCGAGCGCCGCGGCGACGGAGTCGTACACTGGGAACACCCGGTCCAGGCAGGTGACCTCGAGGATCTTGGTGACATTGCGCGGCACCGCGGCGAACGCCACCACGCCACCGGCCGCCTTCGCCTTCTTGTGCACCCGCACCAGCACACCCAGCCCGGTGGAGTCCAGGAACCGCAGGTCGGTCATGTCCACCACGATCGTCGTACGGTCCTCCAACGCCTCCAACAGAGCCGTACGCAGCTCCGGCGCCGTAGCAAGATCCAGATCCCCGCTCAGCGCGATGACCGAGGCGGTGTCGGTGAGCCGTTGACTGGTGACTAGTCGCATCAGGAGATCTCCGGCCGTATCGGGGTGTTACCGGTGCAACCTAACCTGTTGGGGTCATTCCTGGCGAGCGTGAGCGTGTCGGTCGGCGTGTGGCGAAATCGGCGCCGCGATACCGGAATGATCCCGCTCCCGCGGCGCGTTAGGCTAGTCGTACAACTGCACAGGGGGGTGACTGGTTTCGACTTCGTACGCAGATACAGGGGAAGCGGGCCGAGGAAGCCGACGTTGTCTCGCTAATCATCGTCGGAAACCTATAAGCGCCAAGGTTAATCGCGCTCAGTTCGCCCTCGCCGCCTGAGGCTAGGAGCGAACTTGTCGACCTGGGGATGTCCCTGACCCAGTGATCGGCATCAGCTAAGGGACTCACCGGCCGTGCCCGGCTACGGGGTACGGCGGGACGAAAACAGTGGCTGGGCCCGTCACACCGACTCGCTCGCGTGATCGGTGGGGCCAAGCAGAGGCACAGCGAGCTGCGCCCGGAGAAGCCCTGTTGAACCGGCGAAGGACCCGGGTTCAATTCCCGGCACCTCCACGAGTCGGATGGGCGGAGTGTGCCTGCGTAACCCGCAGGCCCGCTCCGCCTCGTCATGTTGTCGGGGGACGACCCCCCGAACCCCCCGCGTGCGACCCTCTTGCTGCCGCCTTGCGGTGCGCTGCGCAGCTTCTCGTGTGCCTTCCTCCTCATTTGGCGGGGGTACGGGGTGCGGGGGTGCGGGGGTACGGGGGTGCGCGTGTGCCGTGGGGTCGCTTTGCGCTTCGCGCTCGCTACGCCGCGTGGGTGCTTTGCGCTTCGCGCTCGCTGGCGTGGGCGTGCGCTGTCCGGTTCCTGGCTGCCCATCCAAGATCACCATCTCGGGAACGAACGGGATTGGAAGGTGTCACATCCGTTCCCTAAACGGCGATCAACGGGCTGGAGGGGTCGGCGGCGGATGGTTTCGGGGGAGCCGGGTGCTGTGAAAGCTTGTGCCGAAGCCTGGACTTTTCTGGCGGGGGTGGTCAACCATCAGTAAAGCCCCGGTGACGGGAGGTGTGCCATGACGGCGACACCACGAGGCGGGTTTATCGCGCCGAGGCTCCTGGGGGTGGGCCGCGGCGAATCGTTGGCGGCTGCCCGGCGGCACCGGGTGGAGCTGCTGGCGAGTATTCACGAGTTCGAGCAGGCGATCGCCGCACCGTCGGCGGATCCGGACTGGCGGCGGCACGTCGGGATGCGGCTGGTGCAGCTGCGGGAGGCGTTCGCCGAGCACATCGCGGTCACCGAAGGCGACGACGGCCTGTACGCCGAGCTGCTCATCGCGGCGCCCCGGCTGGCGCACGCCGTCGGACGGTTGATGCGGGAGCACGCCATGATCGCCAAGGCGCTCGGGCGGCTCGCGGAACGGATGACCGATCCCCACATCGCCGTCGGGCAGCTGCGGAGCTGGAACAGCGATCTGCTGCGGGAGCTCTCCCGGCACCGGCAGCGCGGGGCCGATCTGGTCTACGAGGCGTACGCCACCGACATCGGAGGGGAAACCTAGGGCACGCACCAGCCGAGGACCAGAGAAGACGCACCAGGGGCCGTCGCCTCTGGTGCGTCTCCGGTGGCCGGTCGACTGCCCCTTCTCAACCGGCTATCCGGGGTCCCGCCCCTGCCCCGGCCGCGCTGGACAGTCCCGGGAC
>JBOGDF010000147.1:0-12914 GCA_050701635.1 Micromonosporaceae bacterium | reverse complement strand
GCGGAGGGTGTGGGATTCGAACCCACGAAGACGATCACTCGCCTTAGCGGTTTTCAAGACCGCCGCCATCGGCCACTAGGCGAACCCTCCTGGCGTACGGGCGCCGCTCATGAGTGCGGGCCCGGCCGTGACCAAGTGTGCCAGAGGTACGCCGGCCTCAGAGTGACCTGTCGGCCGGATCGCTGGCGCGGCCGGGCCAGAGCAGGATCTGCGTCGCGAGCACCAGGCCGAGCCCGAGCGAGACCACGTTCAGGAGCTGGTCGAGAGTGTCGTACACCCCGAGGTGGGTGAAGTGGTAGAGCGCGTGCGGTACGGAGAACACCAGCCACCCGAGACCTGCCAACCGCGCGGCGGCGATGCTGCCGAGCCAGACCGCGAACCCCGCGACCAGGCCGAGGGCGAGGAAGAACGCGCCGACGTCGCGTACCAGATGCTCGTTGTACGGGCCGTCGGCCGACACCCAGTGCCGGCCGAAGCCGGGGAAGTCGTCGTAGAAACCGCGCGGCGACGCTACCGCCCAGCCGCCGGTCAGCAGCCCGGCGAGCGCCAGCACCAGCAGCGACACCCGGGTCAGTGTGCTCTGCATCTGCTCAACCTATCGGTCAGGCGAGCGCGGGTTGCGGCACCAAAGCGGCCGCGGGGCGTACGGCGCCGACCGGTTCGGCGTGGCCCAGCACCGGCTCGGTGGCCAGGTCGTCGAGGCCTTCCACGCCCAGCTGGCGGAGTGCGGCTACGGCGGCGACGGTGCGGGCGCGTGACCCACCGTCTGCGATTTTGACCGCGACCGCGCGGCCGTCGGGCAGGCCGATGGCGCTGACCGCCTCGGCGCCGTCCTTCGCGAGCAAACCCGGAACCCGCTGCATCAGTACGGTGTCGCGCCGCTCGGGTCCGGTGCCGCCGACCCACTCCGGGTGCGTACGGATCGCGTCCGCCACGCGCCGCTCCAGCGTGCCCGGCGCGGCCGACGCCAGCACCGAGAAGGCGCGGGCCAGGCCGGTGAGCGGGATCGCGTACAGCGGGGCGCCGCAGCCGTCCACGCCGGTGGCGGCGATCGGGGCGCCGGCCAGCTCGGCGACGGTGTCGGCGATGGCGCGCTGCAGCGGGTGGTTGGGATCGCGATAGTTATCGGTGGGCCAGCCGTTGATGACGCAGGTCGCGAGCATCGCGGCGTGCTTGCCGGAGCAGTTCATGTGCAGCCGGGTCTCGTCGCCGCCGGCAGCCAGGTACGCGCGGTGCGCCGCCACACCGATCGGCAGGTCCGGCGGGCACTGCAGCGCCTCGGGGGTCAACCCGGCCCGGGCCAGGATCTGGCGTACGCCGTCGACGTGGAACTCCTCGCCGCTGTGGCTGGCCGAGGCGAGCGCCAGCAGCTCGGCGTCGAGATCGAGTCCGTGCCGCACCATGGCGAGGGTCTGCAGCGGCTTGTTCGACGAGCGGGGGAACATCGGCGCGTCCGGCTGGCCGACGCGCAGCACCGGCTCGCCCGCAGCGTCCAGCGCGACCACGGAGCCGTAGTGCACAGACTCCAGAAACCCGCTCCGCCACACCTCGGCGACCAGCTCGTGACCAGCCATGTCGTCACCTCACCCACGATCCACCAAGGACCCACGCCGCTAACTGTTGACAGTTAACATTAGGTCGACGGGCAGGCCGAGGCCAAGAGAAGGGTGTACGAAACCGCCATGAGCATCCCCACATCGCCGGCCACCGGTACGGCGCCGGCCGGCGGAGCCGGCCCGTCCGCCAGCGGGGCCAGCCCGCAGTCGACGACGTTGGTGCCGCGGCGGATGAGCCTGGCGACGCAGACGGTGGACGCGCTGCGGGAGCTGGTGCTGACCGGCCAGATTCCGCCCGGCAGCCGGGTCAACGAAGTCGTGGTCGCGCAGCAGCTCGGGATCAGCCGCGGTCCGCTGCGGGAAGCGATCCGGCACCTGGCCAGCGAAGGCCTGCTGGTGCTCAGCCCGAACCGGGGCGCCCTGGTGCCGGCGGCGGAGCCGGACGACGTACGGGCGATGTTCGAGCTGCGTACGGCGTTGGAGTGCGCGGCGGCGGGGCATGCGGCGCAGCGGCGGGACGCCACCGACATCCAGCGGCTGCGGGCGGTGTGCGCGGAGTCGCGGGCCACGGCGGAGGGCGGCGGGGCGTTTCCGTACCGGCTGGACATCGCTTTTCACACCGCGCTGCTGGACACCTCCCGCAGCCCCCGGATCGCCGCCCAGGTACGCCTGGTGCAGCAGCAGGTGATCCTGCTGCGCAGCCGGCTCGCCGACGACCCGGCGCACACCCGCGCCTCGCTGGATGACCACGACGCGGTGACCGAGGCGATCGCGGCCGGCGATGCGGAACGGGCCGCCGCCGTGATGCGGCGCCACCTCGACCGGGTACGCGACCAGATGCTCGCCAACCTCTCCGCCGGCGAAGCCACCCGCCCGGTCTAGAAACCACCGGCCCGGTATAGGCCAGCGGATCGCTCGCCGGCCACCCACCGCGCAGCTAGGGTGCGGAACATGTACGCGATCACGATCCCGTCCCCGGGCGGCCCCGAGGTGCTCAGCTGGGACGAGGTGCCCGACCCGGTCGCCGAGCCCGGCGAGGTGATCGTCGAGATCGCCGCGACCGCCGTGAACCGGGCCGACCTGCTGCAGCGCAAGGGGTTCTACCCGCCACCGCCGGGAGCGCCGGCGTACCCGGGGTTGGAGTGCTCGGGCCGGATCGCGGAGCTCGGCGAGGGCGTCACCGGGTGGCGGGTCGGCGACGAGGTGTGCGCGCTGCTGGCCGGCGGCGGGTACGCCGAGCGGGTCGCCGTACCGGCGGAGCTGCTGCTGCCCGTACCACTGGGAGTGTCTCTTGTGGACGCCGCCGCGCTGCCCGAGGTGGCGTGCACCGTGTGGTCCAACGTGTACGGCCTCGCGTCACTGCGGCCGCACGAGACCCTGCTGGTGCACGGCGCGGCGAGCGGCATCGGCACCTTCGCGATCCAGCTCGCCCGCGCCACCCAGGCCAACGTGTACGGCACCGCCAGCCCCCACAAGCACGACGCGGTGCGCAAGCTCGGCATCGACGGCGTGATCGACTACCACACCGACGACTTCGCCGCCGTGGTCAAGCAGGCCACCGGCGGGCGTGGGGTCGACGTGGTGCTCGACATCATGGGGGCGGCGTACCTGGCGAAGAATCTCGACGTGCTCGCCACCGGCGGCCGGCTGGTGATCATCGGGCTGCAGGGCGGGGTGAAGGCCGAGCTCAACCTCGGCACGCTGCTGTCCAAGCGGCTCTCGGTCACCGGCACCACGCTGCGGTCGCGTCCGCTGGAGGAGAAGGCGGCGATCGTACGGGCGGTCGGCGACCACGTGTGGCCGCTGGTCGAGGCGGGCGAGGTACGGCCGGTGGTGGACCGGCGGCTGCCGATCACCGAGGCGGCGCAGGCGCACCGGGTGGTCGAGGACAACCAGCACATCGGCAAGGTGCTGCTGACCGTACGGGAGGAAGGCGTTACGTAACCCGGGCATTCGGGTACGTACCTCCTACGTGTGTTTCCCCCTCGCAGCACCACGGGAGTGACCGTGCGCCACGGAATCTCAGCGGGAGCCGTGCTCCTGCTCATCTGGCTCGTCATCGGGGCGGTGGCGGCAGGCCAACGCGGCTACTACGACCGCTCGGCGGACAACTGCGCCGAAGTCGGGACCACGGCGATCACCATCGTCGCCGGACCGCTCAACTACGTCGGGATGAACCCGAAGATCCGCTGCGACCTGCCGGAGCCGTCGAAGTAACCCCGCCGCTCAGGCGTCGCGGCCGAGCAGGATCCGGGGACCGCTGCCGTACTGGGCGAGCATGTCGCCGGGGTTGTAGAGCTGGCATCGCTGCAGCGACAGACAGCCGCAGCCGATGCAGCCGTCGAGGCTGTCCCGGAGTCGCTCCAGCAGCCCGATCTGGGCGTCCAGCCGGCTCCGCCAGGCCCGGGACAGCTTGCTCCAGTCGGCTTTGGTGGGGGTACGTTCCTCGGGCAGCGTGGCCAGCGCGTCGCGGATCTCCTCCAACGACAGCCCGACCCGCTGCGCCACCCGTACGAAGGCGACCCGGCGTAGCTCGCTGCGCGGATACCGGCGCTGGTTGCCGCCCGTACGGTTGGCGCGGATCAGGCCCTGCGCCTCGTAGTAGCGCAGCGCGGAGGCCGCGACGCCGGAACGTACGGCCAGCTCCCCGATGGTCAGCTGCGGCTCCACCGAGACTCCCTTCACATAACTCTTGAGCTCAAGCGAACTTTAACTTGCATGGTATCCGGCATGACCGCGACGTACACGTACGAGGACCTGCCGCGGCTGGTCGCCGCCAGCCGGAACGACCCGAAGCACCTGGCCAGCGCGACGTCCACGTGGGACGTGCTCTGGACCCTCTACGACCGGATCCTGCGGGTCTCTCCCGAGACCGCCGACGACCCCGACCGGGACCGCTTCCTGCTCTCCAAGGGCCACGGACCGGACGCCTACTACGCCGTACTCACCGCGAAGGGCTTCTTCCCCGGGTCGTGGCTGGCCGATGTCGCGTCGTGGGATTCGCGGCTGGGCCGGCACCCGGACCGGGTGCTGGTGCCGGGCGTGGAGATCTCCAGCGGCTCGCTCGGGCACGGACTCCCGCTCGGCATCGGCGTCGCTCACGGCCTGCGCGCCCAGGGCCTTGATTCCCGGGTGTACGTGCTGATCGGCGACGCCGAGTTGGACGAGGGCTCCAACCACGAGGCGATCGCGTACGCCGGCGCCACCGGCCAGGACAACCTGACCGTGATCGTGATCGACAACCAGTCCGCCACCACCGGCTGGCCGGGCGGGATCGGGTCCCGGTTCGCCGCGCACGGCTGGACCGCGGCGACCGTCGACGGCCGCGACCACGACGCCATCGAAGCCGCGGTGCGCGGCCACCAGCCCGGACAACCGCACGCTGTCGTCGCCGTCGTCGAGCCGAAGAATCCGTAGGGAGCCAGCCATGATGCGGGAACGATTCATCGAAGTCACCGAAGAGCTGCTGAAGAACGAGCCGCGTACGGCGCTGGTGCTGGCGGACATCTCCTCAGCGGCATTCGCCGGCGCGGTGGCGCGGCACCCGGATCGGGTGATCAACGTCGGGATTCGGGAACAGCTGATGCTCGGCGTCGCCGGCGGGCTGGCGCTCACCGGGCTGCGGCCGATCGCGCACTCGTACGCGCCGTTCCTGGTGGAGCGGGCGTACGAGCAGGCGAAGCTCGACTTCGGGCACCAGGGCGTGAGCGGGATCCTGGTCAGCGTCGGGGGCTCGTACGACTGGACCGAGGGCGGGCGCACCCACCACTCGCCGGGCGACGTCGCGCTGCTCGACACGCTGCCGGGCTGGCGGGTCGAGGTGCCGGGCCACCCGGACGAGGTGGAGCGGGCGCTGCGCGCCGCCGTGACCAGCGACGACTCCGTCTACATTCGACTCTCGACGCGTCCCAACGCCGTCGCCGTCGCTCCCGGCCTCACCGTGCTGCGGCGTGGCAGCGGGCCGCTGGTGGTGGCGGTCGGGACGATGCTGGACAACGTGCTGGCGGCCACCGAGGGGCTGGACGTGACGGTGGCGTACACCTCGACGGTACGGCCGTTCGACGGTGCCGGGCTGCAGGCCCTGGTGGGCGAGCCGGCGGACGTGGTGCTGGTCGAGCCGTACCTCGCGGGGACGTCGTCGTACCTGGTCAACGAGGCGTTGGCCGACCGGCCGCACCGGGTGCTCGGGCTCGGCGTACCGCGCCGGGAGCTCCGGCGGTACGGCACTCCGGAGGAGCACGACGCCGCGTACGGCCTCGACCCGGCCGGCCTGCGTACCGCGATCACGGCCTTCGCGGGCTGACCGCTACGGCCTAGGGCTGGCGGAGGCCGACCTCGTCCACCCGGCGCAGCAGGTCTGCGGGGTCGGCGTACACCCGGTAGGCGCCGGCACGCTCGAGCTCTTCGCGGCCGTACCCCCCGGATTGCAGGCCGACGCCGAGCGCACCGGCGCGGCGGGCCGCGAGCAGGTCCCAGACGCTGTCGCCCACCACCATCGCGTGCCGCGGATCGATGTCGAGCGCCTGCGCGGCGGCCAGGAACAGGTCGGGGTCCGGCTTGGCGCGGCGCACCCGGTCCCGGGTGATCACCGGTACGCCGTCGGGCACCCCGAGCATCCGCAGCGTCGGTCCGGCGGTCTTGATCGAGCCGCTGGTGGCGATCGCCCACGGCACCCGCCACTCGGTGAGCGTGTGGAGTAGGTCGATCGCGCCGGGCAGGGGACGTACCGAGTCCGCCTGCTGCAGGTATTCGGCGGCGTGCCGGGCCTGCAGCTCGGTGATCTCGTCCGGGGTCAGGCTCAGGCCCATCTCGCGTTGCAACGCGGCCACGAACAGCCCGCCGCTCATCCCGATCCGGCGGTGGATCCGCCACACCGACAGGTCGATGTCGACCTGGCTGAGCGCGTTGCGCCAGGCGATCACGTGCTGGTAGACGCTGTCGATCAGCGTGCCGTCGAGATCGAACAGCATCGCGGGCGGTGGCAGCTCAGGTGCGGTCACACCGACCATCCTGCCCGACGTCCCGGCGGGTGCGGCTCACCTAGCTCCGGGAGTACGGCGTTTCGCGGCGCGTTCCCGGCCCAGGATCCACAGCGCCTCGACGCCGTCCCGCCAGGTGATCTTCTTGCCCTCGATCCGGCTGCGGGCGCGGTAGCTGATCGGCACCTCGAACGGCCTGATGCCGCGCCGGAGCAGCTTGCCGGTGATCTCGGCCTCCATGCCGAACCCCTGGGAACGGATCTTCAGTGACCGGTACAGCGGCAACGGCAGCAGCTTGAAGCAGGTCTCCAGATCGCCGATGTAGCTGTTGAACAGGACGTTCGCGGCGGTGGTCACGGCCTTGTTCCCCATCACGTACCAGAAGGAGTACGCGCTGTGGCCGCCGAATCCGCGTACCCCGTAGACCACGTCGGCCCGGCCGTCGAGCACCGGGCCGAGCAGCACCGGGATGTCCTCGGGGTCGTACTCCAGGTCGGCGTCCAGGATGATCATGTAGTCGCCGGTGGCGGCGTCCGCGGCGGACCGGATGGCGGCGCCCTTGCCCCGGTTACGCGGGTGCGTGACCAGCCGGATCCGGTCATCGTCGAGCTGGGCGAGGATCTCGTCGGTGCCGTCCCGGCTGCCATCGTCCACGATCACCAGCTCGGTGTCGCAGGGATAGTCGACCGCGAGCGCCTGCTTCACCGCGGTGGCCACCCGCTCGCGCTCGTTGTAGACCGGCATCAGAATCGACAGCTTCACGGAAACCCTCCCCCAGACGCCCGCCAGTCTACGGCGCGCGTGCCGCAGCCCCGGTGGTCATAAGGACCTCCCGGGGCTCCGGCGAGCCGCGCCACGGCGGGCGGTGCCGGCTACGGCGTCTCGTCGTCGGGCAGGTCGCCGTCGGCGAGGATCTTGTAAAGCTCCTGCCGGGCGCGTTCCAGCACCTGCTGGGCGCGGGCGACCTGGTTCGGCGTACCGGCGTGGGCGACCTGGGTGGCCGCCATCCCGGCCTGCTGCATCAGGCCGAACAGCTCCATCAGGGCTTCGTCCGCCCCGCCGGTGGCGGTCTCGAACACCACCGCCAGCTGGTCGGAGTGCTCGGCCACGTACGCCGTACCGGCCTCCGTCAGGTGCACCACGCGGCGCCCCTCGACCCGCTCGATCCGTACCAGCCCCTCGTCTTCCAACTGCTGGAGTACGGGGTACACAGAGCCAGCGCTGGGGCGCCACATCCCCTCGCTGCGATCGGCGATCTCCCCGATCAGCTGGTAGCCGTGCATCGCCTGCTCGGCAAGCAGGATCAGCACGGCGCTGCGTACGTCACCCCGGTTACGCCGGCCGCCGCGGCCGCGCCGCGGGCCACCGAACGGGAACCCTGGCCCGAAGCCTGCGAATGGCGGGCCGAACCCACCTGGCCCGAAGCCGGGGCCGCCCGGGCCGCGGCCACGCCGCCGTCCGTGCCGGTGTCCCCGGCCGCCATCCTCGTCTCCCCGTCGCATGCCACGTCCCTCACTCTCGAAACCGCCCCGGCGCCTGCCGCGCGGGCTTCCGAACTCTTCGGTGGGGCGCCCGAAACGGCGTACCCACCCTCGCATCGCTCTTGTGGAACTCATCCTTTGGGTCCTCCCAATGATTGATCTAACTCGTTCGCGATGTAGTAACGATATATCGCGATGGCGCGTACGACAAGGGCCCGATGAGTTTTGATACCCAGAGAGGTCTATCTGGACGTCCGCTCGACAAGCCGGAGGTACTCGCATGCCCGACATCAACTACCTCGCCGTGGCCGTGGCGGCGATCGCCTGCTTCGTGATCAGCGCGGCGTACTACATCGGGTTCGGCAAGCAGCTGGCGGCGCTGCACCCCGCGTACGCCGGCGAGGCGTCGATGGCGCCGTGGCAGATCGGCGTGGAGCTGGTACGCAACATCGTGCTCGCGCTGGTCGTCGCCGGAATCGCCGCCGCGATCGGGATCACGAACGTCGGCAGCGGCGTACTGCTGGCGCTGGCGCTGTTCGTGGGCTTCCCGCTCGTGCTGTGGTCGGGTGCGGTGATGCACGAGAAGGTGCCGCCGAAACTCGCCGCCATCCACGCCGGCGACTGGCTGCTGAAACTGCTCGTGATCGCCGTCATCGTCAGCCTCTGGCGCTGACGGCGGAGGCCCCGCCGCGCATCGCGGCGGGGCCTCCTCCGTACCCCCCGATCAGCAGGTGCTCGGCGCCGAGACCCCCCGGAACCGCGCGGCGAGGTACGCCACCGCGGGCGGTGCGCCGGTCACCGCCAGCGTGCTGTGCTCGCTCGCGACGTCGGTGTAGAAGGTGACCTTCGTGCCCTGCGCGCACCACTCCTTGGCCAGCGTGGCGGCCGACGCGTGCGGGATCAGCTCGTCGAGCAGCGAGTGGTAGAGGTAGACCGGCGCGGTCGGCGCCTGCGACCCCATCCGGTTCAGCGCCAGCACCTGCCTGGCGATCGGCTCGTTCAGAGGATCAGACGACGTGGTGTACGACGAGATCTTCTTGAACGGGTACGTCGTCGCCAGGTCGCCGACGCACATGTCCGCGGCGTCCTCCTTGAGCTGGCGACCGGCGTCGTTCATCAGCGTCTCGAGCTCGGGGTATTCGCGGCTGAGCCCGATGATGGCGCCGATCGCGAGCCCGGAGAACGGCCCACCGTCGATGGTCTGGGCGGCGGCCTTCAGGTCGGCCGGCGTACCGCCGGAGGAGACGCCGGCGAGCGTCAGCTCCGGTGCGTACGAGGGTTGCAGCTCGGCCGCCCAACCGGAGGCGAGCCCGCCGCCGGAGTAGCCCCAGAGCCCGACCGGCGACTGGAACAAGCCGGCCTCGCGCAGCGCCTTCGCGCCGCGTACGCCGTCGAGCACCCCGTGGCCTTCCATCCGGCCGGCGCCGTACGCGTCCCGCGGGCCCTGGTAGTCGGTGACCACGACCGCCCACCCCTGGTTGAGCCCCAGACTGAGCAGCGAGGCTTCCTTCTCGGTGCCGGTGCGCAGCGTGTACGACGGGTTGCACTGGTCACCCAGGCTGTCCGTCGCCGGCTGGTACGACAGCAGCGGCCGCACCCCGCCCGGGTAGCTGCCGTACGGCACCAGGATGGTGGAGACCACGGTCACGGCGCGGTCCTTGGCGTCGTTGCTGCGTACCTGGATCTGGTACGCCGTCGCCGCCACGTACGGCACCGAGACCGTGCGCTTCTTCAGGATCGTGCCGGGGCGCTTCGTCTCGTACCCGGGCGCGGGTTGGTAGAAGGGGTCGTCGTCGGGCTCGGGGACGGCTGCCGTGCCGGCGCCGGTCCGCACGGTGGCGGAGCTTGCGGTGGCGGCGGGGGCCATGGACGCGACGGCGCCAGCCACCAGCGTGGCGGTGGCCAGAGCGACGGCTGCCCTGCGTACTCCCGTAATCGTCATGATCTTTGTCCTCCCCGGGTCGGGCTTCGGACGGTGAGATCGGCGAGTCGGCGCCGGTGCCGGACCGTCGAAGTGCAGCAGGTAAAGTGAAAAGACATCGTTTCACTTTGGCCGTTACTGTAAACCCGGCGTTAAAGCGTGACAAGAGGCCCGAGGGAGAGCGGATGAGCGAGGGCACCACCCGCCGCTACTCGGGGCGGACGCTGGACGAGCTCAAGCTGGCCCGGCGCGAGCGGCTGCTCGACGCGGCGCTCGAGCTGTACGGCACCGACGGCTACCCGGCGACCTCCGTCGAGCGGCTCTGCACCGCGGCGAAGGTCTCGACGCGCCACTTCTACCAGGAGTTTCCGAACAAGGAAGCGGTGCTGATCGCCGTACACGGGCGGCTGGTCGAGCTGGCGCTGCAGAGCACTGCGAAGGCGCTGGCGGAGGCGCCCGCGTCACCGATCACGGCGCGGCTGGAGGGCGCGGTCACGGCGTACCTGGAGACGGTGATGGCCGATCAGCGGCGGGCCCGGCTCGCGTTCGTGGAGGTGGTCGGCGCCAGCCCCGAGGTGGAGCGGCAGCGGCTTGCGTTCCGGGAGACCATCATCGCGCTGGTCGAGTACGAGGGCGGCGCCGCCGTCGCGCGGGGCGAGATCGAGCCCCGCGACTTCCGGTTCGCCGGCATGGCGTTCATCGGCGCCGTGAACGCCGTGGTCTACGACTGGTTCCTGCACGAGCCACGCCCACCCCGCGCCCAGTTCCAGGCCTCCCTGGTCGACCTAGCCGTCACCCTCCTCACCCGCGACCCCGGGCCGGCGCCCGGGTCGGTGCCGCGGACGGAGCCGGGGCCGGGGGCGGGTTAGAACACCGCGGTGGGGTGCCAGCCGCCGTACACGGAGCGGAGCTTGTCGACCACTTCGCCGAGGGTGGCGTACGCGGTGACCGCCTCGACGCAGGCGGGGACCACGTTGTCGCCGGCGCGGGCGGCCTGCTCGACACCGCGCAGCGCGTGCGCCACCGCGGCGGCATCGCGCGACGAGCGCAGGTCGGCGAGCGACGCCGCCTGGCCGGCCTCCAGCGCCGGGTCGACGGAGAACACCTCGAGCGGCTCGGTGGGCGCCGGGTAGCGGTTGACACCGACCACCACCCGCTCCCCCGACTCGACCCGCTGCGCGTGCCGGTGCGCCGCGTCCGCCAGCTCCCGGGACAGGTAGCCGGACTCGATGCAGGCCAGCGCGCCGCCGCGCCGTTCGATGTCGGCCATCACGTCGCGGATCGCCCGCTCGCACGCGTCGGTACGGGCCTCGATCTCCGGCGCCCCGCCCAGCGGGTCCACCACGTCGGCCAGCCCGGTCTCCATCGCCACGATCTGCTGCGTACGCAGCGCCAGGGTCGCCGCCTGCTCGGTCGGTACGCCGAGCGCCTCGTCGTACCCGGAGACGTGCAGGGTCTGTACGCCGGCCAGCGCCGCCGCGGTCGCTTCCAGAGTGGTGCGTACGACGTTGTTCAGCGGCTGCTGCGCGGTCAGCGACGAGCCGGCGGTGAACGCGAAGATCCGCAGCTGCATCGACCGCGGGTCCTGCGCGTGATAGCGATCCCGGAGCAGCCCGGCCCACACCCGGCGGGCGGCGCGCAGCTTCGCCACCTCGTCCAGCAGCTCGATCCCGACGGTGAGGAAGGTGAACAGCGTCGGCGCCACGTCGTCCACGCTCAGGCCGCGCTTCACGCACTCGTCCAGGTACGCGATCGCGTTGGCGTACGTGAAGCCGATCTCCTGCGCGGCGTCCGAGCCGGACTCCCGGATGTGGTAGCCGCTCATCGCGAGCGGCACCCAGCGCGGCGTGTGCCGTACGCAGTGCTCGATCGTGTCCACGGCGAGCTTCAGCGACGGCGCGGGGTCGAAGATCTGCGTACCCCTGGCGATGAATTCTTTGAGTACGTCGTTCTGGATGAACATCCCGAAGTCGTTCGGCTGCACCCCGCGTTTGTGCGCGAGCGCGGTGAACAAGGCCGCCCACAGGTAGCCGATCGAGTTGGCGGTGGTACGCACCTGCGAGATCTTCTCGAGCGGGATGCCGTCCATCAGGATCTCGATGTCGCGCAGCGAGTCGATCGCGACCCCGACCCGGCCGACCTCACCGGCGGCGCGCGGATGGTCCGAGTCGAGCCCCATCTGGGTGGGCAGGTCGAGCGCCACGGAGAAGCCGGTGACGCCGGCGTCGAGCAGCTGCTTGAACCGCTGGTTGGACTGCGCCGGGGTGCCGAAGCCGGCGTACTGCCCCATGATCCACGGCGCCGGATCCGCGGAGATCCCCCGAGTGTAGGGAAACTCCCCCGGCCGCTCGCTCATCCCGTACCTCCCGCGCCTGCCCCCGCTTCAAGATCGCTGTTTCGGGTACGGATCTGCAGCGCCGCTTCACCTTCCGACCCGAGATCGCGATCTTGGGGTCCGTCAGGGGGGACGTAGGCGGCGTCGAGGACGACGGTGCGGGTGGGGAGGGCCAGGACGGGGTTGAGGTCGAGGGAGAAGCCTGGTGGCCAGGCGGCGGTCAGCTCTTCGAGCCGGCGGATCAGCTCGCCGAGCGAGGCCAGGTCGGCGGCGGGCGTACCGCGGTGGCCGGCCAGCAGCTTCGACACCTTGATCTCGGCGAGCAGGTCGCGCAGGTCCAGCTCGTCGACGGGGAGCAGGCGTACCGCCACGTCGTCCAGCACCTCGGTCAGTACGCCGCCCGCCCCCAGCGTGAGCACCGGCCCGAGCGGGCTCGCCGCGATCCCCACCAGCAGCTCGACCCCGCCGCTGACCTGCTCCTCCACCAGCACCGCCGCGCCAGCGCCCGGGCCGCCCGGACCGGAGCTGCCGCTCTGCCCGCCCGGATCGGAGCCGTCGCTCTGTCCGACTGGGCCGGCGTCACCGCTCTGCCCGCCCGGGCCGGCGCCACCCCTGTGCCCGGCCGGAGCGGCGGCTCCAGCC
>JBOGDF010000146.1:0-12977 GCA_050701635.1 Micromonosporaceae bacterium | reverse complement strand
CCGCAACCAGCAGCGCGACGACCGCAACCGCGACGATGACGACGGCGAGGGCGGCGGGCGCCGCCGGCGCGGCCGTTACCGTGACCGCCGCAAGCGCGGTGGCGAGCGCGGCGAGACCGCCGAGCCGGTGGTGACCGAGGACGACGTACTGGTGCCGGTCGCCGGCATCCTGGACGTGCTCGACAACTACGCGTTCGTACGGACCTCCGGCTACCTGGCCGGCGCCAACGACGTGTACGTGTCGATGAGCCAGATCCGCAAGCACGGCCTGCGCCGTGGCGACGCCATCACCGGTGCGGTACGCGCCGCCCGTGACGGCGAGAACAGCGGCAGCAGCGGCGGAAGCGGCGGCAACCGGCGGGACAAGTACAACCCGCTGGTACGCCTCGACACCATCAACGGCATGGACCCGGAGGAGGCCAAGCGCCGCCCCGAGTTCTACAAGCTGACCCCGCTCTACCCGCAGGACCGGCTCCGCCTGGAGACCGAGCCGCAGCGGCTCACCACCCGGGTGATCGACCTGATCATGCCGATCGGCAAGGGGCAGCGGGCGCTGATCGTCTCGCCGCCGAAGGCCGGTAAGACCACGGTGCTGCAGGAGATCGCCAACGGCATCACCAGCAACAACCCGGAGTGCCACCTGATGGTGGTGCTGGTGGACGAGCGGCCGGAAGAGGTCACCGACATGCAGCGGTCGGTGAAGGGCGAGGTCATCGCCGCGACCTTCGACCGTCCGCCGTCGGACCACACCACGCTCGCGGAGCTCGCGATCGAGCGGGCGAAGCGGCTGGTCGAGATGGGCCACGACGTGGTGGTGCTGCTCGACTCGATCACCCGGATGGGGCGCTCGTACAACCTGGCGGCGCCGGCGAGTGGCCGGATCATGTCCGGTGGTATCGACTCCACCGCGCTCTACCCGCCGAAGCGGTTCCTGGGTGCGGCCCGCAACATCGAAAACGGCGGCTCCCTGACGATCATCGGTACCGCGCTGGTCGAGACCGGTTCGACCATGGACACGGTGATCTTCGAGGAGTTCAAGGCCACCGGTAACGCGGAGCTGAAGCTGGACCGCAAGATCGCCGACAAGCGGATGTTCCCGGCGGTGGACGTCAACGCCTCCAGCACCCGTAAGGAAGAGATCCTGCTGGCTCCCGAGGAGATGGCGATCGTGCACAAGCTGCGTCGCGTGCTCTCCGGGCTCGAGCCGCCGCAGGCGCTGGAGCTGCTGATGGACCGGCTCAAGCAGTCCAAGACCAACATGGACTTCCTGCGCCAGATCGCCCAGACCACACCGGGCGAGTAAGTCGTCGCACCACCCGAAGGGCGCCCCGCCACCGTGCGGGGCGCCCTTTGACGTGGCCGCCGCGCCCCGCCGCCCGCGCCACCTGCGTGCTGGAGTTTTCTTCCGGTTTAGCCGCCAGCTATTGAAACTTCTGGTCGGGGTCGGGTTGACTGCAGCACGTGGACAATCGCCGTGCTCTCGCCGTGCCGCTGATCCTCGCTCTCGCGCTGGGCCTCGCGGGGCCCGCCACGGCCGCGCCGCCGGCACCCGCCCCGGTGCTGGCGCCGACGCTGGCGGCGCCCGCCGTACCGGTGGAGACCGAGCGCCGTACCCGGCCGGTCGCGCCGGGCGTCACGCTCAGCTCCTTCGAAGAACTGACCACCACCGGGTGGGTACGTGGTGACGCGCTGACCACCGACCTGACCGGCGGCAGCACCGTCGACTACCTTTCGCCGGGCGAGGTCGCGAAGGCCGAGCCGGTGTCCACGCAGGCGACCCGGCAGCGCGCCGTCGCCGCGGTCAACGGCGACTTCTTCGACATCAACAACTCCAACGCGCCGTTGGGTGCCGCGATCGACGACAACGTGCTGGTGAAGTCGCCGTCGCGGAGCTGGGCGGACTTCAACACCGTGGCCGGGATCGACGCGGCCGGAGGCGGCCGGATCCTGCAGCTCTACTTCGACGGTACGGTGACCCTGCCCAGCGGTCCGACCACGTTGCACCGGCTGAACAGCCCCGACATTCCGGCGAACGGGATCGGCGCGTACAACAAGCTGTGGGGCAGCTACAGCCGGGCCCGGATCGTGGCTGGCGCTCCCCGGGTGACCGAGGTTGTCCTCGTGGACGGCGTGGTGACCTCCGTGAAGTCCGAGGCGGGCGAGGGCGCGATCCCCGCTGACGCCACGGTGCTGGTCGGGCGCGAGGCGGGTGCCGACACGCTGGCGGCGGTCGCGGTGGGAGACCGGGTGCAGGTCAGCTACCGGCCGCGTACCTCCGACGAGAGTGAGTTGACCACGGCGATCGGGGGGCGTGACGTCCTGGTGATCGACGGGAAGCCGCAGACCTTCACCGACAAGGCGGTGCATCCGCGTACCGCCATCGGGTTCTCCGCCGACGGCCGGAAGATGTACCTGCTCACCGTGGACGGCCGGTTGGACGGGCTGAAGGGTGTCTCGTTGAACCAGCTCGCCACCATGATGAAGCAGCTCGGGGCGCACAGCGCGCTCAACCTCGACGGCGGCGGATCGTCCACCCTGGTGGCGCGCGAGCCCGGGTCGACCGACCTGCAGGTGGAGAACCTGCCGGCGGACGGCCGCGAGCGCAACGTACCGAACGGGCTGGCGATCATGGCGCCGGCCGGGAGCGGCACGCTGCGAAGCTACTGGGTGGAGACCGCGATCGACCCGCTCGCCGCGCCCGCCGTCGGCCCCCGTCCCGGCGGTCACCCTGAGCGGGTCTTCCCCGGCCTCACCCGCCGTCTCACCGCCGCCGGGTACGACGAAACGTACGGCCCTGCCGGCGGCGCCCCGACCTGGCGGGCCACCCCGGTCAGCTCCGGCCGGATCTCCAGCAACGGCGTGTTCACCGCCGACGACACCGGCGCGGCGCGGATCACCGCCACCCGCGGCGAGGCGGCCGGGCAGCTCGACCTCGCCGTACTCGGACCACTGTCGCATGTGGACACCACGGTGGAGCGGATCAGCCTCGCCGACCAGACCGGAGCGGGCGAGTTCGGCGTGGTCGGGTACGACGCCGCCAGCTACGACGCGCCGATCGAGCCGTCCGACGTGACGCTCAGCTACGACACCTCCCTGCTGGACATCCAGCCGGGCCAGAACGGCCAGCTGCGGGTACGCGCCCGCAAGCCCTCCGGCTCCGCCGTGGTCGGGATCGAGGTGGCGGGACGGCGTACGGTGCTGCCGGTCACCGTGGGGCTGGAGGACAAGCTGGCCGCCGGGTTCGGCGACGCCGCGTCGTGGACCTTCAGCCACGCCCGGGCCGGCGGCTCAGTGGCGCCCGCGACCGGCCACGACGGCGGGCCGGCGCTGCGGATGACGTACGACTTCACTCTCTCCACCGCGACCCGGGCGGCGTACGCCAACCCGCCCGCCCCGATCGAGGTGCCGGGGCAGCCGCAGGCGTTCACGATGTGGCTGTACGGCAACGGCACCGGCGAGTGGCCCAGCCTGCACCTGGTGGACGCCCGTGGACAGGACACCATCCTGCGTGGCCCGTTCGTCACCTGGCACGGCTGGCGGCAGCTCGAGCTGGCGGTGCCGGCCGGGGTGGCGTACCCGGTGAAGATCCGCCGGTTCTACGTCGCCGAGACCCGCGCCGACGCGCAGTACCGCAGCGAGGTGCTGATCGACGACATCGTGGCCCGTACGCCGCCCCCGGTCGACCTGCCGGACGCGCCGCCCCGGCGGGACCCGGTGGTGGTCACCGACGGCACCGTGGACGGGCATCCATGGCGGTTCGCGGTGATGTCCGACGCGCAGTTCGTGGCGCGCGATCCGGACAGCGACCTCGTCGCCCAGGCCCGCCGTACGCTGCGCGAAGTCAGGGCCGCGAACCCGGACTTCGTGATCATCGACGGTGACTTCGTCGACGAAGCGGCGCCGGCCGACTTCGACCTCGCCAGACGGCTGCTCACCGAGGAGCTGGGCGACGCGGTGCCGTGGTACTACGTACCGGGCAACCACGAGATCATGGGTGGCCCGCCGTCGGACCCGATCGCCAACTTCCGGGACGAGTTCGGCGCCACCACCAGGGTGTTCGACCACAAGGGCACCCGCTTCGTGACGCTCAACTCCGCCACCGGCGTACTCGGGCTGGACCAGCTACGGCTGCTGCGCGGCGCCCTCGACGGGGCCGCGGTCGATCCCGGGATCGGCTCGGTGGCGGTGCTCTGGCATCACCCGCCACGAGACCCGACCCCGCAGCAGGGCAGCAAGCTCAGCGACCCCCGGGAAGCAGCTCTGGTGGAGCGGTGGCTGGGCGACTTCCGGCTCGGCAGCGGCAAGGGCGCCACGATGATCAACGCCCACGTCGGGGTGTTCCACGCCCGGCACGGCGACGGGGTGCCGTACCTGATCAACGGCAACTGCGGCAAGGCGCCGGCCGCCGCCCCGGACGATGGTGGCTTCACCGGCTGGACCATGGTCGGCGTCGACCCGGTCACCGACCGGGAGGCCGAATGGGTACGCGCGCACCCGTACACCCCGGGAAGGTCCTGGGTTTCGGTGGAGCTGCGGGCCCATGTCGACGCGCTGAGCCTGGCAGCGCCCGGGGAGCTGGCGGTGGGGCAGACCGCGACGGTCACCGCGACCGCGGGTCAACGCGGCCGCCAGGTGCCGGTGAGCTACCCGGTCAGCGCCGACTGGTCCGGCTCGGACAACCTCCACATCGGTGACCCCGCCGGCGCCAAGGACCGCCACATCGCGGTCTTCGACCCGGCGACCGGCAAGCTGACCGCGCTGCGCGCCGGCGAGCTCACCCTCGCGGTCACGGTCAACGGCACCACCACCCGGGCGGTGGTACGCCTGACCTGACGCGGTGCGGCGACACCGATGCCGGGAATAACCGGCGGGCGTGGCACACTTATAGGTCGGTCAGGAGTTGACCGCCGAGCAAGTTGTGGTTCCGGTTCACGTCCAGGCCCTGCCTGTGGCGACCCGGCGACCGAGAGAGGGACACCAGTGAAGCCCGACATCCACCCGAAGTACGTGCCGACCGAGGTCAGCTGCGCCTGTGGCAACACGTTCCAGACCCGCAGCACCGCCGCCAACGGCACGATCCACGTCGAGACCTGCAGTGCCTGCCACCCGTTCTACACCGGCAAGCAGCGCATTCTCGACACCGGCGGCCGCGTGGCCCGCTTCCAGAAGAAGTACGCCAACGTGCAGAAGGCCACCAAGAAGACCAAGTAGCTTCCCGTACGCCCGCCTGCCTCCGTCCGGGGTGGGCGGGCGTCGTGGTGTTCGGACGGCTCACCGACAGGGGACGCGTGCCATGGCGACACAGACGGAAGGCTCGGCGCGGCTGGCCAGCCTGCTCGACGAGCACGCCGAGCTGGAGCAGCGGCTGGCCGACCCCGCCGTACACGCCGACCAGGCCACCGCGCGCCGGATCGGCCGCCGGTACGCCGAGCTGGGCCCGATCGTCGCCGCCGCCCGTGAGTTGGAGCAGACCCGCGACAACCTGGCCGCCGCCCGCGAGCTGGCCGCCGAGGACGAGTCCTTCGCCGACGAGGCGCGCCAACTCGAAGCCGCCCTGCCGGAGCTCGAGGAGAAGCTCGCCGAGCTGCTGTTGCCGCGTGACCCCAACGACGCCAAAGACGTGATCATGGAGATCAAGGCGGGGGAGGGCGGCGACGAGTCGGCGCTGTTCGCCGGCGACCTGCTCCGGATGTACCTGCGGTACGCCGAGCGCAACGGCTGGCAGGCGGAGATCCTCGACGCGGACCCGACAGACCTGGGCGGCCACAAGAACGTGTCGGTGGCGATCAAGACGAAGGGCGTACCGGAGGGCGGCAACGGGGTCTGGTCGCGGCTGAAGTTCGAAGGCGGCGTGCACCGGGTGCAGCGGGTGCCCGCCACAGAGTCGCAGGGCCGGGTCCATACGTCGGCCGCGGGGGTGCTGGTGCTGCCGGAGGCGGAGGACGTCGACGTTGAGGTAAACGTCAACGACCTGCGGATCGACGTCTACCGCTCCAGCGGTCCCGGCGGTCAGAGCGTCAACACCACCGACTCGGCGGTACGTATCACCCACCTGCCCACCGGGATCGTGGTCTCCTGCCAGAACGAGAAGTCGCAGCTGCAGAACAAGGAACAGGCGATGCGGATCCTGCGCGCCCGGCTGCTTGCCGCGGCCCAGGAGGAAGCCGAGGCGGCCGCCTCCGACGCGCGGCGCTCCCAGGTGCGCACCGTGGACCGAAGCGAGCGGATCCGTACGTACAACTTCCCGCAGAACCGGATCTCCGACCACCGGATCGGCTACACCGCGTACAACCTGGATCTGGTCTTGAACGGCGACCTCGACGGCGTCCTGAACGCGCTGCAGGAAGCCGAGCGCGAAGCCCGCCTGGCCGGCGACACCCAACTCAGCCGCAAGTAAGGCCCAAACCCCTTCTGGGGTACGGCGGCCAGGGTCTCCGCCGCCGGACCATTGTCCCGTCTGCGTCGCTGGCAATCGATATTCCGGACGCAGGATGGACAATGCTCAACCGGGGATCGGGGTTAGCTGGCTTTCGCGGCGTGTTTGGCGCGGAGCATGGCGCGGTCGGCTAGCTCGAAGGAGCTGGCCAGCTCGGTACGGCCGTCCAGCTCCGCCCAGCCGACGGTGATGCTGACCGGGGTGTTCGGGACCAGGACGTTCCAGTCTTCGCCGGCGATCGCGGCGATCACCCGGTTGCCGACCTCCACCGCCTCTTCCAGCGACGTGTCGGGCAACACCATCATGAACTCGTCGCCGCCGAACCGGGCCACGAAGTCTTCCCGGCGCATCACGCGGGCCAGTATCCCGGCCACCCGCTGCAGCACCAGATCACCCGACAGATGCCCGTGTACGGTGTTGACCGCCTTGAACTGGTCGAGGTCGAGCACCCCGACGGCGCCCACCTCGCCGCGTCGCGCCATCGCGTCGGTGTACTGCTGCAGGTGCCGCCGGTTGGGCAACCCGGTGAGCGGGTCGGTGAGCGCCTCGTCGGCGTACCGGGCGACCGTACGGCGCAGATCCTCGTGGTCGATCCGGGCCGCGACCCCCTCCACGAACAGCTCCCGCAGCCGTTCCGCGGCCTCCGCGGTGAGCGCGAACGCCAGCCGGTCGGCGGTGTGCGCGGCGGCACCGTCGCGCATCGACAGGTGCGCCAGGGCCCGCAGCCGGGGGATCTCGGCGGCGCCGAAGGTCTGCTCGTCGGGGGCGCGCAGGTGGTCCAGCTGGTGCAGCGCCTTGGCGGGCTCGCCGCCCAGGATGGTCAGGCACACCGTCGCCAGCTCGTGCAGCGCCAGCGACACCGACTCGGTGCCGTCGGTGGCGAGCAGCTTCGGGATCTCGACCCCGGGATCGTTGCCCAGGATCGCCAGCCGGGCGGCGGCGTACCCGAAGTAGTTGCGGTCGCACTGCGGCAGCGCGGCGTACTGCGGGGGGTCGGGCATCCGGCGGGTCAGGTCGGCCATCACGTCGCGCAGCACCCGTACGCAGCCGTCGGTGTCGCCCCGGTGGTCCAGCGACACCGCGAGCCGCACCCGGATCTCCGGCAGCAGGAACGTCTCGTCCGGCAGCCCGGAGGTGGCCGCGGTACGCCGTGCCTGGTCCATCGCCGACAGCGCCTGCCCGTGGAACCCGATGTACGAGTACGAGATCGCCAGGTTGTGCCACGCCGACGCGGTCTCCGGGCTGGTCTGGTCGGCGTTGGCGAGCGCCCGCGAGGCGCGCACCATGTGGGTGACGCAGCGCTCCAGCGAGCCGTCCAGGTGGGCGACGGCGGCGGCCAGCGCGTGGAACGCCCCGACCCGGCCCGGGTCCGGGAAGCCCCGGATCGCCTCGAACGCGCGGTCCACCGCGGCGGCGTACTCACCGCTGCGGTTGAGGTTGAGCAGCGCGGCCAGCTTGCGCAGCAGGGCATCGGTGACCACCGCCGGATCGGTCGCCTCGGCGGCCACCCGATCCGCCAGCTCCGCTGCCTGGATCGCCTGACCGGCCAGCAGCAGCCGGCGGATCTCGGCGATTCGTGCGGCGCCGTCGGAAGCGTTGGCGCCTGACCCAGCCACGCGGTTGTCCCCTCTCACATCCCAGTACGCATGATTATGGGGTGTCGAACACCGCCAATGGGGGCCAGCCGGACGGCGATTTCTCAGTCCGTAAGGCGATTGTTGCCGCAGTTCACCTGCTCGGCGAGGCCGGAATCGGCTCGCCCCGGGTGGATGCCGAGCTGCTGGCTGCCCACGTACTGGGATGCAGCCGGAGTGGGCTGTTGACAGCCGGCGCGTTCGATGCGGGTCAAAACCGTGAATTCGATTCTCTGGTACGCCGTCGCGCCGCAAGGGTTCCGCTGCAGCACCTGATCGGGCGGGCGGGTTTCCACCGGCTCGAGCTGGCGGTGGGGCCGGGCGGCTTCGTACCGCGCCCCGAAACCGAGCTGCTCGTCGAGTGGGGCCTGTCGGTGTTGGCGGGCCGCCCGTTGGTGGTCGACCTGTGTGCGGGCACCGGCGCGATCGCGCTGGCGGTGGTGGCCGCGTACCCCGATGCCACCGTGTACGCCGTCGAGCGCGATCCCGGCGCGCTGGTCTGGCTGCACCACAACGCGACGCTGCGCACGGCCGCGGGAGACCGGCCGGTCACCGTGGTGGCCGGCGACGCGGTGGCGCCGGCGGTGCTGGCCGGGTTGGACGGCACGGTGGATCTGGTGCTCGCCAACCCGCCGTACGTACCGGAAGGGTCGGCGGTGCCGCCGGAGGTGGCCGGCCACGACCCGTACGCCGCGGTGTACGCCGGCCGGGACGGCCTGGACGTGATCCGGCCCCTGGTGGCGCGCGCGGCCGCGCTGCTGCGCCCGGGCGGCGCGGTCGGCATCGAGCACGACGACAGCCACGGCGAGGCGGTGCCGGCGCTGCTGGCCGCCGCCGGATTCCACCACACCACCGACCACGCGGATCTGACCGGCCGCCCTCGCTTCGCCACCGCCCGCCGCCCCGCAGCCGCACCGCCCCCAACGGCACCGCTCCCATGATCATGGGCACCTTCATGTCGTCATGACTACATGAGGGTGCCCTTCACGCGGGGAGGGCGGGGGTGGCGGGGTGGCGGGGGTGGCGGGGGTGGCGCCACCCGCCGGGCGTGGAAGACTTGGCGGCCGTGAGGCTTTACGACTGCCGTACGTTGGCCGAGCGCGACCAGGGGATCTCCGCCGCGGTGGAGGCCGTGAAGCGGGGCGACCTCGTCGTGCTGCCGACAGACACGGTGTACGGGATCGGCACCGACGCGTTCAACACGTACTCCGTGGAGGCGCTGCAGCGCGCCAAGGGGCGCGGCCGGGACAAGCCGCCGCCGGTGTTGATCGGCTCGGTGAAGACGCTCGACGGCCTGGTGATCAGTGTGCCGGCGCACGCCCGCGACCTGATCGCGGCGTTCTGGCCGGGCGCGCTGACCATCGTGGTCGAGCACGCCCCGAGCCTGGCCTGGGATCTCGGCGAGACCGGCGGCACGGTCGCCGTACGGATGCCGCTGCACCCGGTCGCCCTCGAGGTGCTGCGGGAAGCCGGCCCGATGGCGGTCTCCAGCGCCAACCGTACGGGTCAGCCGCCCGCCACCACCGCCGACGCCGCCCGGGAACAGCTCGGCTACTCGGTCTCCATCTACCTGGAGGCGGGGGAGTGCCCGGAGCCGGTGCCGAGCACCGTGGTCGACCTGACCGAGGACGTACCGGTGGTGCTGCGGGAGGGCGCGGTGCCGCTGGAGAAGCTGCGCGAAGTGGTGCCCGACATCGTGGGCCCGGACGGCGCGGAGCCGGCGGACGCCGTACCACCGGCTGAGGCGGACCCGGCCGCCGCCGCAACGGACGCCGCTGCCGCGCGGGGCGCCGAGCAGGGTGGCGGCTCGTGACACCGTTCTCGGTGCTGCACGTCTGCATGGGCAACATCTGCCGGTCCCCGATGGCCGAACGGCTGCTGCGCGCCCGCGCCGCGGAGCTGGTCGGTCCGGACCGGGTGGACGACCTGCTGCTCAGCCACAGCACCGGCACCGGCGCGTGGCACGTCGGGCAGCCGATGAACCCGCCCGCGGCGCGCCAGCTGCGTACCCGGGGCGTCGACCCGGCGGGCTTCGCGGCCCGGCAGCTGGTCGCCGGCCACATCGCCGGCTCCGACCTGATCCTCACCGCCACGGCGGAGCAGTCCGAGTACGTCCGCGAGCTGCGCCCCGACGCCGCGGACCGGGTGTTCGTGCTGGGGGAGCTCGGCCGGCTGCTGCGCGGCGCGGACCTCGCCGACCTGCCCGCTGGCGGCACCGACCCCGACGCTGTGTACGCCCGGGGCGTGGCCCTGGTGGAGCTGGCGGACCGGCGGCGCGCCGGCGCCGGCCCCGAGCCGGGCGACGACCTGGACGACCCGTACGGCATGGACGACACCGAGTTCGGCCGGATCGCCGACCAGATCGACGCCACCGTACGCCCGCTGGCTGGTCTGCTCTTCGGGGAACGTGCTGACGGTGAGTGACCAGCCCCCCGCCGAGACCGGTGACTTCCGGTCCGGTTTGCGGCATCTGCCCACCTGCCTGGCGGTGTCGGGAGTGATCGCGGCGGTGGCGGTGCCGCTTTTCTGGTGGGTACGCGGACCCGCCGGCGCCGCCGGTGCGGCGGCCGGCGTCGCGGTGATGGCGCTGGCGTACCTGACCTCCGCGGCGGTCGTGGTCTGGGTCGACAGCATCGACCGGCGGCTATTGATGCCGATCACGATGCTGACGTACATCCTGAAGATCGTGATGCTGGGAGCGGTGGCGTTCACCGCGAGGAAAGCTGGCTGGTCAGGGCTGTTTCCGATGGCGGTGAGTGCTGGCGTGGTCATCGTTGCGTGGCCGTTGGCGCAGCTGTGGTGGGTGCTGCGGCCGGGCCGCCATACCGGGGAGTACGAAGCGCCTGAAACCGATGGGGCGCCGCGTAGGCCCCGGTCTATCGCCTGATAGCCTCTGCGCGTCATGGCCGGCGATCAGTCCAGCGGGAAACACCCGGATTCCAACGCGGATCCCGGTGCGAACGCGGGTTGGGTCGCTCTGGGTTACCTCGGCGCGGGGATGCTGTTCTGGGGCGGCGCGGGGTGGCTGCTCGATCGCTGGCTGGGATGGTCCCCGTGGGGCTTGGCCGGCGGTCTGGTGCTGGGCATGACGGCGGGGATCTACCTGATCCTGAAGAGACTCGGATAGCGACGAAGGATGGTACGGGTGAAGCACGGATCTGAGGTCCTGGCCGCCGAGTTCCCCCCTGGCCTGAAGGACTTCAACTTCGTCTCGCTGATCCCCGGGCTGCGGGACACGGTCTGGGGGCCGATGGTCACCAAGATCACGCTCCTGGTGTGGATCGCGGTGGCGGTGTGGATCGTGTTCTTCCTGGTGACGTACCGCGCGCCGTCGTTGGTGCCGACCAAGCGGCAGTGGATCGCCGAGTCGCTCTACGGCTTCGTGCGGGACGGGATCGCCAAAGAGGTGATCGGCGAGAAGGGGCTGCGGTTCGCGCCGTACCTGGCCTCGCTGTTCTGTTTCGTTCTCTTGACCAACCTGTTCGGCATCATCCCGCTGGCGCAGATCTCGCCCAACTCGCACTTCGCGTTCCCGGTGGTCCTGGCCATCATCACCTACGTGCTGTTCATCTACGCGGGGATCCGCCAGCACGGCGCGGTGAAGTACTTCAAGGACAACATCTTCATGCCAGGGGTGCCGTGGTGGATCTACCCGATCCTGGCGCCGGTGGAGCTCGTGTCCACGTTCATCTTCCGGCCGTTCACACTGGCGGTCCGGTTGTTCGCGAACATGTTCGCCGGTCACCTGATGCTGCTCATCTTCACGCTCGGTGGCTTCGCTCTGCTGGGCACCTCGAACATCGGGCTGATGCTGGCCTCCGGGCTGTCGTTCGCGATGGCGATCGCGATCACGTTCCTGGAGCTCGCGATCCAGATCATCCAGGCGTACGTGTTCACCATGCTGACCGCCAGCTACCTCGAGGGCGCGCTGGCCGAGCACTGACAACGACTACTCGGCACCACCAAGACTCCGCGTGGAGGTCACGCGGGATGACTGCAGGAGGAAGCACATGACAGGTGACATCGCCACTCTCGCGTACGGCCTCGGTGCGATCGGCCCCGGTATCGGCGTGGGTCTGGTCATTGCCGCCTACATCCAGGCCTCGGCCCGCCAGCCCGAGTCGGCTGCCGCGAACCGTACCTGGATGCTGTTCGGCTTCGCCGTGATCGAGGCGCTAGCGCTGCTCGGTTTCGTGGTCGCGATCGCGTTCCAAGCCCCGACTGCTAGCTGACGGGCTCGAGAGGAGCACTGGATGTACCCGATTTCGCTGGCGGCCGAGGAGAGCGGCAACGTTCTGCTGCCGGTCTGGCAGGAGATCCTGGTCGGCACCATCGCCTTCGCGCTGCTCTGCTTCGTGCTGATGAAGTACGTCTTCCCGAGAATGGAGGAGACGTTCCAGGCACGGGTGGAAGCGATCGAAGGCGGCATCAAGAAGGCCGAAGAAGCGCAGGCCGAGGCGAATCAGCTGCTCGAGCAGTACAAGCAGCAGCTCGCCGAGGCGCGTGCCGAGGCCTCCCGGATCCGGGACGAGGCGCGGGCCGACGCGGTCGCCAGCCGGGACGAGATCCTGGCCCGGGCCGCCGAGGACCGCGACCGGATCATCGCCGCCGGCAAGGACCAGCTGGTCCAGGAGCGGCAGAGCCTGGTACGTGAGCTGCGCGGCGAGATCGGCGCCTTGGCGGTCGAGCTGTCCGGCCGGATCGTGGGTGAGTCGCTGGCCGACGAAGCCCGCCAGCGCGGCACCGTGGACCGCTTCCTGGCTGAGCTCGACGCCCAGCCCACGGCGGGGGCCCGCTGATGCAGGCAGCCAGCCGGGAGTCGTACGCCGCGGTACGCGAGCGGTTCGACGCGTACGCCCGCACCGCCGAGCCCAGCGCGCTGGCCACCGTGGCCGACGAGCTGCTGG
>JBOGDF010000145.1:0-12988 GCA_050701635.1 Micromonosporaceae bacterium | reverse complement strand
CCCGCACCCACCCCGCACCCACCCGCGCCTTCCATGATCATGGGGCCCGCCATGTAGTCATGACTGCATGAAGGTGCCCATGATCATGGAAGGGCCCGCTCAGTAACCGATGTTGCGGAGTGCACCCTCCCCGAGACGGTCGCGGAGTTGTTGCAGGTAGAGGCTCCAGGGGCCGACCGGGCCGCCGTACGCGTCGTACTCGCCGGTGCCTTCGCGGACGGTGCCGCGGCAGCCGATCGACCAGTTGCGGGAGTACGGCGGGCTGGAGATCCGGTACTTGTCGCCGAGACTGTTGTAGAACACCTGGTACGCCCCGGACCAGCCGTGTCCGGTGCCGGAGTTGCCGCGGTTGTAGGCCCCGGTGATCTGGCCGCCGCCGGCGCTGTTGTGTACGACGTTGTCGAACAGCGTGCCGGTCCCCCACCGGTGGTGCGGCCCCAGCTCGGAGCGGGAATCCTCGGCCCGGCTGTCCAGGAACACGTTCGGACCCGGGGAGTTCGCGCCGGTCACGAAGTCGTGGCGGCCGCTGGCGGCGTACAACCGCATCAGTAGTACGTGAGCAGCGCCATCCAAGCTGAACGGGTACCGCCGGCCCCCGGTGACCTGGGACCGGTGGTCGGTCGACGCGCTGTCGGTGACCGTGAGGTACGACGACCCGCCCTGGCCGTGGAACGTGCCCTGGGTGAAGAACCGCGACGAGACGTTGCGGACCCACCCGTCCCGCACCGCGGCGAACCTCACCGCCCAGTCCGCGTGCGCTTCGTCGGTGTCCGAGGTGTACGCCGACTCCACCCGTAGGTACTCCACGCCGGCGTTCGCGATCCGCCCGGCGAACGTGTACTTGTACACCGCGCCCCCGCCGAACCGGGACTCCAGCGGCTGCACCAGCGGCGAGTCGACGGTGACCTGGTTGCCGCTGACCGCGGTGACGGTCCGCTCGTGGTGGACGGTACGGGAGCTCGGCGTCCACACCGTGCCCGACAGGCAGGTCGATCCGTCCACATCGGACGTGTCGTACGAGGTGCCGCGCGAGGTGCAGGAGTCCATGCCGAGGGCGTCGATCCATTCCTGGTTGGGCGTGCGTACCACCACCACCTGGTCCCCGACCCGGAAGCCGGAGCCGTCGGAGACCGGCAGGGTGCGCGCGCCGACCGGTGTATAAGAGCTGGTCACGGACTTGCGGGTGCCGGAGACCTCGCTGCGGCTGCCGGAGCCGGTGACGTTGATCAGAGTGCGCACCGCGGTCCCGGTGGCGCGGACGATGGTGCCCTCGCCAGCACCCTGTAACACCACTCCGCTGGTACGGATCGTCAGGCTGCCCGAAACCTCGTACGTGCCCGCGTTCAGCTGCACCGCGCCGCGGAATCCGGACGCGTCCGGAGTGAGCGCGCTGACCGCGTCGATCGCGGACTGGATGCTGGCGCCGTCGTCGCCGGAGACCGGTGAGACGGTCCGCTTCGTCGCCACGTTCGGCAGCGCCACCCCACCGCCGCGGTAACCCGCACGGGAGAAGTCCGGGATCACATCGCCGTTGGAGTACGGCGTGTAGACCAGCTTGCCGTCCGCGCCGAGCGCGAGCCGCGCGCTGGTGCCGGCGACCACGTGCACCTCGGCCTCGGTCAGGCTGTTCCAGCTGTTGACCGAGTTGCCGTGGCCCAGGTAGCGGACGTACCGCGCCGAGGTGTCGGCGATGTCGAAGGTCTCCAGCGCCGCGGTGGTGCCGCTGCTCTGTCCGGAGTAGACGGTGCGCCAGGTGGTGTTGTCGCTGGAGACCTGCAGCTCGAAGCGAGCCTGCCGGGACGCCCCGTTGTAGAACGCCAGCTTCACCAGCCCGACCTGCTGCGACATCCCGAGGTCGAGCCGGAGCCACTGGCCGTCCCCGCTGGCCGACCAGCGGGTGCTCTGGTTGCTGTCGATGGCGTACCGGGGCAGGTTGCCGTCGTGGCTGCTCGCGCTGGCCAACTCGACGGTGCTCCTGGCGTACGACACCGCCGCGGTCTCCGCCTGCGCGCCGGGCACCAGCACCGCGGTCGCGATCACCAATCCGGACAGGGCGATCGGAAGCCTCATCGCCGATCTCCTCCGTGTCAGGGGCGGGACCGGGATCACGAGCGGCTCGGGTGTGACTCGTGATCCCGGTCCCTTGGGGGGGACAGAGGGCTTGCTACTGCGACCTGAAAACCTCGCTAGCCCAGGCCGTTGCGCATCGCGGTGATCAACTCACCGTTGCCGGTGTCACCGGACAGCTCCCAGAAGAAGCCGCCGCCGAGACCCTGGTTCCTGGCGTACGTCATCTTGCCGCCGATCGTCGACGGGGTGTCGTAGCTCCACCACTGGCCGCCGCAGAAGGCGTACGCGGTGCCTCCGACGGTGCCGGTGGCCGGGCAGCGGGTCTTGAGCACCTTGTAGTCCTCGATCCCCTGCTCGTACGTGCCCGGCGCGGGGCCGGTCGCCGAGCCGCCCGGTGCCGACTGGCTGACCCCGGTCCAGCCCCGGCCGTAGAAGCCGATGCCGAGCAGCAGCTTCGATCCGGAGATCCCCTTGCCCTTCAGCTTCGCGATCGCCGCCGAGGAGTGGAACTCGGCGATCGGGATGCCGTTGTAGCTGGTCAGCGGGGAGTGCGGGGCGGTCGGGCCGTCGGCGTCCCAGGCGCCGAAGAAGTCGTACGTCATCACGTTGTACCAGTTCACGTACGCCGCCGCGCCGCCGTAGTCAGCCGCGTCGATCTTGCCGCCGCTGGTGGCGTCGGCGGTGATCGCCGCGGTCACCAGGTTGCCGCTGCCGAACCGGGTGCGCAGCGCCGACATTAGATTCCGGTACGCCGCGAACCCGCTGGTGTCGCACTGCAGGCCGCACGCGTTGGGGTATTCCCAGTCGATGTCGATGCCGTCGAACACGTCCGCCCAGCGCGGGTCCTCGACCAGCCGGTAGCAGGATTCGGCGAACGCCGCCGGGTTCTGCGCCGCCTGACCGAAGCCGCCGGACCAGGTCCAGCCACCGAACGACCACAGCACCTTGAGGTTCGGGTGCTTCTTCTTCAGCTTCCGCAGCTGGTTGAAGTTGCCGCGCAGCGCGCCCGCGTCCCAGGTGTCGGAGACACCGTCCACACTGGACGCCGCGTCGTAGAACTTGTCATACGCCGCGTAGCTGTCGCCGATCGTGCACTGCCCGTTCTGCACGTTGCCGAACGCGTAGTTGATGTGGGTCAGCTTCGCCGCCGAGCCGGACGTGTCGACGTTCTTCACGTGGTAGTTGCGCTGGTAGACGCCCCACTCGGTGTAGTAGCCGAGCACCTTGCTACCGGCCGGTCCCGGCGGCGGGCCGGTCGGGCTCGGCGTCGGGCTGGCGGTCGGGCTCGTAGTTGGGCTGGCGGTCGGCGTCGGACTCGCCGTAGGGCTGGTGGTCGGGCTTGCCGTCGGAGTCGGGCCAGGGCCGCCGGTGCCGCCGGTGACCTCGATCGCGGAGACGGTGCCGTAGTTGGCGCCGCCGTTCATGGTGAAGCCGACGTTGAGCTGCCCGTCGGTGACCAACGCGGTGAACGTACGGTCGCAGGCGGTGTACTTGCCGCAGCTGGCGAAGATGTCGAAGCGGGTCAGCACCGTGCTGGCTTCGATCTTCACGTCGAAGGTCCGGTGACCGGCGGCGGTCGCCCAGTCCTCCATCATCTTCAGCTTCACCTGGTACGTGCCGTTGGCGACGTCGAACTTGTAGCCGGTGCCGTTGTGGAACAGGTTGTAGCTCTGGTAGAGCGCGTCGTCGGTGGTCCCGGCGATGGCGGTGGTGGTCGACCCGCTGCCGTAGCGGGTGTCGTAACCCCAATTCCCCGAGGTGTACGCGCGGTCGCCCGACCAGGCGTTGCCGCCCGCGTCGGAGAGGCCGGTGCCGTTGGCGTTGACCCGTACCGGCACGGCCACCTGGCCGTACGCCAGCGACGACCCGACCACCAGCAGCGGTGACAGCAGGACCGAGGTGAGCAGGATTTTCGTCAGGGCTCGCATTGTCGGCCTCCCCAGGATTCGACAGCCCAGAGCTATTAGGGAAGTTTCTTTACTATTGGCAAGCTACTCAGCCTGGAACCCGAGGTCAACACCCAAATCCCGACCTACTACCCCAATGCCCGTCCCCGCCGCTGGGGAGAAGGCAGCGCTCAGCCGGCGCGGGCGTAGTAGCGGTCGCCGTGGCGCTCCAGCGCGAGCGGCATACCGAAGGTCTTGGAGAGGTTTTCGCTGGTGATCGTCTCGTACGCCAGCCCCTGCGCGACCACGGAGCCTTCCCGCAGCAGCAGCGCGTGCGAGAACCCGGGCGGAATCTCCTCGACGTGGTGCGCCACCAGCGCCATCGCGGGCGCGTCCGGGTCGTACGCCAGCTCGGTGAGCCGCTGCATCAGCGCCTCCCGCCCGCCCAGATCCAGCCCGGCCGCCGGCTCGTCGAGCAGCAGCAGCTCCGGGTCGGACATCAGGGCGCGGGCGATCTGCACCCGCTTCCGCTCGCCCTCGGACAAGGTGCCGTACGTCCGGTCGGCCAGGTGCACCACGCCGAGCTGCTCGAGCAGCACCCGGGCGCGTACCTCGTCGACGGCGTCGTACGCCTCACGGAACCGGCCGACCACGTCCCAGGCGGAGGTGACGACCACGTTCTGCACCGTCTCCTCGGCCGGGATCCGGTCGGCCATCGCCATGCTCGACAGCCCGATCCGGGTACGCAGCTCCGCCACCGCGGTACGCCCGAGCCGCTCCCCCAGCAGGTGAGCCTTGCCCTTCGTGGGATGCATCCGGGCGGCGGCGATGTTGAGCAGCGTCGTCTTGCCAGCACCGTTGGGGCCGAGCACCACCCAGCGCTCGTCCAGCTCGACCTGCCAGTCGACGGAGCGGAGCAGGTGGGAGCCGCTTCGGGTGACCGTGACGCCCTGCAGCCCGATCACCACATCGGGATGCAGGTCGGTACGCGACCTGTGTCGTCCCACGTGCGGCACCCGCCTATCCAATCATGACCGGAGTCGATGTTTCCTACCCCGAATCTGGTCGCCATCACATAACGCGTCGCCGGACTCGTGTCAATCTTCGAGCACGTGCAACGACCGGCGCGGCACCGGGCCCCACGGGGTTGGTGGATGCATCGTAGGGTGAGGCCCTTCGTACCCGGCAGCCGAGGAGACGTACGGATGAGTGAACCCGACGGCCCGGTGATCGAGATCGCCGGTCTACGCAAGGTCTACCGCCGGCGCGGTAAGGCCCGCATGGCGCTGGACGGGCTGGACCTGACCGTACAACCCGGCGAGGTGCACGGCTTTCTCGGTCCCAACGGCTCCGGCAAGACCACCACTCTGCGCGCGCTGCTCGGGCTGGTCGGCGCCGACGGCGGCACGATGCGGATCTTCGGCCACCCGGTGCCGTACGCCCTGCCCCAGGTGATCGGCACGGTCGGCGCGGTGGTGGAGAGCCCGCAGTTCTTCGGCAACTTCACCGCGCGGCGTACGCTGCGGCTGCTCGCCACAGCGGGCGGGGTGAAGCGCAAGCGGGTCGACGAGGTGCTGGAGATCGTCGGTCTGCGGGACCGCGCGAAGGACCGGGTGAAGAGCTTCTCCCTCGGCATGAAGCAGCGGCTCGCCGTCGCCACCGCGTTGCTCAAATCGCCCACCGTGCTGATCCTGGACGAGCCGGCGAACGGGCTGGACCCGGCGGGGATCCGGGAGATCCGGGACCTGCTGCGCTCGCTCGGCGCCTCCGGCATGACGGTGCTGCTCTCCAGCCACATCCTGTCCGAGGTGCAGCAGATCTGCGATCACGTCTCGATCATCTCGCTCGGGCGCCGGGTGGTGTCCGGCCCGGTCAGCGACGTGCTCTCCCGGTTCGACCAGGGCGACGTACGGGTCAAGGTGGCCGACCTGGTGGGCGCCGCGAAGGTGATCGGCGAGGCCGGCCTGCCGGTACGCCGGTTCGACGACCACCTGGTGGTCTCCGACCTGGCCGACCCGGCCTGGATCACCGAGACCCTGGCCAAGCGCCGGATGTACGTCTCCGAGCTGGTCCCGATGCTGCCCGACCTGGAGAACGTCTTCCTCAAGCTCACCGACACCATGCCGATGCCGGGGGTACGCCGCCAGGTCGACGACGCGTACCGGCCGCACCTTCCGCCGATGGTGCCCGGGATGACCGGCACCGCCGCACCCGAGCCGGCGCCCGCCGCCGAGCCGGCCCCGGCCCCGGTCGGGGGGCCCGGCGGTACGTCGGCCGAGAGCACGGAGACGGACGGCGAGGGCACGCGGGTGGCCGTACTCGAGCCGCCCGACGCGTCACCGGCGACGGCGCCGCCACCCGACCTGGAGCCGGAGACCGACGTGATCCCCGCGTCGCAGCCCGTCGAGCCGGCCGAGACCACCCCGGCGGCCGAGGCGGAGCCAACCACCACGGAGCCGACCACCACCACGGAGCCGACCGCCGTCACGGAGCCGGACGCCGCCACCGAGCCGGACGCCGGCACCGAGCCGAAGCCGAGCAGCGACGAGGGAGAGACGCGATGAGGTTGCTTCGCGCCGAGCTGGCTCGGCTGTGCGCCCGGCGGTTCAGCCGGATGATGGCGATCGCGCTGCTGCTCGCGCTCGGCGTGATCGCGGTGGTGGTGGCGTACAACACCCATCGCCCGAGCGCCGAAGAGCTGCAGCGCGCCGAGACCGAGGCCGCCGACGCGCGCCTGGAATGCCAGCAGGCGCAGGAGTCGCTGCCGGAGCGGGAACGCTGGGACTGCGGCGAGATCGAGGCCTCCCAGTACGTCGACTACATGCTGAACTTCCAGGATCAGATGCCCGAGCTGATGCTCGGCCTCGGCGGGCTGCTGGCGCTGATCGGCTTCCTGGTCGGCGCCTCGTTCATCGGCGCGGAGTGGTCGTCGGGTGGGTTGGCGAACCTGCTGCTGTGGCGTACTCAGCGGATCTCTGTCTTGTTCGCGAAGCTGGGCGCGATGCTGCTCGCGCTGACCGTGACCGGTGTGCTGGTTGGCGCCGCCTGGGTAGCCACCATCTGGTTCATCGCCAGCACCCGCGGCGAGTTCGGCGACCTGACCGAGGGGTTCTGGATCTCGCTGGGATGGGACGGGGCACGCGCCATCGGGCTGGCGCTGGTGGCCGCGCTGACCGGGATGTCGATCGCCTCGCTGGGGCGCCGCACCGCGGCCGCGCTCGGCGTACTGATCGGCTACATCGTGGTGTGGGAGATCGGCGCCCGCCTGGTGATGGAGGGGCTGCGGGTACGGCTGAGCGGGGCGTACATGCTCTCCACGTACGTCGGGGCGTGGCTGGCCAAGGAGGTCGAGCTCTTCGACTACCGGACCTGCTACGAGATGGACTGCGACCCGTACATACTGAAGCTCACCTGGCCGTGGGCAGCGCTGGTGCTGGGCGGTCTGGCGGCGCTCTGCCTGCTGGTCTCGGCGGTGTCGTTCCAGCGGCGGGACGTCACATGAGGCACCGCACGTGACCCGACCCGTCGTACGGCCCGGCAGCCCGTACCCGCTGGGTGCGACGGTCACCGACGACGGGGTCAACTTCGCGCTGTGGAGCGCCGCCGCGGAGGCGGTCGAGCTGTGCCTGTTCGACGCCGACGGCAACCAGGAGATCGTCTGGCTGCCGGAGCAGACCTACCACGTGTGGCACGGATTCGTGCCCGGGGTACGCCCCGGCCAGCGGTACGGCTACCGGGTGCACGGCCCGTGGCGCCCGGACGACGGGCACCGGTTCAACCCGGCGAAGCTGCTCGCCGACCCGTACGCCCGGGCGTACGCGGGAGGCGTCACGTACCACGACGCGATCTTCGCCACCGGCCCCGACGGCGCGCTGGACCACCGGGATTCGGCGCCGCACGTCCCGCGTTCGATCGTGGTGGCGCCGGGTCCGCCGCTGCCGCCGGGGCCGCGTACCGCCTGGGCGGACACCGTGATCTACGAGGTGCACGTACGGGGGTTCACCAACCGGCACCCGGACATCCCGCAGGAGCTGCGCGGCACGTACGCCGGGATGGCTCATCCGGCCGCGGTCGACCACCTGGTGAAGCTCGGCGTGACCGCGGTGGAGCTGCTGCCGATCCACCAGTGCGTCACCGAGCCGGCGGTGGCCCGGCGCGGGATGACCAACTACTGGGGCTACAACTCGCTGGGCTACTTCGCCCCCGACGCGCGCTACAGCTCCGCCGGCGACGCGGGCCAGCAGGTCGCCGAGTTCCGCGACATGGTGCGGGCGCTGCACGACGCGGGCATCGAGGTGCTGCTGGACGTGGTCTACAACCACACCGCGGAGGGCGGCCCGGACGGCCCGATGCTGTCGATCAAGGGGATCGACAACGAGGCGTACTACCGGCTCGAACCGGACGAGAGGGCCCGCTACCGGGACTACACCGGCTGCGGCAACACCCTGGATCTGCGGCAGTTCCACGCGCTGCAGATGGTGATGGACTCGCTGCGCTACTGGGTCACCGAGATGGGGGTGGACGGATTCCGGTTCGACCTGGCGAGCGCGCTGGCCCGTTCGCTGCACGACGTCGACCAGCTGTCGAGCTTCATGGCGGTGGTGCACCAGGACCCGGTGGTGAGCCAGGCGAAACTGATCGCCGAGCCGTGGGACCTCGGCGAGGGCGGCTACCAGGTGGGCGAGTTCCCTCCACTGTGGACGGAGTGGAACGGCCGGTTCCGGGACGCCGTACGGGATTTCTGGCGCGGCGCGGGCAACGGGCTGAGCGAGTTCGGCGCCCGGATGTCCGGCTCCGCCGACCTGTACGCCGACGACGGCCGCAAGCCGTTCGCCTCGATCAATTTCGTCACCGCGCACGACGGCTTCACGATGCGGGATCTGGTCAGCTACCAGCACAAACACAACGAGGCCAACGGCGAGGACAACCGCGACGGCACCGACGACAACCGCTCGTACCACTTCGGCGTGGAGGGTCCCACAGACGACCCCGAGGTGGCGGCTGCGCGGCGCCGGCAGGTACGCAACCTGCTCACCACGCTGCTGCTGTCCACCGGCGTCCCGATGCTGGTCGCCGGCGACGAGCTGCTGCGTACCCAGCACGGCAACAACAACCCGTACTGCCAGGACAACGAGATCTCGTGGCTGGACTGGTCACCCGACCCCGACGCCCGTCGCCTG
The DNA here is from genome assembly GCA_050701635.1 of Micromonosporaceae bacterium. Taxonomy (GTDB): domain Bacteria; phylum Actinomycetota; class Actinomycetes; order Mycobacteriales; family Micromonosporaceae; genus WHSM01. The sequence goes on along the minus strand of JBOGDF010000145.1, from coordinate 3,852 downwards.
TTGCGCTTCACCCAGACCCTTCTGGGGGTACGCCGTGCCTCCCCCGTCTTCCGGCAGCGCACCTTCTTCCGCGGTGCCGCGTCCGCCGAAGGGCTGAAGGATCTGGCCTGGTTCCGGGCCGACGGGCACGAGCTGACCGACGCCGACTGGGCGGCCGAGCTGCGTACCCTCGGGATGTATCTCTCCGGCCACGACCTGCACCCGGATCCGATGGGCGAGCCGGTGACCGACCACTCGTACCTGCTGTGGCTGCACTCCGGTGACTCCGACGTGGACGTGGTCCCGCCCGGCGCCCCGTGGGCGCACGCGTACCAGGTCGTGCTGGACACCAGCGACGAAGACGGCTTCCCCGCTCCGCGCGAGGTCGCGGCCGGCGCGCCGCTCGGGCTGACCGCCCGCTCGGTGGTGCTGCTCCGGGTACGCTGACTCAGCTCCGCTGGGTGCTGAGCCGTTCCACAGGTTGCCCAGTTAGCTCGGCGATCAGCTCGAAGTCCTTGTCCACGTGAAGGACCGTCAATCCGCCCATCTCTGCCGTCGCGGCGATCAACAGGTCCGGTATCGAGGGACCGCGGTGATGTCCCCGGTCGGCGAGCAAGGAAAGCACCTCGACGGCACGATCCTCGCTGGCCGGAGTGGCGTACTCAACAGGCATGGAACCCACCGGCGGCTCATGTAGCCCCGCGCGAAGGTCGTCGGCCGTCCGGTCAAGACCAACCCGCGCGGCGACCTGCTATTGACCGTCTGGTCCCCCTGCGTCTGGCCCCAGGGCACCCCGCCCGCCGACGCCGCCCCCTAGCCTCCACCGCTCAGACCAGCCCCACCGCTCAGACCATCAAGATCGCTGTTTCGGGTACGAATCGGCGCCAACCGCCGCCGTTTCGTACCCGAAACAGCGATCTTGAGGTTGGGGTTGATCTTGGGGTTTGGGGTTGGGGTTGGGGTTGATCTTGGGGTTTGGGGTTGGGGTTGGGGTTGATCTTGGGATGGCAGCCGACGCTACGGGTACGTGACCAGGCCCAGCTCGGCCGGGCTGGTGAGCAGCTCGTGGCTCGGCACCACCCGTACCGTGTAGCCGAACGCGCCCGCCCGCTCCAGCGGTACGTCGACTTCGAAATGGTGCCGGCCGTCGCCGTCGCCCGCGTACCCCATCGGATGGGTACTGACCTCGGTGAGGGTGTCCTCGCCGGTGGCCGGACGGCCGGCGCAGGCCTGCACCTCGACGTCGCCGGGCGCCAGGTCGCCGAGCACCACCTCGGCGCGCAGGTGCAGCCGGGCACCCAGCTGCGGGGTGTCTCCCACGCCGGAGGACTCCACGTGAGCCACCCGCACCGACGGCCACTCGGTGGCCACGCGGCCCCGCCAGGCGGCGAGCGTACGCGCGGCGGCTCCCGCGTCGGCGATCATCCGGCGCGAGGACGCCGCCGCGGGCAGGTACAGCTGCTGTACGTAGTCCCGCACCATCCGCGACGCCAGCACCTGCGGCCCGAGCGTGCCGACCGCCCGGCGCACCATCCCCACCCAGCGGGTCGGTACGCCGTCCGCGCCGGCCTCGTAGAACTGCGGCGCCACCTGCGACTCGATCAGGTCGTACAGCGCGGCGGCTTCCAGGTCGTCGCGCCGTCCGGAGTCGACCACGCCGCTGGCCGTGGGGATCGCCCAGCCGTTCTGGCCGTCGAAGAGCTCGTCCCACCAGCCGTCCCGGATCGACAGGTTCAGGCAGCCGTTCAGTGCCGCCTTCATGCCCGACGTACCGCACGCCTCCAGGGGGCGCAGCGGGTTGTTCAGCCACACGTCGCAGCCGGCGACCAGCAACCGCCCGAGCGCCATGTCGTAGTCCGGCAGGAACACGATCCGGTGGCGTACCGCCGGATCGTCGGCGAACCAGACCATCTCCTGGATCAGCTTCTTGCCGCCGTCGTCGGCCGGGTGCGCCTTGCCGGCGATCACCACCTGCACCGGGCGCTCGCTGTCCAGCAGCAGCCGCTTGAGCCGGTCCGGGTCGGCCAGCATCAGGGTCAACCGCTTGTAGCTGGGTACGCGGCGCGCGAACCCGATGGTGAGCACGTCCGGGTCCAGCGCCTCGTCCACCCAGCGCAGCTCGGCGTCGGAGGCGCCGCGTCCCCGGTACGACGTACGCAACCGGCCCCGCGCCTCGCTGACCAGCTGGGAGCGCATCTCCCGCCGGATCGCCCACAGCTGCGAGTCCGAGAGCTGGTCCACCACCGCGAAGGACTCCGCGGTCGGCGCCGCCAGCAGGTCGACCCCGGAGCTGATCGCGAAGTCCAGCGCCGGGCGCCCCAGCCAGCTCTGCGCGTGTACGCCGTTGGTGATCGACGTGATCGGCACCTCGTCGGTGTCGAACCCGGGCCACAGCGACGCGAACATCTCCCGGCTGACCTCGCCGTGCAGCTTCGACACACCGTTGCAGCGCTGCGCCAGCCGCAGCCCCATGTGCGCCATGTTGAACACGTTGGGGTCCGGCTCGGCGCCCAGCTCGAGCACCTGCTCGGCGGGCAGCTTCGGGCAGGCGGCGCCCAGGAAGTCGGCCACCATGTCCTTCGGGAACCGGTCGATGCCCGCCGGCACCGGGGTGTGGGTGGTGAAGACCGTGCCGGCGCGTACCGCCTGCCGGGCCGCGTCGAAGTCCAGCCCGCCGGCCATCAGCTCCGCGATCCGCTCCAGACCGAGGAACCCGGCGTGCCCCTCGTTGGTGTGGTAGACCTCCGGCTCGGGCTGATCGTTCGCCGACGCCCAGGCCCGCAGCGCCCGTACGCCGCCGATGCCGAGCAGCATCTCCTGCATCAGCCGGTGCTCGACGCCGCCGCCGTAGAGCCGGTCGGTGACGCCGCGCTCGCTGGCGGCGTTGGCTTCGATGTCGCTGTCGAGCAGCAGCAGGCTGACCCGGCCCACCTGGGCTTTCCAGACCTGGGCGCCGAGGGTACGCCCACCGGGCAGCCCCACCTCCACCGTCAGCGGGTCGCCGCCGGGGCCGGCGAGCAGCTGCAGCGGCAGCCCGTGCGGGTCCAGCGACGGGTACTGCTCCTGCTGCCAGCCGTCCGGCGTCAGGCTCTGCGTGAAGTAGCCGGAGCGGTAGAGCAGCCCGACTCCGACGATCGGCACCGCCAGGTCGCTGGCGGTCTTCAGGTGGTCGCCGGCGAGGATCCCGAGACCGCCGGAGTACTGCGGCAGCACCTCGGTGATGCCGAACTCCGGCGAGAAGTACGCGATCGAGCGCGGTGCGTCGGGACCGAGCGTCTGGTACCACCGCGACTCGTCGAGGTAGGACCGCAGCTCGGCGTACGCGTCCCGCACCGCCCGCAGGAACGTCTCGTCGGTGGCCAGCGCGGCCAGCCGGGCGGCGGAGACTTCTCCGAGCAGGCGGACCGGATCGCCGCCGACTCTGTCCCACAGCTCGGGGTCCACCTGGGCGAACACGTCACGCGTCTGCGGGTGCCAGGACCAGCGCAGATTGGTGACCAGCTCAGCCAGCGGCGCGAGGGGATCCGGAAGGGCGGCTCGTACGGTGAATCGGCGTAGCGCTCTCACGGGGAGCCCACACTACCCGACCGTACGGCTGTCGCTCGCCCCGGTGGAGCGGAGCACTTCGTCGCGGGCGGCCGCCACGCCGGTGAGCAGGGCGCCGCGCAGCACCGGATCGGTGGCCACGCCGGTGGTGACCACGCGCGGGCGTACCGGCGCGATCGCGGCGACCTCGTGCTCCACCCGCTCCGCCAGGTCGGCGCCCCCGGCCTGCCCGATCTCACCGGCCAGCACCACCAGCGCAGGGTCCAGCACCACGCACACCGCGGCAACCCCGTACGCCAGCCGCTCCGCCACCGCGTCGAGCAGCGC
>JBOGDF010000144.1:0-13036 GCA_050701635.1 Micromonosporaceae bacterium | reverse complement strand
CCCGAGGAAGCCACGCCGAGCGGACCCACCAGCGCAAACAGGGTGGTCCCACTACCGGCAATCAGGTGGTCCCATGCTCATGGCAAACCGGGGCGGAAACCGGTCCCATGATCGTGGCAGGCGACACGTCGGGGCAAGGCGTACGGGACGGCTGCTCGGCCCACCGCTCTCACGGACTCTCACCCGACCCTGGCTGTGTTGGGGTAGCCCGACAGTGGCCAATTGGCCGTGCCGGGTTCCGCCTGCGACGCCCAGCCGCCCGGCCGCGAGGGGAGGACACGCGACCGGGGCGGCTGGGCGTCGCTCTCCGCACTCGGCACGGCAGCCCGACTGGCGGTACCGCACCGAGGAGACTCACAACAACGCGCCACCAGATCGCTGGCGAGTAACACAGGCACACACGGCACCGGACTGCCGCACACCCGGCACGCCATATCGGCGGGAGCAGACGGAGCGTGCCGCCGTAGCACGCTCCGTGTGTTGTGGATGTCCTCGTCGTTGACACCCGCGACCTCAAGGAAGCCGACGAGCGCGCCCGGAACCCGACGCGGCGGCGGGCATACGTTGCTCGCCCCGGCACCTTGGTCCCCCAAGCTTGCAATGCACGGCTCGGCTCGGCGTGCTCAACCGCTGTGACCGTCATAGGTGTGAGCATCGATCGACGCCACGTAGCGTCGCGACAGCATCACTGTTCCATCTGGCGCTTACCGCGATTCTGACTGTTTCTTCTATGTATCGTCAGGTAGCGTGTGAGCACCTAACCCGGATCCCCGAGCGGCCACGAGAGGCTGCCATGGCAACGCGATCGAACGCACTACGGCTGCTGCTGCGGCACCGGCACTGGCAACCTCACCGCACCTTCATTGCCGAGTACGACAAGGCCGCAGCCGCCATCGATAAGCGCCTGGTCGGCGGCGGACCGAGCAGGGTGCAACTCCATCGCTGGCAGTCAGGCCAGCTCGTCGGGCTCCCGTACCCGGATCACTGCCGCGTACTGGAGACGATGTTCACCGGCTGGACCGTCTCCGAACTGTTCGCACCCTGCAGCACCGAACAAATCACTGACCGCGAGCGAGAAGCCGTCTCGGCGCCGGAGACAGCCGGTCGGCCGACGCAGAGTCACCACGCCGCACGCGACGACCGCTTCTGCGGCGTAACCGCCGTGTACGCCACGCGAGGCGAGTTCATGTCCGCGATGCCACCTAAGACGCTGTTCGACGACGCCACCCGGATCCGAGCGGTCGGCCTGTCACTGAACCTGCTCTGCCAGCACTACCCCGACCAGAGCCTCTACAAGCTGGCCGAATCAGGCACGACGTTCCACTGCCTGTTCCTCGACCCCAACGGCGATGCGATCCGGGCCCGCGAACGCGAAGAGGGGCACAGTCCACATCGACTATCGACCCTCACTGACCTCAACATCCACCTGCTGCGGCGCGTACGCGACAGGCTCCCCGACGAGCGGCGTGCCAACATCGAGCTGGCCGTCTACGACGAGACGGTCCGCAATAACATCATCTTCGTGAACGACGACATCTGCGTCGCGCAGCCCTACCTCAACGACGCCCGCGGCCTGGACTCGCCCACCTTCGTCATCCAACGTCGATGGCCGGACCAGGGACTCTTCCCCGTGTACGAGGAGGTCTTCACCTCGCTATGGAAGCGCAGCCGGCCGGTATGACGACCTACACCAACCTGCTGCCGCTCGCCGTCGAGGCCGTCGAGACGGCGCGCACCCTGATCCGCAGCCAAGCGCCCGGGGTCCTCACCTCCAAAGGCGACCGTGACATGGCCTCCCAGCTCGACTACGCCGTCGAGCATGCAGTACGTGCCTTCCTCGGTGACGCGACGCCTGAGATCGGCCTGATCGGAGAAGAGGAGGGCGCCACTGGGCCCGACAGCGATCTTCGGTGGGTCCTCGACCCCATCGACGGCACCGCCAACCTCGTCCACGGCCTGCCCCTGTTCGCAGTCTCGCTCGCCCTCGTCGACAGCAAACGTCCCGTACTCGGTGTCATCGACCTACCGCTGCTCGGTGACCGCTACACCGCTGTCGAGGGACACGGCGCCCAGGTTGGCGGACAGCCGATCCGGGTGAGCGAGACAATCGACCTGATCGACGCGATCGTCACCATCGGCGACTACGCCGTCGGCGCGGGAGCCCAGCAGAAGAACCAGCTGCGCCTTGCGGTCACCACGCTGCTGGCTGGCCAGGTCCAGCGTGTCCGGATGTTCGGCACCGCCGCCATCGACCTCGCCTGGCTCGCCGGGGGTCGTACCGACGCAACCGTGATCCTGTCCAACAACCCCTGGGACATGGCCGCCGGCGCCATCATTGCCCGCGAAGCCGGCGCCACCGTCGCCGATATCGACGGCGCACCCCACACGTTCGACTCGCGGGCCACCATCGCCGCCAACCCAGACCTCATCGACAAGATCCTCGGGCTCGTGCGGCAAGCGACAGATGCGAGTCTGTCCGATTCTAAGAACTCCTCGGCATGAATGCTGATACGCCGGCAGGCTGCGCCGATACCGGATGCCTCGCCAATGACATAACGGAAATGTTCGTCGCCTTGGGCCATGCCGCCGCTGACTATGGCAATGCAGTTGTGTTTCTGCTAGAGGAGATCCAGCTGAACGAATTCATGGTGCCGGAGTCTGCCGACTATATGCGACGTAACTACCGCCTCAACATGATGGGTAGTCAATGAACGATACAGTTGAGATCCGGACCCCGGCTGTGATTTGCCACCGGCATCGCGAGGAACTACCGCCGGGCGCGCTGGACTTTTCCGCGTCGGGAAACCTGTACGCCACACATGCATTGCACGCGTTCGCCGCTCGATGCCCCCCACCATTGGCCCGTTGGGCGATCGACACTTTTACCGACCCTGGAGACGTTGTCCTCGACGTTATGTGCGGGTCGGGCACTACATTGGTCGAGGCCGCGTTGGCCGGCCGGTATGGGCAGGGAGTCGACATCGACCCGCTGGCGCGCATGGTGGCCCTCGCCAAAGCCACCCCGGCCGACGCCGGCGCTATCGACGACCTTGCGGACGAGGTGGAACGTCTCGCACCCCGTACCGCCGATGATGGTTGGCGACCGGATCTCCCACGGCTCGACTATTGGTTCCGCGCCGAGGTCTCCGCCGACCTTTCGCGGTTGCGCCAGCTCATTAGGCGCCTCGCCGTTGACGGCCCCTTGCGGCGGCTGGCCTGGACGGTGTTCTCCTCGCTGATCGTCGGCCGTACGTCAGTAGCGAACGCACGGGACCTGGTCCACTCCAGGCATCACTATCGGGAATGGACCGAAGATCCCCTGACCGTGTCCCGGTTCTTGCGGGGGCTGCGCCGAGCGTCGCGGCTGATGGCGCAGTTTGCCGAGGCGCTGCCCGCCGTGGCGTACCCAGCCTGCTTGGTGGGGTCCGACGCCCGCGCCCTCACCCTGTCCGGCGGCGCGGTTGATCTGGTGTTCTTCTCACCGCCTTATGTGTCCGCGTTGGACTATCCACGCGCTCATGCTTTCGCGGTGGCGTGGCTGTCTGATGTGTTTGACATCAGCCCGGAAAACTACCGGTCGCATGCTCGCCGGTACGTCGGCAGCGACCGCGCCCCCTTGGCCGCCGCCACGCCGACCCAGCCCCTTCCCGTTGCGAGCGGCCACGAGTCAGTCGACGCGGTGGTGGCCGCGTTGGCCGAGACGCCCGAGCGGGCGTGGGTGGTGTCCCGCTACTTCAGCGACATGGCGGCCGTGTTCGCCCAGGCCGCCCGGGTGACCCGGCCGGGCGGCCATGTAGTGGTGGTGGTGTGTCCCTCGAACATTCGGCGGGTACCGGTGCCTACGCACGAGATCTTCCACACCCTCGCACCGGCCGTGAGTGGCGGGCGGCTCCATCTGGGGGCGCATTACAGCCGCACGATCCACGACGCCAGGCGGGTCATGCCGTACCTGGAGGCGAAGTTCGGGGAGAGGATGCGTGAGGAGTACGTGTTGGTGTTCTGCCGTCGTCCCGACCAGGCCACTCCGTCTAGTCGATCATCCGCAGCCGCGCCGGGGTCGGATCGACGGCGACGAGCAACGGCCGCGCCATCGACGAGAAGCTGACGATCGCCTGCCCCGGGGCAAGTCCCGGCAGTCGGATCCAGAGTCCTTCATCAATACCGGCGACGCTCCCTTTGAGCCGGTTGATCGTGACTACGTCGTTGATCTTGTGAAGAACGAAGTTGTTGACCAGGCCGAGGACCTGACGCGGCAGGTGCTGTGGGAGCTGGGTGACGAACATCAACGACAGCCAGCGCTTGCGGCCGCGCTTGGCGATCCGGCTCACCTGCTGGAAGAGGTTGGGCATTGCCGAGATCCGGTCCTCCGAAAGGAACTCGTGGGCTTCCTCGATAACGATGAGCGTCTTGACCAGTTCCCCATGGCCGGCTGCGGCGGCTTTGTAGTTGTCGTCCTGGCGACGCTGCGTGCCGCGCAGTAGGTCGGCGATGACCAGATTGTTGACCTCCGGGCTATCCGTGTCGGACAGATCGAAGATCGACACCTGGCCCGGGGTCAGCAACGCGTCATAGTTGGGCGGCGGCACCTTTGCCACATCAAAGATGCCAAGCCGGCGCAGCCGGTGGAGCTTGCCGAGTATCGCCCGCCAGGAGAAGGCGTTGCTGGTGCTGCTGGCGGCGGCCTCGATCCGCTGGGTCATGGTGGCCTTGGTCCTGTTATCGGCCCAGGCGGCGTGAAACTCGCGGCAGAACCGCGGATTGATCTCGGTCTTGCTCACCTTGTCGTGAATCATCTGGGCTACGTCTAGCAGGTGCTCCAGGCGCATCCGTGGGTATCCGGTCTCGAACTCGTTGAGCTCGAACGCCTCCCGTTCCTGTTCGGCATCAGTGGTGCTGCCCTGCTTGGTGGGGAAGATGCCGAGATCGCGCATCAGCATCTTGGCGGTGTCGTAAGCCTTGTCGAACCGATCCTTTTGTGCGTCGTTGAGGTCGAGCAACTCCTCGACGACGTACGGGGACAGGCTGGCGAACCGCAGGCTGAACTCGCGTACGTCAGGGTGGCTCGGGTTTGTGGTCTCCTTGCCGACCAGCCGGTAGATCACCGTGTTACCTACACCGCGCGGTTCCAGTTGACGGCGGCGCAGCGCAGCCAGCATGGTCGGGTCCTGGGTCGGCTCGTTCAACTGCGTGTACTCGCCCTCGGTGTCGAAGAGCAGCACTGCCCATCCGCTGTCGGCTGCCTGTTCGATAAGGCGGCTCACAGTGGTCGACTTTCCACCACCGGTGGTGCCCAGGACGCCGGTGTGCCGTGGCAACACGCCCTTCTTCGACCCGTCGACCTTCACCTCGATCGCCTCGTCGCCGACGGCGACGCCGAGATGCAGCGTGCCGTCTACACGCAGCACGTCGGCCGTGCCCTGGCTGTCCAGGACGAAGACCGGGCTGTTCGGCAACGGCCGCAGCCGGTGTGGCATCAAGGTGCCCTCTCCGCTGCGCTCGCCGAGCAGTTCCACCTGAACGCGCCCGTGGTAGCGGGGCATGAAGGTTGCGCCTTGGACTGCGGTGGTGACCAGCGCCGGCGCGTCGGCCCGCAGCCCGTCAGGCTCAGCGAACGGGCCGGCGACCACGATGCCGAGGTACTCCCGTTCGTCCGGTTGGCTGACGATGCGGACCAGCGATTGAGCCGGGACCTTCTGCACGCAGTCGAACGGCAACAGTACGGTCAGCGAGTTGTCCTTGGCGCCCTGGGTGTCGAACATGGTTCGCCCCACGGACCCGACATAGGCGACGGGTTCCTGCCACGCCGGCAGGCCACGGATCCCGGCCAACCGATCACCATCAGTCGTTGCCTGCCCTGCGGGCGCGGGCGAGCCGTCGCCGTTTGGATGCACGTTGTCCGGTTCAACGCTCATGTGACACTCCCAAGTGGGGTCTTTAGTGGGGACGGGTCTGCCGTTCGGTGAGGTAGCGGGCCGGCTCACCGTGGGTTTGGTAGGCGGCGGTGACGGGCGTCATCGAACGCGCCGCCACCGAACACCGCCCGGCAGGCGGCGTCGGCCAGGTCGATCGAGAGCGGAAACCCGCGGTGTTCTTGCAGTAGCGAGTCGGCCATCGCAACGTGCGCGGCCTCATGTACCCGGTCGACGTGGGCGAAGAATGGGGTAGCGGGGCTATGCGGACCGGCCCGGTATGCGCCGACGGCGACCTTCGGGCCATTGCGTTCCACGAACTGTTCGGCCCGGCGGTGCCAGCCCTCGCCGTAATGTCCACCGTTGACCACTCGACGCATCGCCGTCTCGCCCGTGTACACCACGGCGTACTCCAGCGGGTGCAGCGCCGCCCCGAGAGTGAGTAGGACTCTGTCCTTGATCGCCGAAGGGACGAATACGAACTGCTGGTAGTCGATCAGCTCATCCAGCACCTTCATCGCTTCGCCCAGCAGGTCCATGCTGCCGCTGCCGGTCAGCAGCTCGTACGGGACCGGATTGCCGTGCCCCATCCGCCACGCGGCCTGAGAGCGGTGTAGCAGTGTGGCTCGCTCGGCGTAGCTCATGATGCCGCGTCGGCCCAGCTCGGATAGCGTGTCGTGCCGGTCGGTTACGCCGGTTGCGGTGCGCGACTGGCGACGCTCCAGCAGTTCTCGGACTTCCTCGGTCGGATCTGGAGCGCCGACCCGTAGGTCGCGGCGGAATAGCCGTTGCGACAGCGCCATCTCGTGGCCCTGGTAGCTGACCAGGCAGATGCCGATCTGGGTGACGGTCACCAGCAGCGTGTCGTGCGTGACGGTGGTGCCATCGCAGGTTTCCAGTTGCCCGCTGAAGAGCACCTTACGGGTTACCTCCTGCAGATCGGCGGGTACCGCGGTGTGGACTCCTGCTTCCGGCGGTGCATCCGCTGCCGCAGCCAGCATCGGGAACAGCTCCCGGCGCACCACCTCCTGGATCCGGCGCTCCTGTTCGATCGCCGGCGCGATTTCCGACTCAAGACGCTGGTAGAGCGACTCAAGGTCGATCCCCGACTCCCAGTTATCAGGTTCAGCGTCTCCGTCAGCGTCTCGCCGTACGCCGCGCTGAACTCGTCGACCTCAACGAGCGGATCGCCATGCTCGCCCGGAAGTGGGGCGCGCGGTTCGAGGTCCGGCTGGCTCACCACGTAACTCCCATCGTTCGACCCCCTAGCGCGGCGCCCGTCATTAGTCTTCCTCCGGCATCGGAGCGGAACTGCGACCGGTCTCGGATGCTTCTTCACCCGTCTCGCCTGGCGGGGATGGCATGCCCTTCCGGCCTTCGGACGGTTGCTGTCGACTGAGCAGGTCCAACAAACCAGGCCGTGGCGGGGCAGCGAGGCGTAGCAGTTGCTCGGCATAGTCGTCGGCCAAGGACATGGGCAGGCCGAACTCGTCGACCAGCAGAGTCCGTACCTCGGCTTGGTCACGCAGCCCCGTATGCCTCATTCGCTCCAAGATCACGGCCTGCGGGGCAAGCAACTCGAGCGCGACCCGTCGCGCCCGCCACTCGGCCTCGTCTACCCGATCGGTCGCGGCGTGCCCGGCGGGCGTGCGGTCCAGCATGTGAGTGTGCACCCCAATCGGTACGTCACCGAGCACGGCCGACAGCCGTTCCCGGCTCGTCGCAGGCCGCCGCCCGTCGACCACCTCAAGCAGCTCAGGACGGCGGTGGGCAACCTCCTTACGAGGCAGCAGATACTCGATAATGAAATGAGCCGCTTCGTGCGCCAGGCTTACCCGACGCTGCGTCGCGTCATCTCCCGCGTCCACAAAGATCAGTCCGACGCCGCCGAGTGCCACCAGGCATGCCCGTAGCCGTCGATCCCTCCGGCCAGCGATACCGAGCGCAAGCCGATGACTTCCAAGCCATTCCGAGATCGTCTTGAGTGACAGTCTTGGCAGCTCCACCACCGCGAGCGGCAACCCGACGAGTACCGCGAAGTCAAGGTCGCGCGGGAAGCGCCCACCGGTCGGCACCTGCGCCCAGAATCGTTCCACGGCTTCGTGCAACCAGCCCGGCAGGCCGACGGCGGCGCCGGCCACATCGGTGAGCACCGTGTGCTCCTCGCCTTCGTCACGGGCAGCAGCGAGAACGGCCGCCGGGGGATGGTCGGCGCGTTCGTCTGCGGATCGGCCTAGGTCCTGAAGCTCCGCGAACACTCCGGTAAGCCGTAGCAGGCCGGCCAACGAGACTGGGTCAACCTCCACTTGCGCGCTGATCGCGAGCACGTCGTGGCCGAACCGCGGACCGTGGCGAGGCGTCCGGCAGAGCGCCAGCCGAGCGAGCCGCCTCTCGTCGATCCCCAGCCGTTGCAGGGGATCATGGCCAGTCAGCTCCTGGTAGGCGGCGAGGTCGTAGCCAAGGAATCCGGCACGACCACGAGCCCGGTTCGCGGCGGCCCTGAGCAACGCTGCGTTAGCCCAAGTCATCGTCGATCAGCCCCATCCTCAGCAGTTTCCGGCGCGCCACGTCTCGGGCGTCTTTCACCCGCCGGCGGCGCTGCTCAACAGGCAGATGCTGAACGCCCAAGATCCTGGCCAGCTCCTCAGAGGAGCGCTCTCCGTCCACCCAACAGGCCCAGATCAGCTCCCTCTCATGTTCATCCGGACACGTTTGTCGAATGCGACGCCATACGCCAAGCGCGTCAAGGCGTTCCGCGTTGGCGGGATCCGGAGCAAGCCGAGCCTGTCCGATCGGCGTGACACCCTTCGAGATCTCCTGAGGCGGGCGCTCAGGATGACCAACGGCAGAAAGCGGTACCAGCTCGATCGCCTGGCGTTGACGCGCCGAGCGGTAGGCATTGGTGAGATCCCGATGCGCCGCCACTTCAAGCCACCGAAGGAGCGGCCCGCTGCTCGGGTCGTACCGTTCGGGGGCCTGGAGGTAGTCGAGCACTACGTCCACAGCCGCGTCGTACAGCACGTCGGTATGCCTCCAGCGCGGCCACCGTCGCTTTAGCCGTGTTACCAACGGTTCAAGCAACAGATCCGCCAGCTCCTCGCTGGCGACCCGGTCGCCAGCGACCAGTCGGTTATGAGCAGCCTGCACCGGATCAGGGGGATCCGCCCCGATCCGGTTCTGCTCTGCGTCGTTCACACCTCCCCCTTCCGGGGTTCCGCGCGAAGTGCGACCGGCCTCATCGTTCCGCACCGAAGCGTTATCGAGACGGTACGCGCCGTGCCGACCCGCGTCACGGTGTGGATCATGGGTCGAGTCGTGAGAAGTAGCGACGGACATCGATGATCGCTTTGCCGGGAAGGGGCACCGACACTGGCATGCATTGCGCTTCAGCCATCGAGATCAAACAGGATCAAGCAGCATGGGTGGAGCGGATCAGGCAACCTGGCGACCGTGATTCCAATGCTGTTCAATCACAAAACGGACATGCCGACCGCCACGGGGCGTGTCCGTCGTGCTGCCTCGCCGCCCGGGAAGCCTGCCCGACATGGAACCAGCCGATGAGGACGACAGCGAGCAATACGGCAACGACACTCACCGGCTAGCTTCGCAGGTGCTGTGGCTGGCGGAAGCATGCACCGGTACCACGTGAGCCGGCGCCCGTCATCAGCACGGCCCCGGCTTCAGGTGTCGGCGGAGCATGTCGATTCGGTGTGTCAAGGTGATCACCTGCCTGCGCTTGGGCCATGTGAGCAGATCCGTGCTGCAGTGCGGGCATCGCCATGCGTGCTCGTCCGCGGAGAGGGTCAGCTGGATGATCTCGCAAGTGCCGCAGATCAGGAGGTGCTCGTCGTCGTGGGCGGCTGCGAGTTCTTCGCGGCTGGTGCGTCGGCGCTCGCGCCAGCTCAGCGCGCGCCAGGTGGCGTCGATGGTTGCGTCTCGGCGCTGGTAGTAGTTACCGAGAGCGTCCCGCTGCAGTTGCTCGTGGCTGCACGTTGGTGCCGTGTTGAGGGCCTCGACCTGGTAGCGCTTGGCGAGGTGGCAGTCGGCGAGAATCTCAGCGAGCTGGTGGACATTCGGGTGCGCGGCGGCGAGGTGTTCGTGCGCGGCGAGGAGCCGTCGGGCTTGCTCTTCCCAGATCGCGGCGTGCCGAGCTTCGAGCGTGGCAGCGAGTGGCTGGGTGTGGTCAAGGGCCTGGAACCGGTTGGTCGTGCGGCGTACCCGGATCCAGTCGACGACCTGCTGGGCTAGGTCGGGTTCGGTGTCGAGGAATGCGCCGGGATTGGCGCCGATCAGGTGATGGAGGACTTCGGCGGCCGGTTCGCTGCCGAGGTACTTGGCCAGGTTGTAGAGGCGCCGCGCGGTGTCGAGTTTGTCGATCTCGGCGCGGCGGCGCACGACGGTGTCGTTGTAGTGGTGCCACGCCTCGGAAGCGGACTGGGCCTCGACCCGCTCGGATAGGAGTTCGGCCAAGGTCAACTCCGCAGCGCTGTCCGGCAGCATCCAGCAGGGCTCGACGATGGCGCGGGTCGGGTCGCGCACCAGCCCGCATGCGGCGATCACGAGCTCACCGGCAGGGTCGGCGTCACGAGGGCGGCGTTCCCGATCGAGGAGTTGCCGTGCTGCCCGCGCGAAGGTGGCTGCTCGGGTGGCTGTCGTGGTGAGTAGCAGCAGGGGCGGGCAGTGCGGAAACACGTCCTGCCAGGCCATGTCGTCGGCGTACGCGAGGTAGCGGGCCAGCTTCTCCTTGAGCAGGGTCTGGGTCATGGTGGCGAGGTCGACCTCGATGAATGCCACGGCGGTGCCGCCGCCGGTCAGCGTGGCCGTGGCCACCGCGTCGGGGGTCAGCCGGTACCGGCGGGACCCGTAGCCGTACCGCCCGGTGCCCGACCACTCCTGCCAGCCGGCTCGGTCGGCCAGCCAGTCCGCAAGCTCGATGCCGACGGCGGGACCGTGCTCAGTGAACGCCAGCCACAGCTCGGTGATCGCGGCGGCGTGCGCGGCGAACATCGCGGTCGGTTTGCCCTGTGCGGCGGCGGTCCCGCTCACCAGCCGGGCGCCCGCGGGGCGGAGCCACCAGTGTCGAGGTGCCGAGCCGGTCTCTCTGCCGGGCCGGGCACAGTCGACGAGGCGTGCTTTGCGAAGACGATCCAGCCGGTACCGGACGGTGCGCTCGGGCGCGCCGGTCGCCCGCGCGAGCTGGCCGGTGGTCATCACCCGGTGCTGGTTGAGCAGCACCAGCAGGAGGTGAGACGGCCCTTCCGAGGTGCGCAGCCGGGTCAGGTAGGAACGGTCAGCTGTCATGGCGGGCTCCAGCAGGAGGTGACCGCCATGGGCTGCATCCGGAGACACGGTAAGTGTCAGTCGCCGGTGGGTCCGAACGCCGGAAAGCGGCGTTGACCTGCGCTGACAGACTCACGGAGCTTGCCGTTCGGGTCCACGGCAATCGGCAACCCGTCCCGCCGGACCATGCCCGGGCCAATCGCGGCGTGACAGATCAGCTGAGGGGCCAGACAGGTCGTCGAGCCAGCAGTCGCATCGAGTCTCAAGCATCGCGACCGCCTCCCGCCCGAGGCCGGATCTGGTGACGAGGCTGGACATCACCCGAGGGCGCGGGTCCCTGATCGTCGGATGTCGTGACGACTCGAAGCAGATGACCGACCCGGTCGTTGCGTATCCGGTGACCCGCCGCGCGCAGGCCCGACGCGAGGTTGCGCCGGTTGATCGGCACGCCCGTGGCCACAAGGCGGTCCCGGACCGTGCGGGCGGCGGCCGCCAAGTCGCCCCCAGGATCGCCTCGCCGATGGAACTGCATGGTCCCCGTCTCAGCGGTCCCCGCAACCGGTTCTTGGTCGGGACCAGAACAGGCGCTCCTGGTTCCAGGAGGCACCGTGGCGGGACGTCCGGGACCGGCGGGACCAGGCAGGGGGCCGGCGTGGCCCGCGCTCGTTTCGAGCAGGCCCGACAACAGCTTGATCGCCACCAGCAGGGCCAGCGCCGGCCACCCGGCGACCAGCCGCCCTACCGGGTCCGACGCCCCGACCGCGACGTTGGCGGCCACGCTCGCCGTCGTACCGGCCACCAGCGCCGCCCACGGCAGCCAGCCTGCACGGGTGCCCGCCCGCCTATGCGCGAGCAGTACCAGCGACGCGACGATCTCGATACCGTCCACAGACAGCGGGAACGCGTGCGCCCGCCAACCAACCTCGCCGTGCAGCCGCGCCAACTCGGCCATGTGGGAGTAGGAGATCGCGCCCGCGATCCCGGCCAGCGCCACCACGGTTGCCGAAGCCGCAACCCCGGATAGCTCGGTCGGCGGCGCTCATCGGGCACCACCCGCCCTGCGCGCGCCTCGGTCAGGGTCGGACAAAAGCGAAACGGTCGCCTCGATCACTAACGTCCGTGACCGTGACGACCGTGCCCATGTCGTGGGTGCCCCCGGCAGTGCACCCAACTTGTCATTATGCAAACCTACAAACGGTGATCGAGGGACCGGACATAACCGTGCCATCCACGCATGCCAAGGTACGAAGGGGCGGGTACCGGCGTCACCAAGAGTGATGTTCTGGGCGCGCTGGGCTCGAGATGTGGCTGCCACCCGTTCGGGTTGGCTCTGATGGGGTCTGCGCCCCGGTCGAGCGCCGCGTCGTGGCCTGGCTCAACAGGGGCGTGGTGGATCATCGCAAGTCGGCCTGCCGGCCGCGACGTTGCCTTTGTTCGGTCACCGCGGAGGGACTTCGCGCGTCATGGTCGTCATCGGCATCGATCCGCACAGAAGTCTATGCAGCCGCGTGTTAGTACGCGATGTACGTGTAGGTCACGTGGTCTCGCCGGAGAATCCAGGGTCGGGGGGTACGGACTGAGGCTTTCAGCTCTTCGCCGTTCATGCGAGCACGGACCACGGATCGCAGGACCTGGTCGCCTGACCTCCAGACATCCTCGACTAGCGCTCCGGAGACTGCGGCCCGCACCCAGTCCGCAATCTCATTCACCACCTGGCCTAGAGGATGTCCCGAGTCCCGTGGAACTTCGGTGGCGGCCCGAGTGTGATCATCAGGCTGCGGTCACGTTGTGATCATCGCATGCGGCAGTGACATTTTCGGCGATCTCGGCTTCGAGTGCGGCGCGCA